>JAIEQK010000128.1 GCA_019747795.1 Gammaproteobacteria bacterium | reverse complement strand
CACCGCCGCGGTGTCGCCGTCCCGCCGGCCGCGGGCCTCGCAGGCGCGCGCCAGCGTGTCCAGGCGGCTGCCCAGGCGCGCCACCGTCGCCGTGCGCCGTTCGCGATCGAACAACGCGGTCTGCAATGCGCGGGTGTCCTCGCGCAGACCGTCGACTTCCGTCGGCGCCACCACGCTCGCCACCGCGCGCAGCGCGAGCAGCGGCGCATCGTTGACCGACAGGCCACCCGGGCCGACGCCGGGGCGCGGGCGGTAGTCGGCATCCGTGCCGATCGGCCGGTGGCAGGCCTGGCAGTCGTAGTTGGCGAGTTCCGGGAACAGGCCCTTGCCGTGCGCCCGCTCCACCTGGCCGAGCAGCAGGCGCGCGGCGCGCAGCTGTCCGGCGGTCCACAGTTCGAGATGCGAGGCCAGCGGCTTGCGCCGACGGTAATCGGCATCGGCCAAGTAATGATAGGGCTGGGCCGCGCCGTAGGTATCGAGTTCGAAACGCAGGCGCGGATGGCCGGCGCCATAGAGCGCGTGGGTGATGCCGCGCTGCTCGTCGCCCTGGTGACAGGACAGGCACAGTGCCGCGCGCGGCGCGGCGAGGTTGGTCGGGTACATGCCGGCCGCGACGCTGTCTTCGTGACGCGAGGTCGGCTGCACGTGCGCCTTCAGGAACTGGCTGCCGGGGCCGTGGCAGCTCTCGCAACCCACGCCGGCGCTCAAGGAGAACTTCGGGCCGCGCTGCGCGGCCGGCACGAAGGTGCTGTGGCACGCCAGGCATTCGGGCGCCGCGGTGGCGTCGGCCACGCCGAACTTGCGCGCGATGGCCTGGCCCTTGTCGCCCGCGAGGTGTTCGTAGGCCTTGGCGTGCGGATCGTGGGCCTGCCACACCAGGCGCTCCTTCATGCTCACGGTCGCGTTGCGCCAGGGCTCCTGCGAGCCATGACATTCGCTCGAGCCGCAGGTGTCGACGCCGAGGAAGCGCGCATCGCGATCGACCGGCAGGCTCGGCAGCGCCTCGCCGGCCGCGGCCGCGAGCGCGGACAGCAGCAAGCCGACCAGCATCAGCGAGCGTATCGCCTTCATGATTCCCGCTCCGCTCGTGGTCGCCGCCATGCTCAGAACTTCATGCGCATCTCGGCACGAATGCCGGCCAGGTTCGCCTCGTGCTCCCGCACCCCGTAGATCGCGTCGGTGCGGAAGATCCATCGCTTGGTTAGCGGCCGCTGGTAGCGCGCGCCCAAGGCGTACTGGTGGCCCTTGGCGACGCGCCCGGGCTCGTTGTCCGCGTCGAAGGGATTCAGCCCCGCGACTTCCACCACCACCTGCTGCTCGAGGTTGAACAGGTAGCTGACGCCGAGCGCGCCGCCCCAGGTGTCGTTGGCGGTGTCGTCGAGCTTGGGAAAGCCGGTCAGACCGTCGGTCTCGAAGTTGATGCCGGTGTTGCGCAGCACGCCGCCCGCGCCGAAGTCGCGCGCCAGCGACTGCGGGCGCCGCGAGCCGAAGAAGAAGTTCGCGTAGGGCACGAGCGTCAACGGCTTGCTGGTGATGAGCGAATTCTCGATCAGCAGCAGCCAGCCGTCGGCGGTGCGCCGCAGGCCGCGGCCCGGATCGTCCTGGCCGAAGTTGTAGATCATGCGCAGCGAGTTCGACACCTTGCCGAAGTAGCGCTTGGTCACGGCGGCCGTGAGGTTGTGATAGCTGACGTCGCTGCCGAGGAAGTTGCGCGTGTCGTCGGTGTAGCCGTAGCCGGCCTCGATGTACATCTCGCGCATCTCGATGAAGATCGCGGTGCCATAGAGATTGGCGCCGTGGTCTTCCTTCTGGCCGTTCTTCAGGAGCGCGCCGGTGGTGACGCGATCGGAGCCGGCGAAGAAGGTGATGTCCATGTTGGAGATGTCGAGCAGCGCGCTGTTCCGCGCCGGGATGGTGATCGCGCCGCCGAGGATCGCGTCGTCCATCCAGATGCCGTTCTGCAGCACCATCGGCATCAGGCCGAAGGCTATCGGAATGTCGTAGAGGTTGTACTCGTCGGTGATGCCGGCGGCGATCTGACCGAGGTCGCCTTCGAAGAACAGGGTCTCGGGCACGGCGTCGAGCAGGATCTCGTGATCGCCGAAGTGATCGCGCTGGTTGCCGGCGAACTCGACGCGGGTGAAGCGCCCCACGCGGTTGCGATCGAGCGGACGCAGGAAGGCGTGGATGCGCTCGGTGGCGGTCAGGCGCAGATCGAGATCGAGGTTCAGGCGCGCGGCGAAGTTGCCGGTGTCGACCTTGCCGTTGTCGTTATAGCCGGGGCCGATGCGGAAGTCGCCGTAGGCGAGAAGCTGCGGACGCGCCGGGTTCTTGTCGCCGAAGATCGTGATGCCGTTGCCGAGCGGCCCCGGCTGGTACATGGGATACCCCCACTCTATCGGCGGCCGCGGGCCCACCACTGCGCGCTTGCCGCCGTAGATCGCGAGCTGCGCCTTGACGTCGTAGGGCTTCTCCGCGTAGCTCGGATCGGGCCCGAACAGCTCGCGCGTGACCTCGGCCGGCGCGGCGTGGGGCGACATCTCCACCTGGCGCGGCTTGGAATGCTCGCCATGCACCTTGCCGTCGGTCGGTTCCGGTATGGCCGGCAGGGTCGTCTCCGTCACCGGCTTGCGACGCGGCAGCTCGGCGGCCTGCGTGCCGCTGGCCAGGATCGCGGCCAGCGCGGCCGCCACCAGGGTAGGAACGGTGCGCGCGCTCATTTGACCTCGAACTCCGCTGCCTGCGGGTGGATGTCGATCATCCACTCGTTGATCGACTGCTCCATGTCCACGGTCGCGCCGACGAACTTCATGAAGTAGATCGGCTCGGCGCGGCTGCGCATGCGCGACTGCAGCTTGTACTTGCCCGGCTTGGCCAACGCCGAGGCCGGGATCGAGTACTTGATCTTGCGCGATGCCAACGGCGGCAGGCTGCGGCCCTCCATGCGAATGAAGGGCGGATGGTTCAGCACCGTGGTCGGCACGCCCGGCGGGCGGATGTGCGGCAGCTGGTCGAAGTCGAAATTGACCGGCAGGTACATCTCGCGGTCCGTGCCCTTGACGTTGGTGGTCAGGAACTTGGTCTGCAGGTTGAACAGCTGGCTGTCGTAGGGCACCTTGCCGGCCGCCACGTCCAGCGAGTGGATGTCGGCCATGTCGCCGTTGCTGTCGACGTAGCCGGACTCCCACACGCGCTGGCCATCCGGATCGATCAGCGCGACGTTGAACCACAGTTCGGGCTGCGCGCCGAGCGAGCCGGACGGCAGGTTGTGGCCCTTGTCGACGTTGGTCAGCAGGTAATGCAGCTTGAGCTTGGTGCCGACCTTGGGCTCGTCCTTGAAGAACGGCCCGTCGATCTTCATCGAGTTCTCCATCACTTCGATGCGCGAGCGCTTCTTGTCGTTCAGGAGCTTCTCGTTCAGCGAGATGACGTAGCGCGCTTCCTCGCGGTCGGCGCGCGCGGCCCACTCGGCGGGGAACTCGGCCTTGATCTCGCCCTTCTCGACCTTGTCTTCCCAGGCCGGATCGCCCCAGGGCTGGCGGTAGTCGAACTTGAGCCAGGTCTCGATGCCCCAGCGCTGCGCGCGGGGATTGAACGGGAAGATGCCGGGGTGGGCGATGGGATAGCCCGGGCCGAACATCATGTGATTGGAATGGCGCTGGCCCGGGTCGCCGACCGTCTGGCCGTTGACGACCGCGATGGGCCAGGTCTCGTAGCCGAGCGGCTCGCCGGGCACCTTGCCCATGTGGCAGGCCTGGCAGCTGATGCCCTCCTTGGCCGCCGGCGCGCCGCGGTACTGGTCCCACACCACTTCGAGCTTGATGCCGGGATGCACCGCCACCTGGTGGCAGGACACGCAGAATTCGCTCTTGGAGATCTGTTCGAACTTGATCGGCGCCGCGTGCATGGGCGTGCCCGGCTGGCCGGGCGAGAGCGACACGCCGTACTCGGCGGACTTGCCGGCCACCTCGGCATAGGCCTGGCCGACGCCGGTGTTGTAGATGGGCTTGTTGATGTCGCCCGGCTCGACGTGGCGCTCACCGTTGACCTTGCCGAACTGCGCCGAGACGCGGTGGCAGGTCACGCAGGTGATGCCCTCGCGGGAAATCGGCGAACGCTCCCACAGCGGCGCTTCGCGCGGTTCGGCCATCTGCGTGCCGATCTGCGCGTGGCAGCGCACGCAGAAGGTGCCGATGGTGCCCGAGGCCAGGTCGCTGATGGCCTGCTCGAACTTGTGGAACATGGGCGAGATGGAAGCGTAGGCGTGATTGGACACCGCCCACTCCCAGAACACCTTGGGATGGCAGCTCGCGCACTGCACCGCGGATGGATACTGCGACTCGGCGAACACCGCCGCGTGGGGATCGTCCTCGGCGACGGCCGCGGCCGCGCCGCCCAGCCACAGGCCGAGCGCCAGCACGCACTGGATCAACTTGCTCAACACCCCAACGCCCTCGCCATTCCGGCCGGCCTGGTCGGCATCACTGCGCGCGCCCCGCCCCTAGAAGGACGCGCCTGGACCACGGCCGCTCTGGAATCCCAAATAAATACTGGGACTTGGAGCCTAAATCTTAAGTGACACAGCGGAAAGAGACCAGCCCCAATGTGAGGGATATCGACCGAAGTGGAGCTTTCTGGATGGCTGCCCGGTCAGACCGGGCAGCCCCGCCTGCTCAGCGGCCGGCGCCCTCGGCCTTCAGCTCGCGCCGACGGCGATGGAGGACCGGTTCGGTGTAGCCGTTCGGCTGGTGGACGCCGCCGAACACCAGCTCGCAGGCGGCCTGGAAAGCCACCGACTCGTCGAAGTTGGCGGACATGGGCTTGTAGCCCGGCTCGCCGGCGTTCTGCCGGTCGACCACCACCGCCATGCGCTTGAAGGTCTCGAGCACGTGGCGCCGGCGCACGTAGTCGTGGCGCAGCCAGTTGGCGATGTGCTGGCTCGAGATACGCAGGGTCGCGCGGTCTTCCATCAGCCCGACGTCGTGGATGTCCGGCACCTTGGAGCAGCCGATGCCGAGGTCGATCCAGCGCACCACGTAGCCGAGGATGCCCTGGCAGTTGTTGTCGAGTTCCGCCTGCACCTGCTCGCGGGTCAGCGGCGTGTCGCCGAGCAGCGGAATGGTGAGGATGTCGTCCAGGCTCGCGCGCGGGCGCTTCTTCAGCTCGTTCTGCACCTCCCACACGTTGATGTGGTGGTAGTGCATGGCATGCAGGGTCGCGGCGGTCGGCGACGGCACCCAGGCGGTGCTCGCGCCGGCCTTGAGATGCGCGTCCTTGGTCGCGACCATCTCGGCCATCAGGTCCGGCTTGGCCCACATGCCCTTGCCGATCTGCGCCTTGCCCTGCAGCCCGCAGGCGAGTCCGATGTCGACGTTCCAGTTCTCGTAGGCCTTGATCCACTTCTCCTGCTTCATCGCCTCCTTGCGCACCATCACGCCCGCTTCCATGGAGGTGTGGATCTCGTCGCCGGTGCGGTCGAGAAAGCCGGTGTTGATGAAGATGATGCGATCCTTGGCCGCGCGGATGCATTCCTTGAGGTTCACCGTGGTGCGACGCTCCTCGTCCATGATGCCGATCTTGAGCGTGTGGCGCGCGAGCCCGAGCTTGTCCTCGACCTTGTCGAACACCTCGCAGGCGAAGGCCACTTCCTCGGGCCCGTGCATCTTCGGCTTGACGATGTACATCGAGCCGGCGCGCGAGTTGCGCAGGCTGCCGAGCCCGCGCAGATCATAGAGCGCGATGGTCGCGGTGATGACCGCGTCGAGAATGCCTTCCGGCACTTCCTCGCCTTTCAAGAGCACCGCTTCATTGGTCATCAGGTGGCCGACGTTGCGCACCAGGAGCAGCGCGCGGCCGTGCAGCGTCCGCGGCTTGCCCTGCGGATCGAGGAACTCGAGATCGGGCGCCAGCGCGCGGGTCATGCGCTTGCCGTTCTTCTCGAAGGTGTCGGTGAGCGTGCCCTTCATGAGGCCCAGCCAGTTGCGGTAGACCTCCGCCTTGTCCGGGCCGTCGGCCGCGGCCACCGAGTCCTCGCAGTCCTGGATGGTGGTCACCGCCGATTCCAGCACCAGGTCCTTGATGTGCGCGGCGTCGGTGCGGCCGACCGGGTGTTCGGCGTCGATCTGGATGATGACGTGCAGGCCGTTGTTCTTCAGCAGCACCTCGCGCGGCGACTCGGGCGCGCCGTTGTAGCCGACGAACTTCTCCGGCGTCGCGAGCCCGACGGTCTCGCCGTTGCCGAGCACCACCGCGAGCTGGCCGCCCACCACCTGGTAGGCGGTGGCGTGGGCGTGGGAACCGCTCGCGAGCGGCGCGGCGGCGTCGAGGAACTGGCGCGCGTAGGCGATGACCTTGGCGCCGCGCACCGGGTTGTAGGCCCCGGCCTTCTGCGCGCCGTCGGTCTCGGCGATGACGTCCGAGCCGTAGAGCGCGTCGTACAGCGAGCCCCAGCGCGCGTTGGTCGCGTTCAGCGCGTAGCGCGCGTTCTTGACCGGCACCACCAGCTGCGGACCGGCGAGGAAGGCGATCTCGTCATCGATGTGCGTGGGGTTGACGGTGAAGTCCGGGCCCTCGGGCAGCAGGTAGCCAATCTTCTCCAGGAATTTCTTGTACTGGCCGTGATCGTGCGGCGCGTCGCAGCGCGACTGGTGCCAGGTGTCGATCGAGGCCTGCAGCTTGTAGCGCTTCAGCAGCAGGATGTTGTTCTTCGGCGCGAGTTCGGTGATCAGGTCCTCGAGCATCGCCCAGAACGCCTGCGGCTCCATGCCGAGCCCGGGTAGCACCTCCTCGACCATGAGCTGGTAGAGCGGCGTGGAGACTTCCATGCGGCCCTGGTTGACCGGAGTGTGGGTGGCGCCGATGGCGGCGGAACGAAGGTCTTGGCTGACAGCGCTCATGGGACTGCTTATCGAGTTTGCGGGGCCGTCAAGGATACCCGGACTCGCCGCGCTTTGCCCGTCACCGGCCGGCGGATCGGGCGTAGGGGCGCGTGCCCCCGGGGGATCAAGGTCGCTTGGGCGGAGTCTCGGCGCGGCGCTCGACCTCCTTGGCCACCACCAGGCTCAGGCTGTCGACCGTCAGCCGGTCGCGGCCCTCGCGCTTGGAGCGGTAGAGCGCCTCGTCGGCACGGCGGATCACGTCGCGGGCGGAGGCGCGGTGGCCGCGGGGATGGAACACCGAGATGCCGAGACTCGCGCTGATGGCGGTGTCGCTGACCTTCAGCTCGCGGATGCGGCCCAGCAGCCGCTCGCCGTACTCGCGCGCCGCGAGCACGTCGGCGTGGGACAGCGCCACCAGGAACTCCTCGCCGCCGTAGCGCCCGACGAGGTCCGAGCCGCGCACCGATTCGAGCAAGGTGCGCGACACCTCCTCCAGCACCAGGTCGCCGACCTGGTGACCGTGGCCATCGTTCAGCTGCTTGAAGTTGTCGAGGTCGAGCATCATCACCGCCACCGGGAATTCGTAGCGGCCGCTCTGTTGCAGCAGCTGCTCGAGCAGTTCGATGGTGGCGCTGTGGTTGTACAGGCCGGTCAGGCCGTCGCGCACCGCCAGTTCCGAGAGCTCGCGGTTGCGCGCCTCGAGCTCCTGGGTGCGAGCCAGGACACGCTGCTCGAGGCTCGCGTTGAGACGCGCGAGATCGGCGTTGGCCGCGGCTACCTGGCTGGCGCGCGCGCGCTGCACGCGCCACAGCCGATCGCAGAGCCCGGTCGCGAGCGCCACCATGTAGCCGAGCGCGCCGAAATGGATGGCCGACGCCGCGCCGCGCGAGGCCGGCAGCGCGCCCAGCAGTTCCAGCACCGTGACGGACATGCCGAGGGCGAAGGCCGTCCAGCCCACCAGCAGGTAAGCGGCGACCCGGTCGCCGGCGCGCCACGCGACGAAGGTGCCGTAGATGGCGAGCAGGTCGAGCCCCGTGGCCGCCAGCATCACCACCTCCGCGCCGAGCCCGTCGCCATGGAACAGGTGCAGCGCCACGCCGACCGCGCTCAGGCCACAAAACGCCGCGAACGGCGCCTCGCTCGCGGGAAGCAGGCGCGGGAGGCCCAGGAAGCTGCGCACGAACAAGGTGCCGGTGACATTGGTCAGCGCAAGCAGTGCGGCCGGCAGCACGGCTTGAGCCAGTGGCGCGTGCGGCCACAGGAACTGCATGGCATAGCCGTCGATGGCCGCCATCAGCAGACCGAAGGCCACCAGGTACTGGCAGTAATAGGCGTAGGCGGTGTTGCGCACCAGCGCGTAGAGCGCCAGCGCGCAGAGCGCGAGTCCCACCAGGAGGCCGATGAAGCCACCGCGCAAGAAGTTCTCGGCCGCGCTGCGCGCGGCGAAGTCGGGCGCGGTGTAGAGCTCGAGCGGTATGGCGAGCGCGCCGGTCGCGCTGCGCGCGCGCAGGTAGTAGGTGACGGTCGCGCCCGCCTGCGGGTTGAGGGGGAACGCGAAGGCGCGGTAGGCGATGGGCCGCGATGCGAACGGGTGGGCGTCGCCGGTGACGATGCGCGTCACCCGTCCGTCCGACGTCACACTGAACAGTTGCACGTCATCGATCAGCGGTCGCGGCAGGACCAGCACCGGCGCCGGGCCGGGCTCGTCGGCATAGCGCAGCGCAAAGCGCGCCCAGACGCTCGCGGACGTGAAACCGAGATTGGTGTTGGCCGGCACGGCCGGCATGAACTCGGCATCGTGGCGCCCCGCCACCACGTCGGCGGGCGGCAGCGCGTCGGCGGCATCGAGCAGGACGCTGAACTGCCCGGACAGCGGCGCGAGGTCGCGCTCCGCGGGCGGCCAGGCAAGCGGGGGCGCGTCGCGCGGGGCGGCGTAGACCTGGCTCGACAGCACGGCGAGCAGGGCCAGCCATCGCCACGGAGCGGTGGCGCTGAGTGTGTAGCGAAGCATCGATAGCGCTCCCCGAGCGGCAATGGTTGGGCCGACGACGGGTGGTGGTTTCTAGTTGTTGGGCCTAGGGTAAGTCGGCCCCGGCCGGGCGTCCAGCAAGGGATGCCGCGCCGTCCATCGGGGAGGTCGATGACTCGCCTTTAGGCTGGCGGCGGGGGGGCGGGCGGCGCGTTAGAGTGGCCCCCCATTTGACACGCGCCCACGGAGATTCCCATGTCACGCCGCCTCGCCGCGCTCCTCCTCGTCCTCGCCTGCAGCCAATCCCAGGCCGGGCCCGATACCACCGACAGCGCCGACAGCACCGATTACGGCGCGCGCGGCCGCGCGGTGCTGGACAAGATCACCGGCGGCAAGACTGCCGAGGCGATGGGCGCGGTGGCCGAGACCTCGCCCGAGCTCGCCGACTGGATAGTCGACTTCGCCTACGGCCACGTGGTGTCCCGCCCGCAACTCGATCTCTGCACGCGAGAACTGGCCACGGTCGCGGCGCTGACCACGCTCGGCAACGCGCGCCCGCAGCTCGTCGCCCACGTCGGCGGCGCACTGAACGCAGGCTGCAAGCCGGAGGCGATCGTCGAAGTAGTGACGCAGATGGCGGTCTATGCGGGCTTCCCCACCGCGCTGAATGGCATCGCGGTGGTGAAGGAGGTGTTCGGTGCGCGGGGGATCAAGGCGGGAAAAATGTAGGTCGGGTTTCAACCCGACATTTCGTGTAGGTCGGGCATCAGCCCGACATTCCATCCCAGAACACCTTTCGAAGCCCTGGAAACGAATGTCGGACTGAAGTCCGACCTACAGCGACAGACCCCGCCAGCTCAAGCCGCGGCGCGCATCTCCGCGCGCAGCTTGTTGGTCGCCGCGTCGTCGATGGTCATGGTCGCGGGGTCGATCACCACGCCGTAGTGCCGACGCGCGGCTTCGAGCGAGATGTACTCGTCCAGCACGTCGTCCAGCACGGTCGCGACGCTGCGCTCGAGCGGACTGCCCCAGCCGCCGCCGCCGGTCGATTCGAACAGGAAGGTCTCGCCCGGATGGAAGGGCACGCTCGCGAGCAGCGGGCTCTTCCAGTTGCCCTCCGCATCCAGGCCGCCGATCACTTCCGCCGAGCCGTCGGCGCGCACCTTGGTCTGACGCTGCACGTCGGAGCGCTGTCCACCGTTGACGCCGGGGCTGCCTTCGAGCGTGCGGGCCGATTCCATCGACAGCTCGCCGTCCGCGAGATAGCGCACCTTGAACACCGCGCCCAGGCCGCCACGGTGCTTGCCCGGGCCGCCGCTGTCGGTCCGCAGCTCGAACGCCTCGTAGGCGATGGGGAACAGGAGTTCCGCGGTCTCGGCCGGCATGTTCATGCAGTTGCCGAGCGCGTCCTCGGTGACGTTCATGCCGTCGCCATAGGGCGTGCCGCCCCAGCCGCCGGCCGGAAGGTCGGAGAACACGCTGCTGCTGCCGTCGGCCTCGACCAGCGACGACACGAACCAGTTGCACTCGGCATTGGTCGAGCCCGTGACTTTTTCCGGACAGGCCTTGGCCAGCGCCTGCCAGATGGCGCTCGTGATCTTGGACGACGTGAGCGTGGTGCAGCCGATGGTCGGCGCCGGCCACTTCGCGTTCAACCAGCAGTTCTCCGGCAGGCGGATGGTGATGGGATTGAACATGCCCTGGTTCTGCGGCGCGTGCGGCGCGAGGAAGAACTGCAGCGAGTAGAGCGTGGCGGACGCGGTGTTGGCATAGGGCGAATTGATCGCGCCTTTGACCACACCCGGCGTGCCGGCGAAGTCGACGATGATCTCCGAGCCCTTGATGATCAGCTTGACCTTGATCGGGATCGGCGTGTCGGAGTGGCCATCGGTATCGGCGTACTCCTCGGCTTCGTACTCGCCGTCCGGCATCTCGGCGATGGACTTGCGCACGATCCTCTCGGTGTACTCCTGCAGCTGCTTCATCGCCGCCTTGAGCGTGGCGATGCCGTACTTGTCCGCCGCGCGCTCCATTTCCTGCTGCGCGGCCTTCAGCGCGCCGACGTGGGCCTGGGTGTCGCCCTTCACGTAGAAGGGCGTGCGCGTGTTGTTCATGATGATGGCGAGCAGGTCCTCGCGCACCTTGCCGGCCTCGTAGAGCTTCAGCGGCGGCAGGCGCAGGCCCTCGCCGGCGATGTGCGTGCCGCCAAAGGCCTGGCCGCCGGCGGCGCCACCGCCGAGGTCCATCCAGTGCCCGCGGCTGACCGCGAAGGCAATGATGTCGCCCTCGAAGAAGATCGGCGCGAGGAAGGTCATGTCATTGATGTGCGTGCCGCCCTTGTAGGGATCGTTCAGCACGTACACGTCGCCCGGCTGCATGGTCGAGAGCGGGTACTGCTCGATGATCGCCTCGGCGCTGAATTTCATCGCGGCGAGATGTATCGGGCAGTTCGCCGCCTGCGACAGGAGCTTGCACTCGTAGTCGTAGATGGCGTTGGAGAAATCCACCATGTCGGCCAGGATGGGTGAGAAGGAGGCGCGCTTCAGCACGGTCGACATGCGGTCGCTCGCGTACTCGAAGATGCTGCGCAGGACTTCGAAGGTCACCGGGTCGACGCGGGTCTGTTCGATGACGGAGGTATCAACGGTCACTTTCTTGTCCATGGGGACTCCTTGGGCCTGGCGGCCGCGGGGCAGGGAAACTCAGCCGCGGGCCATGCAGGCCCCGGGCACGCGTTGCTCTTGAATACTACTCCCGCCGTCCGGACGGTCAAAGCACGGCGGTCGGCGCGCGCGGCGCCCTGCGCTAGCATGGGACGGCGAGGTTCCAGGGCATGACGATGGTGACGACGAGGGCATCCAGCGGTCGCGGCGCCGGGCCACCAGCGCGGCTGGGGGCCGCGCTCGCGTCGAGAGTGAGGCGCCTGGCCGCCTGCCTCGCCTTGCTGCTGCTCGGCGCCTGCTCTGCCGTCCGGCTCGGCTATGCCAACGCGGACACCTTCCTGGTGCGCACGCTGGACGCTTACTTCGATCTGGACGACGCGCAGACGCGGCTCGCGCGTGACGAGGTGCGCGCCCTGCTCGCGTGGCATCGCGCGACGGAGCTCGACCAGTACGCGAGGCTGCTCGGGGAAGCCGAACAGCGCCTTGCCCGCCCGGTGAGCGCGGACGAAGTGCTGGCGCTGCACGAAGGCATCAACCGGCGCCTCGCGCTGGTCGGAGAACGCGCCGCGCCTGCCCTCGCCGCCCTCGCGCTCACCCTGCGTCCGGCGCAGCTCGAGCACCTCGCGCGCCGGCTGGCCAAGGACATCGCCCGGGCTCGCCAGGAGCTGCCGGCGCCCGACAGCGAGCGTGCGCTGGATGCACGCGTCGAACGCTACGCGGAACGGGTCGAGTCGTGGTTGGGGAGCTTGAGCGAGACGCAGCGGACGCAGCTCCGCGCCGCGCTGGCCGACGATCCGGCCAGCCCGCACTGGTGGCTGCGCGAACGGGAACAACGTCAGCGAGAGCTGCTGACACTTCTGCGCCGCATCGCCGCGGAGCAGCCGCCCGCGGAGCTCGCGTCCGCCTGGCTGCGGACCTTCTTCGAACAGCAGCGCCTGCCTGCCGACGCCGAGCGACGCGCGCGCATCCTCGCTTTTCGCCGCGACAACTCCGCGCTGCTCGCCGACCTCCTGAACAGCGCGAGTCCGCGCCAGAGGGCGCGCCTCGAGCGCCGGCTGCGCGACTACGCCGACGACTGCGCGGCGCTGGCGGCCGACGACGGCTGAGTCGCGCCGGCGAACGCCGCTCAGGCGAGCTCGATCATCAGGTTGCCGTAGGCGTCCACGGTGCCGGACGCGTTCGGCGGCAGCACCGCGCAGGCGTGCTCGTACTCGATGATGCACGGTCCCTGCACCTTTGCGCCCTCGGCAAGCGCGTGGCCGTCGTAGACGTTGCTCTCGTGCCACTGGCGGTCGAAGTACACCGGCCGACGGCTCTTGATGGGGTCGCGACCGCTGGCTTCGGGCTTGCGTGCCGGCGGGCGTGCGGTGCGCCCGACCGCGGTCACCCCGAGCGACACGATGGAGGGCTCGAAGTCGTCGGAGCTGACGCCGAACTCCTGCTCGTGGCACTTGTGGAACGCGGTGGCGATGGCCGGCAGGTCGGCGGCCGTGAGCGTGCCCGATGGAATCGGCGTCTCCACCTCGTAGGTCTGGCCGACGTAGCGCATCTGCGCGGAGCGGCTCAAGGCGACGTCCGCCGCCTTGACGCCGTCGGCCTCGAGCAGCGCGATGGCGTCCTTCTCCAGCTGCGCGTAGAGCCGGTTGATGGTGTCGACGTCGGCCGTCGCCACCGGCGAGAAATAGAACGCCTCGAGGTCCTGGCGCAGGTCCATCGCGGTGGCGCCGAAGGCCGAGGCCACACCGGCCTCGCTCGGCACGATGATGCGCGGAATGTTCATCGAGTCGGCGACGAAGCAGGCGTGCATCGCGCCCGCGCCGCCGAAGCTCGCGAGGATGAAGTCACGCGGGTCGCGGCCGCGCGCGACGATGACCTTCTTCACCGCCTGCGCCATGTTCTCGCAGCCGATGCGGATCATGCCGTCGGCGGTCTCGAGCGCGGACAGCCCGAACTCCTCGGCGAGGCGCTCCATGGCTTGCTCCGCCGCGGCCTTGTCGAGCGTCATCTTGCCGCCGAGCGTGGGCTCGATGCGCCCGAGCAGCAGGTTGGCGTCGGTGATGGTCGGCAGCGTGCCGCCGAGACCGTAGCAGACCGGGCCGGGGCTCGAACCGGCGCTCTGCGGACCCACGCGCAGCGAACCGCCCTCGTCCACCCAGCCGATGGAACCGCCGCCGGCGCCTACGCTGTGGATGTCGAGCATCGGCACGATGACCGGGATCTCCCATTCGATCTCGTGATCGCGGGTCACGAGCCCCTTGCCGTGCTCGACGATGGAGACGTCGAAGCTCGTGCCGCCGACATCGGTATGGATGATGTTCGCGCAGTCGGGCTTCAGCTCCGACAGGTAGGCCGCGTAGGCGACGCCGCCCGCCGGGCCGGACTCGATCAGTTCCTCGGGATGGCGCTTGGCGTAGTCCACGCCGGTGATGCCGCCGCTGCTCTTCAGGATGAGCAGGCGGCCAGTGAAGCCGGTCTCCTTCAGGCGCGACTCCAAGCGCTCGAAGTACTGTTCCATGACCGGGATGGTGCAGGCGCGGATCGCGGTGGTGGCGAAGCGCCCGTGCTCGCGGAACACCGGCCGCGTGTCGGCCGAGGTCACGCACCAGATGCCCGGGTTCACCTCGAGAACGATGTCGCGCATCGCGTTCTCGTGCGCCGGGTTCACGTAGGAATTGATGAACGCGATGGCCACCGACTTGATGCCGGCCGCCTTGATCTTTTCCGCCACCGCCAGCGCCTCGGCGCGATCGAGCGGGCGCACCACCGCGCCCTTGACGTCCATGCGCTCGCCGACTGTGTAGCGGAAGCGGCGCTTGATCAGCGGCTTCGGCTTCTGCTGGTAGGGATCGTAGAGCGCGGCACGATGCTGGCGGCCGATCTCGATGGTGTCGCGAAAGCCGTTGGTGGTGATCATCGCCGCCTCGGGATAGTCGCGGGTGATCAGCGCGTTGGTCGCGGTGGTCGTGCCGTGCATGAGATGGGAAATCTCGGCCGGCGCGATGCCGGCCTCACGAATCGCGTTCAGCACGCCCTGCGCGCGGTCCTCCTTGACGGTGAGCACCTTGGAGGTGAGCTGCCGACGCTGGCCGCCCTCTTCCCAGGCAAACAGATCGGTGAAGGTTCCGCCTACGTCGATGCCGACACGCCACATGCTGCTGGTCTCCGCCGGTCGCGACGCCGGCTTGTGCGAATGGTCGAGGATGCGCGCGCCGCGTGCGAGCGCCGGTCCATCATAACGATTGCCCGGCATCACGCCAGCCATGACTGGTGTCCGTGCGGGCGCACTGTGTCAGCCTGCGCCAGGCCTCGCCCCGGGCCGCGCCGAGCGCGGCTAACTGCGTGATTCCGCAGGTTTTGCTTGTCCTCCGCAAAGGTGTACATTGAGGCCGCAAGTCTGCACGAACCCAAGGATCCGGCATGAGCGATCACCATCGCCACGACGAAGAGCACGATCATCACCATCCCCACGGCAACCGCCCGCTCACCGAGCCCGAACTCCGGGTCAAGGCGCTGGAGCAGGTGCTGACCGAGAAGGGTCTCATCGACACCGCCGCGGTCGACGCGCTGATCGAGACCTACGAGACCAAGGTCGGCCCGCACAACGGCGCGCGGGTGGTGGCGCGCGCCTGGGTCGACGCGGACTACAAGCGTCGCCTGCTGGCCGACGGCACCAAGGCCATCGCCGAACTCGGCTACTCCGGCATTCAAGGGGAGGACATGGTGGTGGTCGAGAATACCGACACCGTGCACAACGTGCTGGTCTGCACGCTGTGCTCCTGCTATCCCTGGCCGACGCTCGGCCTGCCGCCCGCCTGGTACAAGGCCGCGCCCTATCGCTCGCGGGTGATCATCGACCCGCGCGGCGTGCTGAAGGAATTCGGCTTGAACCTCGACGACGATGTCGAGGTGCGGGTATGGGACAGCACCGCGGAGCTGCGCTACATGGTGCTGCCGCAGCGCCCGCCGGGCACCGAGAAGCTGACCGAAACCGAACTCGCGGCGCTCGTCACCCGCGACGCCATGATCGGCGTCGCGCGGCTCGCGTCGCCCAAGCGTTGAGGCGCGCGCCATGAACGGCATACACGATCTCGGCGGCATGCACGGCTTCGGCGCCGTCAACCCGGAGAAGGACGAGCCGGTGTTCCACGCCGAGTGGGAGAAGCGCGTGTTCGGCATGTTCGCGCCGCTCTCTGCCACGGGCCTGTTCAACGTCGACATGTTCCGCCACGCCATCGAGCGCATGGGCGCGGCCAACTACCTGCAGACCAGCTACTACGAGCACTGGCTGCACGCCTTCCAGACCGTGCTGCTCGAGAAGGGCGTGGTGACGACCGAGGAACTGCGCACCGGGCACGCCATCGGCGAGCAGGAGAAGCGCACGCCGGCGCTGGCGCCGGCCGCGGTGCCGAAAATAGTCGCGACCGGCGGCAGCGCCCGCGTCGACATGGACGTCAAGCCACGCTTCAAGGAAGGCGACATGGTCGTGGTGAAGAACATGAACCCGGTCGGCCACACCCGCCTGCCGCGCTACTGCCGCGACAAGCTCGGCTGCATCGACCGCGATCACGGCGTGTTCCTGTTTCCCGACACCCACGCCCACGGCAAGGGCGAGAAGCCGCAGCACTGCTACAGCGTGTATTTCAGCGCGCAGGAGCTGTGGGGTCCCAAGGCCTCGCGCAACGACTCGGTGTACGTCGACCTGTTCGACGACTACCTGCTGCCGGCATGAGCACGACGAACCAGGCCGTGCCGCCGGTAGCCGAGATACCGCGCATACCGACCGATGCCAACCAGGACATCGTGTTCAACTTTCCGTGGGAGGCGAAGGCCTTCGCGCTCGTCGTGCACCTGTTCCAGGCCGGTCATTACACCTGGGCCGAGTGGACCGAGGCGCTGAGCGCCGAGATCAAGGCCGCCGGCGCCGAGGACGACGGCTCGAAGTACTACCTGCTGTGGCTCGCCGCGGCGGAGAAGCTCGTCGCGCGCAAGGCCCTGGCCGGCGCCGGCGAACTGCGCGGCCGCAAGGTGGCGCTGGAAATGGCGCAGGGCGGTCCGGTGGAACCGGAGCCGGGCGAGAAGAAGAAGGACAAGAAGAAGCACGGGCACTGATATTCGGGGACAGACCACGGTTTCGCGGAAACCGTGGTCTGTCCCCGAATATGCCTCACCGCAGAACTCGCCATGCCAGACAACATCCTCGACACGACCGTCGCCGCGCTCGACGAAGGCAGACTCCCCCACTGGATCGCGGAGCACGTGCGCCGCTACCGCGAAACCGGCGGCGTCGACGGCCACCTGTGGGATACGACTCCGGTCGGCGGCGACGGCCCACGCCCCTGCCTGCTGCTCACCACGCGTGGCCGCAAGTCGGGCCGCGAGTACACCCATCCCCTGCTCTACGCGCAGGATGGCGAGGACTACGTGATCGTCGCCTCCAAGGGCGGCTCGGACGAACAGCCGCACTGGTATTTCAATCTCCTCGCCGAGCCCATGGTGCGCGTGCAGGTGGGTCCTGACGAATTCATGGCGCGCGCGCGTGCCGCCGATGACGATGAGTACCCGCGCCTGTGGGCGCTGGTCACCGCGATGTACCCGCCCTACCGCGACTACCAGGCGCGCACCTCGCGCCGCATTCCGCTGTTCCTGCTCAGTCGCGCCTGAAGAGCGCGCACCTCCCCATCTGCCGTAGGCGCGCCTTTGGTGCGCTTGGGTACACTGACGCGCAGTCACGCCCAGCCTGGGGAGGTCGATCGTGCCGCAGCCACTGCTCTATTCCGCCTTCGTCATGGACACGGCCTCGCACATCCTGCACGGACTGTGGCGGCAGCCGGACGGCGGGCAGGTCGACTTCAATTCCCTCGAGCTGTGGACCGACCTGGTCAAGACGCTCGAGCGCGGGCGCTTCGACGTGATCTTCTTTGCCGACGTGCACGGGGTCTACGGTGCGCCCGGCGAGTCCATCACGCGCCACGTGAAGGCCGGTCTGCAGATCCCGAGCAACGACCCGGCGGTGATCCTCTCGGCGCTGGCCAGTCACACCGAGCACCTCGGGCTCGCCATCACCAGCAGCATCGTGCAGGACCACCCCTTCAGCTTCGCGCGCAAGATGTCCACCCTCGATCACGCGAGCCGCGGCCGCATCGCCTGGAACATCGTCACCAATGGGCTCAGCAACGGCGCGCGCAACTTCGGCTTCGAGAGTCTCACGCCGCACGACGAGCGCTACGCCTGGGCCGAGGAGTACATGGAGGTCGTGTACAAACTGTGGGAAGGCTCGTGGGACGAGGGTGCGCTGCTCCAGGATCGCGTCCGCGGCATCCACGGCGATCCGACCAAGGTGCACCGCATCGATCACGTCGGCCGGCACTATCGTGTGGAAGGCCCGCACCTGGTCTCGCCCTCGCCGCAGCGCACGCCACTGCTGTTCCAGGCCGGTTCCTCGCCCGCCGGCATGGACTTCGCCGCGCGCCACGGCGAGGCGGTGTTCCTGATGGCGCCCGCGCCGGCCTTCGCGGCGCAGGCCGTCGCCGCCATTCGTGAACGGCTCGCGGCAAACGGCCGTCGGTCGGACGCGATCAAGTTCTTCCAGGGCCTGTCCTTCGTCATCGGCAGCACGGAAGACGAAGTCGCGCGGCGCGACCGCGCGCTGGACGAGGCCATCGACTACGAAGCGATGATCACTCACCTCGGCGGCATCATGGGCATCGATCTCGACGTCGACGCCCTCGATCGTCCTATCGACAGTCTCACCACCGAGGGCGCGCGCAGCCTGCTCGACTGGGTGCGCGCCGCGGTCACCGACCGCGTGCCGACGGTGCGTGACATCGGCCTGCTCGCGAGCCGCAGCAGCCGCGTGAGCGGCACGCCGGAAGGCATCGCCGATCAGCTCACCGCCTGGCAGGCGGCGGGCGTGGACGGCATCAACGTCATCAACGCGGTCATCCCGGGCAGCTACGTCGACTTCATCGAGCACCTGATGCCGGTGCTGAGGAGGCGCGGACTGGCGGCGCAGGACTATCGACCCGGCAGCCTGCGGCGCAAGATCTTCGGCCATGATCGGCTGGCCGACGGGCATCCGGGCGCGGCGTGGCGGGGGGCATTCGGCACCGCGCCAGGCACCGTGGGCGCCTAGGATCTCGGGTTGGCGCGCGATGCGCCGTCGCCCGACTAAGCGCTGCGGGCGGTGCGGCGCCGGCGCATGAACGCGAGCGCGGTCAGCGCACTCGATAAACCCAGGGCGGCCGGCGGCAGTGGCACTGCGCTGACCTGGAAATTGAAGCGGTAGTCGAACACTTGGCTGGACTGCGTCTCCATGATCCAGAAGGTGTAGTCGGAACCCTGCAGGGGCGGCACGAAGCCCTGGGCGCCGAATCCTTCGCCCAACGCGTTGCCCATGTCGGCGAGAATGTCCAGTGGCCGGATCACCGCGGTGAAATGGGTATAGCCGAGCAGATCCGCAGGCTCGGCAGCGGCCGGCGTGACCGTGAACTCACTGCCAGCCTGCACACCTATGAACGACCGCCCGCCACCGTGCGAGGTCCCGGGCAGGACTTCCAGCGCGGTCAGCATGTGCCCGGCGGGCTGGGTGATGCGCTGTTAAGCCACGTCGTTGCCGCCGCGGGCGGCGCGACCGTAATGCCCCGCCACCTGATTGCTTCCCACACCGAGCACGAGTTGCGTGGGCAGGCGCCCATCGCCCGAGATGTCACCCGACGACTCCTCATCGTAGCTGGCGGCGGCCACGCCGCGCGCGAGCAAGAGGGCGATGAACAGCACGGGCAGTACGCGGGCTTGGACCATGGCGGAGTTCCTTGCGGTGGTTTGCTCGAAGGGTCTACCGCGCACATCGGGCGGCGCGGACCTGCATGCAAGATTGTCCTCGGCATGTGACGCCTGAATGGGGAGGCGGTGACAATCGAGCGACGGCGCTTTTCGGCGCAGGCCACGGCCCAGACCGACGCGCCCCGCGCCGCTGGCCCTGAAGCGGCGACGAGCAGCGTGGCCGCGCGCCGGATGTTCTGCGCCGACCGGCCGCGCCCGAACATCACCGGGCGCAGGCGACGCAAACCTCAGCCGTCGCTGAACTTCGCCTCGCCCGCCCAGCCCGCCGCCAGGGTGGTCATGGCCAGGATGGAGATCAGCACCCCGGCGATGCGCCAGGCCCCGTCCACGCGGCGGAACTGCCAGTGGTAGGTGCCCCAGCCGAGCACCGAGCGCTCGCCGCTCTCCTGGGTGACGTGCCAGTACATGAAAGTACGAGCCTCGTCCCCCTCGATGCGGGTGTCCTCGTTGGCGAAATAGCGGCGCGGGCGCTGATAGCGCGCCCAGTAGCGATCGTAGAAGGCCATCACCGCGTCAACACCCTGTTCCTCGACCTGCCAGGCCGGAATGCTGACCCGCGCTTCCGACGTGAACAGCGCGCGCAGCGCGGAAGGCTCGTGCTCGTCGACCGCCACCGCGTAGGCTGACAGCAGCGCGCGCAGCGCCTGCTGGTCGTTCAATATCGCGACGTCGCGCTCGAGCCGCGCCAGTCGCCCTTCCAGGTCCTGCATCTTGCCCCCCCTCACCGCCGCCGGCGGTCTCAAAGTGGATTCCACGGTCCGCGCGCAGTCCTTACGGACCGCGCGTCCCGGCTACAATACGCCGTCACCAGCCGCTCACCCACACCACACCGCCAGCACCATGTGGATCATTCGCATCGCGCTCACGCGCCCCTACACCTTCGTGGTGCTGGCGATCCTCGTGTTCCTGCTCGGCGTGCTCACCATTCTGCGCAGCGCGGTCGACATCTTTCCCGGCATCAATATCCCGGTGGTGGCCTCCATCTGGACCTACACAGGGCTCCCGCCCGAGGACATGGCGAACCGCATCGTGCTCTTCACCGAGCGTACCGCGCAGACCACGGTGAACGACATCGAGCACACCGAATCGGTGTCGCTGAACGGCATGTCGGTGATCAAGTATTTCTTCCAGCCCAAGGTCGACGAGCGCCTGGCCTATGCGCAGATCGCGGCGGTGTCGCAGACCAATCTCAAGTTCATGCCGCCCGGCGTGACGCCGCCCTTCGTGCTCGCCTACGACGCCTCGACCGTGCCGATACTGCAGTTGGCGCTGTCGAGCCCCGCGCTGTCCGAGGCCGAGATCGTCGACATCGGCAACAGCATCGTGCGCACCCAGCTCTCGACCGTGTCCGGCGCGGCGCTGCCCTTTCCCTATGGCGGCAAGCAGCGCCAGGTACAGGTCGACCTCGACCCGGCGGCGCTGCGCGCCCACGGCCTGACCGCCCAGGATGTGACACACGCCATCTCCCAGCAGAACCTCATCGTCCCGGCCGGCACGCAGAAGGTCGGCAGCCTGGAGTATTTCGTCAAGCTGAACTCGAGCCCGAAGTCGGTGGCCGAGCTGAACGACTTCCCGATACGCGAAGAGAACGGCGCGGTGACCTACGTGCGCGACGTCGCCCACGTGCGCGACGGCGCGCCGCCGCAGACCAACGTGGTGCGCGTGGACGGCCACCGCGCGACCTTGATGAGCGTCTTGAAGACCGGCGGCGCCTCGACCATCGACGTCATCGACGGGGTCAAGGCCAAGCTGCCGCAGATCCGCGGCATGGTGCCGAAGTCGATGGAGATCGAAGCGCTCGGCGACCAGTCGGTGTTCGTACGCGCGGCGGTCGAGGGCGTGATCCGCGAGGGCGTGATCGCCGCCGCGCTGACCGCGCTCATGATCCTGCTGTTCTTGGGCAGCCTGCGCAGCACGCTCATCATCACCATCTCCATCCCGCTGTCGATCCTGGCCTCGATCATCTGCCTCTCGGCGCTCGGCGAGACCATCAACATCATGACCTTGGGTGGGCTCGCGCTCGCGGTCGGCATCCTGGTCGACGACGCCACGGTCGCCATCGAGAACATCAACTGGCACCTCGAGCAGGGTCTGGACGTCGAACCGGCCATCTACCGCGGGGCGCAGGAGATAGCGCTGCCGGCGCTGGTCTCGACGCTCGCCATCTGCATCGTGTTCGTGCCGATGTTCTTTCTCTCCGGCATCGCACGGCATCTCTTCCTGCCGCTCGCGGAAGCCGTGGTGTTCGCCATGCTGGCGTCCTACGTGTTCTCGCGCACGCTCGTGCCGACGCTCGCGAAGTACTGGCTGAAGCCCCACCGCGAACACGCGCGCCGCGGCTTCTTCGCGCGGCTCGCGCAGCGCTTCGAGACCCTGTTCGAGCGCCTGCGCCGCGCCTACGCCGCGACCCTCGACTACGCGCTCGCCACCGGGCCCTTCTTCGCCGCGATGTTTCTCGTCGTCACCGCCGCCACCGCCCTGCTCGCGTTTCCCATCGGGCCACTGCCCGGCCTCGGCCAGGACTTCTTTCCGGCCGTCGATGCGGGCCAGATCAAGCTGCACCTGCGCGGGCGCACCGGCTCGCGCATCGAGGAGACCATCGCGCTCTGCGACCGGGTCGAGGCGCTGATCCGCGAGGTCATTCCGCGCGAGCAGATAGCGACCATGGTGGACAACATCGGCCTGCCCTACAGCTCGATCAACCTCACCTACAACAACTCCGGCCCGATAGGCCCAGCCGACGCCGACATCATGATCTCGCTCGCGCCCGGCCACCGACCGACGGCGGAACTGGTGGCCGCGCTGCGGCCGCGCCTGGCCGCGGCGTTCCCGTCGACCAGCTTCGTGTTCCTGCCGGCCGACATCGTCACCCAGATCCTGAACTTCGGCGTGCCGGCGCCCATCGACCTCCAGATCGCGGGCTTCGACACGGCCGGCAACCGCGCGCTGGCCGCGCGCCTGCTCGATCGGCTGCGCGCCACGCCGGGCCTCACCGACGTGCGCATCCAGCAGGCCTTCGACTATCCGCAGATCGAGGTGGCGGTCGATCGCACCCACGCCATGCAGACCGGCATGACCCAGGCCAATGTCGCCACCAACCTGCTGGTGTCGCTCTCGGGGAGCTTCCAGACCACGCCCAACTTCTGGGTCGATCCGCGCTCGGGCACGCAGTACTCGATCTCGACCCAGACGCCGCAGTACCGGCTGGCGTCGCTCGATCAGCTCGCGGTGACGCCGCTCGCCGGCGCCGATCCCGCTGCGCCGACGCAGCTGCTCGGCAACGTCGCGCGCCTCGCTCGCGGCGTGGGGCCCGGCAACGTCACGCACTACAACGCGCTGCCGACCATCGATATCTACGCGGCCGTGGACGGCGCTGACCTGGGCTATGTCGCCGCGGCGGTGCGGCGCATCGTGGCGGAGGCGCAGAAGGATCTGCCGCGCGGCAGCAGTCTCACGCTGCGCGGCCAGGTGGTCACCATGCAGCAGTCGTTCGACGGCCTTCTGCTGGGCCTCGCCGGTGCCATCGTGCTGGTCTACCTGCTCATCGTGGTCAACTTCCAGTCCTGGCTGGACGGCTTCATCATCATCGCCGCGCTGCCGGCGGCGCTCGCCGGCATCGTGTGGATGCTGTTCCTGACCCGCACCACCGTCAGCGTGCCGGCGCTCACCGGCGCCATCATGTGCATGGGCGTCGCGACCGCCAACAGCATCCTGGTGGTCAGCTTCGCGCGGGCGCGACTGAACGAGGGCATGAGCGCGCTGGCCGCCGCGCGCGCGGCCGGCGCGGTGCGCTTTCGCCCGGTGCTGATGACGGCCTTCGCGATGATCGTCGGCATGATTCCCATGGCCTTGGGACTGGGCGAAGGCGCGGAGCAGAACGCGCCGCTCGGTCGCGCGGTGATCGGCGGCCTGGCCTTCGCCACCGTGTCCACCCTGCTGTTCGTGCCGGTGGTGTTCACCTTGATCCACGGTCGTCGGCGCGCGGTCGCGCGCGCCGCGCTCGCCTGAGGAAGTCGCGATGTCGGAAGACCTGCCTCCCCTGCCCCGCGGCCGCGCCTGGCGCTTCGCGCTGGCTGGCGCCGTGCTGCTGCTGGTGATGTTCGGCGTGGCCGTCGAGGGCGTGTTCGCGCGCATCGAGCAGCACGATGACCTCGCGGCGCGCACCGCCGCCGAAACGCGCCTCGGCGTCGCGACGATCGCCGCCGCGCGCGGCGCCGCGGAAGACACCCTCACCCTCCCGGGCAGCGCGCGCGCCGACACCGATGCCCCGATCTACGCGCGCACCAGCGGCTACGTGAAGCGCTGGTTGGCGGATCTCGGCGCCAAGGTCGAACGCGGCGCGCTGCTCGCCGAACTCGACACGCCCGAACTCGACCAGGCGCTGCGCCAGGCGGAGGCCGACGAGGCGGTGGCGGCGGCGGACGAAGCGCTGGCCACACGCACCGCGACGCGCTTTCGCGAACTGTTCGACAAGCGCGTCGTGCCGCGCCAGACGCTCGACGAAAAGCTCGCGGAGGCCGAGGCCGCGCGCGCCGCGCTCGCGGCCCGGCGTGCCAACAGCCAGCGCCTGCGCGAACTGCAGGGCTTCCGCCTGGTGCGCGCGCCGTTCGCCGGCGTCGTCACCGCGCGCAAGGTCGACGTGGGCACGCTGGTCAACGCCAGCGGCTCGAGCGCGACGCAGCTCTTCCAACTCGCGTCCATCGAGCGCGTGCGAGTCAGCGTGCCCGTGCCCCAGGCCTACGCCGCCGCCGCGCGACCGGGCACCGAGGCAGAAGTGCGCTTCGCCACCCATCCCGAGGCGGGCATCAAGAGCCGCGTGCTGCGCAGCGCGAGCGTGATCGATCCCGTCTCGCGCACGCTCTTGGTCGAACTCGAGGTCGACAACCCGGCGCAGGAAGCGCTGGCCGGCGCCTACGTCGAAGTGGTGTTCAAGCTCGCCGACACCATCGACAGCCTGCGCGTTCCTGCCGCGACCCTGCTGTTCCGGCCCGACGGTCTGCACGTGGCGACCGTCGTCGACGGTGACAAGGTCCACCTGCAGCCCGTCACTCTCGGCCGCGACTTCGGCGCCCAGGTCGAGGTGGTGGCGGG
>JAIEQK010000084.1 GCA_019747795.1 Gammaproteobacteria bacterium | reverse complement strand
GGACTCTGCCGGTGCCGCGGCTGCCGCGCCGGGCGCCTGCTGGGCCGGACTCGCAACGCTGAACAAGAGCGCTGCGAGGAACACGCACGCAGCCGCATACCGGGCTGCCCCTGCTCGATGGGGCATCACGCCCTCAGTCCGCCATTGCATAGCTTTCCTTTTGTCGCACGGCGTATCCGCCCCGGACACGCGGCCTCGGTGATGATCGGGCTTGAAACCGATCGGTGGCCGATTATAGGACGGCATCACCGGAAAGGGGAATTGCCCGCCTACGCCTGTAACAGGGTTTGACGTAGCCGCAGTGCAGCACGCACACGCCCTGCTGTGGGTCGATGACGCGCATTACACTAGCCCGCCATCGGGCGACCGCCCGCAGGGATTCGCCCATACATGAACACGCTTCTCACCGCCCTGTACGAACGCCTGGTGCTCAGGACGCCGTGGCTCGCGCTCGCCCTGCTCGGCCTGGTCATGGCGGCCATCACCCCGGGCCTCAAGAACTTCAAGCTCGACGCCTCGACCGACGCGCTCTTGCTCGAGAACGACGACGAGCTGCGCGCCTTCAGCCAGATGGCTTTGCGCTACAAGATGCGCGACTTCCTGTTCGTCGCGGTGGTGCCGAAGGAGGATCTCTTCACCCGCGACTCGCTCGCGCTCATCAGCCAGCTACGCGACGAGATCTCGCAGGTGTCGGCGGTGAAGGACGTGATCACGGTGCTCGACGTGCCGCTGCTGTCGACCGTGACGGGGCCGATGAGCGAGCTCGGCCTCAACTTCTCGACGCTCCGCTCGCGCGACGTGAAGGTGGAGGCCGCGCGCAGGGAGCTGACCGAGAGCCCGCTGTACAAGAACCTGGTGTCGAGCGCCGACGGCAAGGTCGGCGCGATGCAGATCTTCCTGGAGGAAGTGCCTGACCTCGCGCGCCTGACCGAGCTGCGCGACGACCTGCTCTACAAGCGCAACCACGGCGGCCTGACCGCGCCGCAGGAACGCGAACTCCAGCGCCTGCGTCCCGACTACGAACGCGCCAAGGAAGCCAACGAGGCGCAGGCCCGCGAAGCCATCGCCGCCATCCGCCAGGTCCTGGACAAGCATCGCGCCGCGGGCGTCGAGATCCACCTGGGCGGCATGCCGATGATCATCGACGACATGATGACCTTCATCCAGAGCGACCTCGCGGTGTTCGGCTCGGCGGTGCTGGCGTTCCTGGTGGTGATGCTGGGGCTCATCTTCCGCGAAGTGCGCTGGGTGGCGCTGCCCTTCGCGAGCTGCCTGTACGCGAGCGTAGCGATGTTCAGCCTGCTCGGGCTGGTGGGCTGGAAGGTCACCATCATCTCGAGCAACTTCGTCTCGCTGATGCTCATCCTCACCATGTCGATGAACATCCACCTGGTGGTGCGCTACCGCGAGCTGCTGCGCGATCATCCGGATCTCGACCAGCTGGAGCTCACGCGCCGCACCGTCGCCGCCATGGCGCGTCCGTCGCTCTACACGGTGCTGACCAACATCATCGGCTTCGGCTCCTTCGTGCTGTGCGACATCAAGCCGGTGATCGACTTCGGCTGGATGATGTCCATCGGCCTGCTGGTAGCCTTCGCCACCACCTTCACCCTGTTCCCGGCGCTGCTGGCCCTGACCCGCCGCCGCCCGCTGACCCGGCCCGAGGGCGAGGGCTATGCCTTCACCGCCGCGCTCGCGCGGCTGACCGAGAAACACGGCACGGCGGTGCTGGTGGCGTCGCTGGTGATCGCCGTGCTGGCCGCTCTCGGCGCACGCCGACTGACCGTCGAGAACAGCTTCGTCTCCTATTTCCATTCCGACACCGAGATCCACCGCGGGCTCACGCTGATCGATCAGCGCCTGGGCGGCACCACGCCGATAGACGTGCTGCTCGAATTCCCGCGCCTCGAGCAGCAGGCGTCGCAGGCCGGCATGGGCGACCTGGCGGCGATGTTCGACCAGGTCGAGAGCGCCGAACAGGCGCCGGACACCTGGTTCACCCCGGCCCGGCTCGCGCGCATCGAGGCCGTGCACAGCTACCTGGAGAGCCTGCCGGAGGTCGGCAAGGTGCTGTCGCTCGCGTCCACCCTGCGGGTCGCCGAAGGGCTCAACCAGGGCAAGCCGCTCACACCCCAGGAAGTCGATCGCATCTACAAGGAGATGCCCGAGGCTGCGAAGGTCAACCTGCTCTCACCCTACGTCTCGGTGTACGACAACGAGGCGCGGCTCACCGCGCGCATCGTCGACACGGCGCCGGGGCTGAACCGCAACGAGCTCGTGCACCGCATCCAGCACGACCTCGAGGCGAAGCTGAAGCTGAAGCCCGACGAGTTCCGCGTGACGGGCCTCATGGTGCTCTACAACAACGTGCTGCAGAGCCTGTACGAATCGCAGATCCTGACCTTCGGCTCGGCGCTCGCGATGATCATGGTGCCGCTGGTCATCATGTTCCGCTCGCTGTCGGTGGCGCTGATCGGGCTGCTGCCCAACGTGCTCGGCGCGCTGGTGATCCTGGGCTTCATGGGCTGGGCCGGCATTCCGCTCGACATCATGACCATCACCATCGCCTCGATCACCATCGGCATCGCGGTCGAGGACTGCATCCACTACCTGTACAGCTACAAGGTCGAGTACCAGCGCCTGCGCGATCCGCTGGCGACGCTGCACTACTGCCACAACAACGTCGCCAAGGCGGGCTTCTACACCACGGTGACGGTGGTGGTGGGCTTCTCCATCCTGATGCTGTCGAATTTCATTCCCACCATCCTGTTCGGCCTTCTGACCGCGCTCGCCATGAGCGTCGCCCTGCTCGGCGCGCTGACCTTGATGCCGAAACTCGTGCTGTGGTGGAAGCCGTTCAAGCTGGAAGAGGAATGGTGACGGCGTGCAGGGCGGGTTGAAACCCGCCCTGCAGGAATCGCCGTTGGCATTGGCGCCTCACGGGTGTCTCCGCTGCGGGGCCGATTTCAACCGGCCATGTACTGACAGGACAGACTCCCTACGGGGTCGGTCCCGTCAATCGGACGTGATCGCCTCACGGCGCATCAACGGCGTCCATGCCAGCAATGACCCATCGTCGGCGAAGGTGTTGCGCACCAGGCGCGCGCCGCTCGCCTCTGCCATCTGCTTGTACTGCACCCAGGACATCACCGCCGCTATCGGCGTGCCGCGACCGCGGTCGAACTGCAGTGGTCCATAGACGTTTGCGGTGTAGATGAGATCTTCATCGCCGATGCGCTGGGTGGCGTCGTGGCGCGCGCCGGCCGGCTCGAAGAACCACACGCCCGGGCCGTAGCCTTCCGGCGGCCCCGCGCGATAGCCGATGCGGCCGCTCAGGATGAGAAAGTCCGATGCGCCGAGATGGTAGTGCGGGCCAGCGACGCCGTTGTGGCGCACGATGAGCGAGGTCACGCCGGTCTCCTCGCTGACACGCAGCACCTTGATGCCGAAATCCGGGTTCTTGGGATTCACCGCCCACGGAACCTCGCGGGTGTCGACGAAATGCGGATGCCGCACGTGTCGCGCCTCGTCCGTGGCGCCCGCCGCCCGCGTCAAGAGCGCAAGGCGCGCCGGCTCGGCGATCGCGAGCTCGGCATCGCGCGCGGCGCGGTCGGCCGCACGCGGCTGCATGCACTCGGCGAGCGTGTTCGGCACCAGCATCACGCCGCGTTCCCGTGTCGCGAGGATGATGTCCATGCTGGTCAGGATGCTGGCGACGGCGCCCCCGTCTTCGTCCAGGAACGCCACCGGCCCGTAGCAGTTGACCAGGCACTCGACGTCTTCGTCGGCATGCAGGCGCGCGATGCGCGCGTTGGCCGGCACATAGCCCCAGGTGCCCGCGGGATGGGTACCGGCCAGCGGCCCCTCGGGATAGGTGAATGAGCCGGACAACACCATCAGGTCCATCGCGCCCAGGTGCACGAGAGGCGCGAGCCGCGTGCCCCGCCGCAGGCGTGCGATGGCGCTGAACATGCCCGACTCGTTGCTCGCGCGCAGCGGCTTCAGCTCGAGGCCGGGGGCCTGGGGCAAGGTGAGCCAGGGCAAGGCGTGGGTATCCACGCCACCCTCGATGCCGGTGGGATTGAAGTCGGGATTGAAGGCGGTGGACATGGTGCTTCCTCGCTGGGTGGGGGCGACCCGGAACATGTCAGCGCGGATGGAACGCGCGCCGGTCCGGCGAAGGGCCGGGCCCCGCGCGCGTCGCGTCATCGCCTACCGAGGATCTGCGCCAGGCGCTGGAAACCCCGTGCCTCTGCGCCTGAAGGGACAGGCAGGGTTCAGTCCGGGGCGCACGACCGCAGCATAGCAAGCAGCGAGCGCTGCCTGCACGCCGAACGCACGCGGGCGCCCCTGATCGATCGGCGGATGTGCGGGCCCGCGACATCAGCGCCGCAAGACACCGCCGCCAGACTGAAGCGAGCCGCTTACGAGGTCGCCCCGGAAAGCGGTCGCGCAGCCTGCTTCGTTGACCGACCTTCGTCGCCCCGCTTACCGTGGCGCCGACACCTGCGGCTATCCGCAGCACGCACGGAGGGTGTGGATACGATGGCCGTGATCACCGGCACCGCGCTGGCCGATCTGCTCAAGGGCAGCGCGAGCGGCGATCGCATCGTAGGGCAGCGCGGCAAGGATCGGCTGTTCGGCCGGCGGGGCGACGACCTTCTGCTCGGCGGCGACGACGACGATCTGCTGCGCGGTGACGAAGGCAACGACCGGCTGCACGGTGACAGTGGTGCGGACACGCTGTACGGCGGCGCCGGGGACGACCTGCTGCTGGGCGGCGAGCAGGACGACCTGCTGCTGGGCCAGGACGGAGCGGACCGGCTGTTCGGTGAACGCCATGCGGACCGACTGCATGGTGGGCATGGAGCTGACCGCCTGTACGGCGGCGATGGCGCGGACCGACTGGACGGTGGCACGGGGGACGACCTGCTGGACGGTGGCGCCGGGCTGGACCTGCTCCTGACCGGCACCGGTGACGACACCTACGTCATTGACCATGCCGCCGAGATCGACCGCACGCGACTGGACCCGGGCTACGACGTCGTTCGCAGCAGCGTGTCCTATGTCATGGGTCTGCACCAGGAAGAACTGGTGCTGCTCGGCACGGCGTCGATCGACGCTGACGCCCGCGTGTCGGGTTTCGACATAGACCATGTGCTCATCGGCAACAGCGGCAACAACGTGCTGCGCAGCGGCAGCGGCACGGATGTATTGAAGGGCGGCGGCGGCGATGACGTCCTGATCGGAAGCGGGGGAGACGACCTGCTGCTGGGCGGCGCCGGCAACGACCTCCTGTTTCACGATGACGATACCCGCGTCGACGGAGGGCCCGGCACCGACAGTATCGTGCTGAACAATGCCCGCACCGAAAACCTGGTGGCGACTTCGATCGAAATCATCGATCTGCGCCTCGCCACCGTCGCCGCCCACGAGGTGGAGGGCGATTTTGCCCAGCAGGTGGCCCTGCCCTTGGCCGCCACGCTCGCCACCTGGAATGCCGATGCCACGGTGCTGCTGCGGGCCGACGTCGGCGACGTGGTGGTCAGCCAAGGCGAGCGCTGGCAGTTCGACGGTCTGCGCGACAGCGCCGGCGTATCCGTGCGCGCGTTCACTCACGGCGCTGCCACCGTGCTGATCGAGCAGGGCGCCGAAGTCGCGTTCAACCCGTCCTTCGGTTTCGACGTCGCGATCGCGGACGAGGACGTGCGCCTCGAGGGTCTCGCGACGGGCGATCGGCTCGGCCACGGTGTGGCGGGTATCGGCGACTTCAACGGCGATGGCTTCGATGACTTCGCGCTCGGCGCGACCGGTGCGGGCGCGAGCTACCTGTTGTTCGGTGGCCCCGATGCGCTGGCCGGCGGCTTGCCCCTCGCGCAACTCGACGGTCAGCGCGGCTTTCGTATGGATGGGGGCGGCGCGAGCGGCTACAGCGTGAGCGCGGCGGGCGACGTCAACGGCGACGGCCTTGCGGACCTGCTGATCGGCGCGCCCGACGCCGGCGTCGCGGCACGCGGCGCCGCCTACCTGCTGTTCGGTACCCGCACGGCGCCCGGCGCCAGCCTCGATCTCACCACGCTCGACGGCGACACCGGCCTGCGCCTCTGCGTGCCGCTGGATGGTGCGCGCATCGGCGAAATCGTCGCCGGCGTCGGCGACCTGAATCGAGACGGCTACGACGACCTCGGCATCGGCATGCGCGACCAGACCGGCAACGACGTGGATACCGGCAGCGTCTTCGTGATGTTCGGCAAGCCGTCCGGATTCGCGGCCGATGTCGACCTCACGACCCTGGACGGCACCACCGGCTTTCGTTTTGACGCGGCCCTGAACCAGGTCGGCCAGTCTTTCGGCATGGCGCTCAGTGCCGGCGATCTGAACGGCGATGGTTACGCCGATCTCGTGCTCGGCACGCCGATAGACAACCAGGCGGCTGCCGCCCAGGTGTTCGTGATGTTTGGCCACGAAGGCCCGTACGCCGCGCAAGTAAGCAGCGCCGCGCTGGACGGCAGCGTGGGATTCACCGTGGAGGCACACACGGGCGGCGGCTTCGCCCTGGCCGCCGATGGTGATCTGAACAGCGACGGTTTCGATGATCTCATCATCGGCGAACCGCGACCCGGCACCGGCATCGCGCCCGGCGGCGGCTATCGCGTGGTGTTGGGCAGCGCCGCGCCCTTTGCCGCGAGCGTCGGCGTGTTCGACCTGGACGGTACTGACGGTTACGTCACCGGGAGCGTCCTGGCGGCTTACGACGGCAGCCTCGGTGGCTCGCTGGACTTTGTCGGCGACATCAACGGCGATGGTTACGATGACTTCGCCGTCAGCAGCGGACTCGTCCAAGACATCGCGAACGAAGACGAGGGCCGTGAAACCATCGTGCTGTTCGGCGCGGCGGACGCACATCGCGCACTCCTCGACGATGGCACCACGCCCCCGACTTTGAACAACCCGCTGCTCGGCGGTCTGAACGGCTTTCGGGTCGAACACTTCGGTGCCGGACGCATGCGCGTGACCGGGGCCGGCGACATCAACGGTGACGGCTTCGACGATCTGCTGTTCGCCGATGACGATGCCGCCGGCGGCGCAGGGCGCGTCTTCATGCTGCTGGGACGCGACTTCGGCTTTCGCCTCGATGTCGCCGGGGATGCGGACGACGATGTCTTGACCGGGACCGCCATCGACGAAGCGCTGTTGGGCGCGGGCGGCGACGACCACCTCGACGGGGGCGGCGGCAGTGATGCCCTGCTCGGTGGGCCTGGCAACGACATCCTCCTGTGGGACGCCGCCGACTTCCGTCTCGACGGCGGCGGCAACGACGATACCCTGCGCGTCATGGGCGCCGACCTCGTCCTGGACTTTTCCCTGGCGTCGCTGCCGCGCGTGACCGGCATCGATGTCCTGGACCTGACTGGCAATGGCGACAACGCACTGACGCTCGGCCTGGCCGACGTGATGCGGATGTCCGACCACAACCGCCTGCGCATCGATGGCGACAGCGGCGACAGCATCACCTCGCTCGGCCAGGGATGGCAGCCGTCCGCCGGCGGCAGCGTGGTCATCGATTCGGTCACCTACCAGGTGTTCGACAAGGCCGGGGTGACGCTGCTCATCGACAGCGCCGTGACCATCACTGTCAGCTAGGGGCGCGGCTTCCACAGGGCAGCCCGCCCGCGGAGCCCGCCCGTGCGTGCGGCCCTCGTCTCCCGCGCATGTCGGACTAAAGTCCGACCTACGGGGCCTGCTTGGCGCGCGCCAGGGCCTTCTCGAACTCCTCGGGCGGTGCTGCGCCGGTGATGGGCAGGCCGTTCAGCAGGAACTGCGGCGTGGCGTCGATGCCGAGGCGGCCGGCGAGGCCGACGTCGGCGTCGATGGCCTGCCGCGCGGCGGCGCTGTTGCGGTCTTCATCGAACTTCTTCATGTCGAGGCCCAGGTCCTTTGCGACGCCGACGTAATAGGCCTCGCCCAACTGCTCGGGCGCGGCGAAGAGCTTGTCGTGGTACTCCCAGAACTTGCCCTGCTGGTGCGCGGCCCAGGCGGCGAGCGCGGCGTTGCCGGCCTCCGGGTGCATGTCGCTCAGGGGCAGATGCTTGTACACCAGCCGCACTTCCTTGCCGTGGGCCTGCATGAAGTTCTGCACGGTCTTGAACGCGCGCTTGCAGTAGGGGCACTGGAAATCGGAGAACTCCACCAGCACCAGCTTGCCGTCCGGACCGCCGCGGGCAGGTGAATCACCCAGCAGTTCGGTGCGATCGAGTTTCTCCACGCGGGCGCGCAGCTGCTCCTCGGCGCTGCGCATGCGCGCCTCGGCCTGCTGGCGCTGGTAGCCGGCGACGGCCTCGATGATCTCCTTTGGATGCTGGCGAATGACGTCGAGGATCTTGGCTTCGAGCGCGGCGTCGGCGGCGGCATCGGCCAGTGCCGCGGCGGGCGCACCGATGCACAGCAGAACGACATACAGCGCGCGCATCCAGGGACGAAGGCTGACGATGGCTTTCACGTTACGGTTACTCCTCGATGTGCTGCCGACCGCGCGCGGCCGGGCGTGTGAATGGGCTCAGCGCTCGCGCAGCCGGCCGATCAAGTGGGTGTCGATGTAGGACTTCGCGTCCAGCACCAGTCTGTCCTGGGAAAGTTGCAGCTGATGCAGGAAGAACATCACCGTGATGGCGAGCGTCAGCGCCACCAGGGTCGCATTGAAGGTGATGCCGAGGCCCTGGGTCACGCCGGTCACGTCGCCCGCGGCGGCGCGCTGCGCTTCCTGCAGCGCGGCGCCGATGCCGCGCACCGTGCCGACGAAGCCGACCGCGGGAATGGCCCACACCGCGAAGCGGATCATGGAGAGCTCGGCGTCGAGACGCGAAGCCTCGAGCTCGCACTCGTCGCGCGCGGCCTCGGCCGCGTGCTGCACGCTGCGGGTCGCGGCGAAGCGCGTCATGCTCATGCGCAGCGTGCGCGGCAGCAGCCGCGTCTGCACCGGCGCGGGCAATTGCTCCAACTGACGCGCGACATCACGCACGGTGTCGGGAAAGACCACTTCACCCGCGGCGAGCCGCAGCAGGTCGACCTCGAGCAGGCGGCGTTCACGCAGCACCAGGAACTCGCGATAACCGAGGATGAAGCCCGCCCACACCGCCAGTATCCAGCAGGTCTCGGGCTCGGGGTCGTGCAGGATGACCCAGATCGACCGCGGGACGCGCGCCATCGGATCCTGGGCCCAGACTTCGCGCTGGTGCTCGAGCGCCGCGGCGGCATTGGGCCGGATGACCAACGAATAGACGCCATGGACCAGCGTGAAGGCGAGCAGCAGCGTGGTCAGCGCGTAGACGAAATCAAAGGGAAAGCGCTTGTCCATGGTGGCGCGGATTGTGGCAGAAACGGCCGGCGCTGCCAGCCCGCGCGCGGGCTTTGCGGGTAGAATCGCCGCGCCCGGCCGCGCATCGTCGCGCGCGCCGACGGCAGTCGGAGACCGCCACGAGTGTTCGCCTTTCTCGCCAAGGAGCGCAGCGTCGCGCGTCCCGGCTTCAACCGCTGGCTGGTGCCGCCGGCGGCGCTGTGCATTCATCTGTGCATCGGCATGGCCTATGGCTTTTCGGTGTTCTGGCTGCCACTGATGCGCGCGGTGGGCATCGAGGCGCCGCTCGCCTGCCCCGCCGACCTGTCCTGGCTCGCGCGGCTCACCACCACCACGTGTGACTGGGACAAGCCGCTGCTCGGCTGGATGTACACGCTGTTCTTCGTGTTCCTCGGTTCGAGCGCTGCGCTGTGGGGTGGCTGGCTCGAGCACGTCGGGCCGCGCAAGGCCGGCGTGGTCGCGGCGCTCTGCTGGTGTGGCGGCCTCGTCATCTCGGCGGCCGGTGTGTACCTGCACCAGCTGTGGCTCATGTGGCTGGGCTCGGGTCTCATCGGCGGCATCGGCCTCGGACTCGGCTACATCTCACCGGTGTCGACGCTGATCAAATGGTTTCCCGACCGGCGCGGCATGGCGACCGGCATGGCGATCATGGGTTTCGGCGGCGGCGCGATGATCGGCTCGCCACTCGCCGACCGCCTGATGAAGCACTACGCGACCGCGCAGTCGGTCGGCGTGTGGGAGACCTTCCTCACCCTGGCGGCGGTCTACTTCCTGTTCATGATGACTGGCGCGCTCGCCTATCGCGTGCCCCCGAGCGGCTGGCAACCCGCCGGCTGGCAGCCGCCCGCGCTCAGCGGCGGCATGATCACCCGCGGCCATGTGCACGTGAGTCGCGCTTGGCGTACGCCGCAGTTCTGGTTGCTGTGGGGGGTGCTGTGCCTGAACGTGTCGGCCGGCATCGGCGTCATCGGCATGGCCTCGCCCATGCTGCAGGAGATCTTCGGCGGCCGGCTGATCGGCATCGACGCGCGCTTCGACGAACTGAACGCCGAACAACTCGCGAGCATCGCGGCCATCGCCGCCGGCTTCACCGGGCTTCTGTCGCTGTTCAACATCCTCGGGCGCATCGGCTGGGCGGCCTGTTCCGACTTCCTCGGACGCAAACGCACCTATAGCCTCTTCTTCACGCTCGGCCTGCTGCTCTACGCCAGCGCGCCGCACGCCGGGGCGAACGGCAGCGTGGCGCTGTTCGTCGCGCTCTTCTGCGTCATTCTCACCATGTACGGCGGCGGCTTCGCGACCATACCCGCCTATCTCGCCGACCTGTTCGGCACGCAGATGGTGGGCGCCATTCACGGCCGACTGCTCACCGCCTGGTCGGTGGCCGGCATCCTCGGGCCGGTGCTGGTGAACTACATCAACGATGCCCAGATCAAGGCCGGCGTGGCCAAGAGCGCGGCCTACGACACCACCATGTACGTGCTCGCCGCGCTGCTCGCGGGCGGCTTCCTGTGCAATCTCGCCGTGCGGCCGGTGGCCGCGAAGTGGTTCATGAGCGAGGCCGAACTGGCGGCCGAGCGCCGGCTCGCGCACGATGTCTCCACGCCGGGCGGCGTTGCGGCCGACGCTGCTGGCGCCGGCTCGCCGGCGCTCATCGTGATCTTCTGGCTGCTGGTCGGCGTACCCCTCGCGTGGGGCGTGTGGAACACGTTGACCAAGGCCCTGGTCCTGTTGCGTTGACGCGTGCGCCACGCGTCGCCCTCGAATCATCGATCGCCCTCCACCATGCAGCCATCTCCTCCTTCGACCGCGAGCGACCTTCCCGCGGTGCTCGCCGCCGCACGGCGCGCGCGGCGGCGACGCGCGTTCGTGTCGCTGCTGCTGCTCGCGCTGCTCGTGGCCGGCGCCGTCCACTGGCAGCGCCAGCGCGCGGCGCGCGCCGCGAGTCCGGCCATCGAGTACGTGAGCGCCGAGGTCACACGGGGCGCTCTCACGGTCAAGGTCACCGCCACCGGCACGCTGCAGCCCTTGAACCAGGTCGATGTCGGCAGCGAACTCTCCGGCATGGTCGAAGAGGTGCTGGTCGACTTCAATGACACGGTGAAGCGCGGCCAGGTGCTGGCGCGGCTCGACACCCAGCGCTTGAATGCGACCGCGGTGCAGGCGCGCGGCTCGCTGGCCTCGGCCGAGGCGCGACTGCGGGAAGCGGAGGCCACCGCGGTCGAGACCGAGCTCAAGGCCGGACGCTGCGCCAAGCTCGCCGAAAAGCAGATGTGCTCCAAGGACGACCTCGACGCGAGCCGCGCCGCCGAGGCGCGCGCGCGGGCCTCGGTCGCGAGCGCCAAGGCCGGCGTGGCGGTGGCCAGGGCCGCGCTCGAAGAACGCGAGACCGAACTCGCCAAGGCGGTGATCCAGGCGCCCATCGACGGCATCGTGCTGAAGCGCCTCATCGAGCCCGGCCAGACCGTCGCCGCGATGATGCAGACACCGCTCTTGTTCACGCTCGCCGAGAACCTCACGCAGATGGAACTGCAGGTCGCGGTGGACGAGGCCGACGTCGGCCGCGTGGCGGTCGGTCAGCGCGCGAGCTTCACGGTCGATGCCTACCCGAACCGCGAGTTTCCCGCGGTCATCACCCAGGTGCGCTACGCACCCGAGAGCAAGGATGGCGTGGTGACCTACACCACCGCGCTCAGCGTCGAGAACGCCGACCTCGCGCTGCGTCCCGGCATGACCGCGACCGCGGAGATCGTGGTGCGCGAGGTCGAGGACACGCTGATGGTGCCTAACGCGGCGCTGCGCTTCGAACCGCCGGCGGCGACGAATCGCGCGGACGAAGGCGGCCTGCTCGGCAAGCTCATGATGCGCTTTCCCTCGCGCCAGACCTCCACCCGGCCCGAGGAACCCAAGGGCAAGGAGCGGCGCCTCTACCTGCTCGAAGGCGCCACTCTCAAACCCGTGACCGTGACCATCGGCGAGACCGATGAACGGCAGACCGCGGTCAGCGGCGGCGGCCTCGCACCCGGCACGCGAGTCGCGGTGGACTACCGACCGGCGGCGCGATGAGCGACGAGGCTCCGCGCGCGCCGCTGGTCGAACTGCGCGGCGTGAGGCGCGTGTACGGCAGCGGCGAGGCAGCCGTCGAGGCGCTGCGCGGCATCGACCTCGAGATCGGCGCCGGCGATTTCATCGCGATGATGGGGCCGAGCGGCTCGGGCAAGTCGACCTGCATGAACATCCTCGGCTGCCTGGACAAGCCGAGCGCGGGCCAGCATCGCTTCCAGGGCGTGGACGTCGGCGTGCTAAGCGCCGACGAGCGCGCGCTGGTGCGGCGCAGCGCCATCGGCTTCGTGTTCCAGGGCTTCAACCTGCTGCCCCGCACCAGCGCGCTCGAGAACGTCGAACTGCCGCTGGTCTACCGCGGCGTGCGCACCGCGGCGCGCCGCGCACGCGCGCTCGCCGCGCTCGCGGCGGTGGGGCTGGCCGATCGCGCGCGCCACGCGCCGAACGAGCTCTCGGGCGGCCAGCAGCAGCGCGTCGCCATCGCGCGCGCCATCGCCGCCGAGCCGAGCGTGCTGTTCGCGGACGAACCGACCGGCAACCTCGACACCGCGCGCAGCCACGAACTCATGCAGCTGCTGGCGGGCCTGAACGCGGAGCGCGGACTCACCATCGTGATGGTGACGCATGAAGCCGACATGGCCGAGTACGCGCGCCGCACGGTGTATTTTCGCGATGGGCTGATCGAACGCGAGGTGTCGGCGTGATCTGGAACGCCTTCATCCTCGCGGTGCGCGCCATTCGCCGCAACCTGCTGCGCTCCTCGCTGACCGTGCTCGGCATCGTGATCGGCGTGGCGGCGGTGATCACCATGGTGACCATCGGCAAGGGCGCGACGGTCAAGGTCACGCAGGACATCTCGCAGTTGGGTGCCAACCTGCTGATCGTGCGACCCGGCCAGCGGGTCGGCATGCAGCGCACCGAGGCCCCGCAGTTCAAGCTGGCCGACGCGGAAGCGGTCGCGCGCGAGGTCAACACCGTCACCACCGTCGCGCCGACGGCCTCGCGCGCGCTCGCCGTGGTCGCCGGCAACGAGAGCTGGCTGTCCAGCATCTACGGCGTCGACAACCGCTATTTCGAGGTCGGCAACTGGAACCTCGCGAGCGGCCGCCCCTTCGCCCAGGGCGAGCTGCGCAGCGGCGCGGCGGTGTGCGTGCTCGGCGACACGGTGCGCCGCCAGCTGTTCGGCGCGCGCGACCCGGTGGGCGACAAGGTCCGCTTCGGCAAGGTGTCCTGCCAGGTGATAGGTCTGCTCGCGGCCAAGGGCCAGACCACCACCGGCATGGACCAGGACGACATGGTGCTGACGCCGCTGCGCACCTACTGGCGGCGCGTGGCCGGCAACCAGGACATCACCTCGATGCAGATCTCGGCGCGCGACGGCGTGGCGACCGAGCGCGCCGTGCGGGACGTCACCCACGTGCTGCGCGAGCGGCGCCACATCGCGCCCCACGAGGACGACGACTTCACCGTCATGGACCTGCAGGAGATCGCGCGCACGCTCGCCGGCACGACCCAGGTGCTGACCGGACTGCTCGGCGCGGTGGCGGCGGTCAGCCTGCTGGTCGGCGGCATCGGCATCATGAACATCATGCTGGTGTCGGTGACCGAGCGCACCCGGGAGATCGGCATACGACTCGCCATCGGCGCGCTCGAGCGCGACGTGCTGCTGCAGTTCCTGATCGAGGCCGTGGTGCTGTCGTCCTTCGGCGGCGTGGCCGGGATCCTCATCGCCATCGCCGCCGCGGCCGGCATCGCCCAGCTGCTCAAAGTGCCGCTGATCCTCGACCCCGGCATGATCCTGCTCGCCTTCCTCTTCGCGGTGGCGGTGGGCGTGGTGTTCGGCTTCTTCCCGGCGCGGAAGGCCGCGCGGCTCGACCCCATCGAGGCGCTGCGCTACGAGTGATCCACGGGCCGCCGCCCGCGCGGCTCCCCCCGGTGGGGGGATGCTCAAGCCCCCCTGCCGCCACGCCGATACCCGGGGCAGCCCTTTTCTCCAGGAACGCCTCGACCGCGATGTCAGCCGTACAGCCCCTCAGCGCCAAGCTCTCGCGCCTCAAGTCCGCCGTGTCGCTCGCCACCAGCAAGTCGGTGCTGGTGGTCGAGGACAGTCGCGCGGTGCGTGAACTGCTGTGCGGCTACCTGCGCCAGATCGGCGGTTTCGGCATCGAGGTCGCCGGCACTCTGGCAGAAGCCCGGCAGCTGCTCGAGCACGACCCGGAACGCTTCTTCTGCGCGGCGCTGGATCTCAACCTGCCCGACGCCCCCGACGGCGAGGTGGTGGACTACGTGCTGTCGCGCAGCGTGCCGGCCATCGTCCTGACCGGCAGCGCCGAGAACGCGGTGCGCGAGCGCATGATGGCCAAGAACATCGTCGACTACGTGGTCAAGCAGAACAGCTACGAGATCGAGCACGTCGCCTATCTCATCGGCCGCCTGCGCGAGAACCGCGCGACCAAGATCCTGGTGGTGGACGATTCGCGCAGCTTTCGCGCCTACCTGGTGTCGCTGCTCGAGCGCTACTTCTTCCACGTGCTGGAAGCCGGCAATGGCCGCGAGGCGCTGGCCGTGCTGGAAGAGCATCCCGACGTCACGCTCGTCATCACCGACATCAACATGCCGGAGATGGACGGCTTCCAGCTCATCGCCGCGCTGCGCCAGAAGTATCGGCGCGAGGACCTGGCCATCATCGGCCTGTCCGATTCGCACAAGCACGACATCTCCGCCAAGCTGCTCAAGCTCGGCGGCAACGACTTCCTGGCCAAGCCCTTCGTGGTCGAGGAGTTCTACTGCCGCGTCACGCAGAACACCAACATGGTGGGCTATGTGCGGCAGATCCGCGACTCGGCGATCCGTGACTTCCTGACCGGGGTCTACAACCGACGCTATCTCTTCGAAGTGGCGGCCACGCTGTACGGCAACGCGCGGCGCGGCAACGTGGTACTGGGCGCGCTGCTGATCGACGCAGACCACTTCAAGGCCATCAACGACACCCATGGTCACGAGGCGGGCGACGCGGTGTTGCAGGCGCTGGCTTCCTGCGTGCTGCGCGAACTGCGCATGAGCGACATCGTGGCGCGCTACGGCGGCGAGGAATTCGTGTGCCTGGCGGTGCTGAAGGAGCGCCAGGACCTCGAGGTGGTGTGCGAACGCCTGCGCCAGGCGGTCGCCGGCCTCACGGTCGAGGTCGGCGGCAAGACCGTGCCGATCACCGTCAGCATCGGCGCGACCTGCGAACTCGGCGAGTGTTTCGAGGACATGCTGCGCGCCGCGGACCAGGGCGTGTACCGGGCCAAGGCGGACGGTCGCAATCGTTTCGTGGTGGTCTGAGCCCGCCGGAATTTCCCGACCGAACGGGCATTTGTCTCTTCTTCACAGAATTTGACAATTGACCCGCCAGGAATGGACAGGTTACCGGACCCGCCTTCCCGCCCTCCCTAGACTCGCTCCAGACCCGTTACACCAGCGGGCTGCAGAACGAATCAGGAGGGTACATGTACGACATTCACCGCGGCGCCACGCGCGCCGGCAGACTGCCACCGTGGCTGCTCGCCGCGACGCTGGTCGCGGGCGTGGGCAGCCTCGCGCCCCGCTCGGCCGAAGCCGGCGGCGTGATCTTCAACAGCGCCGACCCGGCATTCCAGACCGTGGCCCTCGGCGTCAACGACACCGGCAACCTCAATTTCGTTTCGTCCGACCTCTTCACCGCCAATGGCTCGGGTGGTGCGGTCGGCCTCGCCGCGCGTTTTCCCGACGGCAATTTCTACGACGCGACGTCTCCCGGCTGCCTGTGCGAAGGCTGGGGTCTCGCCCTGACCTTCGATGGCGTGCGGGTGTCCGGTTTCGCCAGCATAGACAACGGCGGCTCCAGCAACCTGACCGGCGGCACCTTCGGCAGCACCACCACCTCGGCCACGTCCTTCGTCGGCCTCAGCAACGCGCCGGTCACCATCACCCACGCCTACGGCGTGTCGCTGGCGCCCGGCGTCTTCCAGGGCAACATCACCATCCGCAACACCGGTAGCACGGTGCTGGGGGACCTGGTCTACCGCCGCGCCATGGACTGGGACGTGCCGCCGACCGATTTCAACGAGTACGTGAGCCACTACGGCGTGAGCGCCAACCTCGAGAGCAACGGCGGCAACGTGCGCTTCGCCAGCAATAATGGTTTTGCCCTGGTCGATCCGCAGATCGACGCCGGCGCCATCGACGCGGCGACCTTCGACACGGTCAACACCGATTTCCTCGACTTCGGCCCTCGGGACCACGGCTCGGTGTTCGACTTCGCCTTCGGCAATCTCGCGCCCGGCGAATCGCGCACCTTCAACATCTTCTACGGCGTGGCGCCGAACGAAGCGGCAGCCGACGCTGCCATCGCCATCCTGCAGCCGAACGTCTGGTCCTACGGCCAGTCGACGCTGAACCTGGACACGGGCGGCGGTGAAGGCGGCGGCTGCGAGCCGGAATGCCCGACGCTGTCCGCACTCGAGGTCCCGGCGGGCGACAGCGGCACCTTGGGTCCGGCGCCGAACAACGACGGCTTCACCTTCATCTTCGCCTTCGGCGGCGTGGGTGGCGTGGAACCCGGCCTGACCCCGGAGACGCCGGTGCTGCCCTTCGTGCCGGCTCCCGGCCAGTTCGTGTTCCCGGCCCCGGTGCCGCGCCGCTGGTACGACCCGCCCTTCGCCGAAGGCTTCGAGTACAGCCTCGAGGACGGCGAGTTCACCGGCGTCGCGATCCCCGATGGCTTCGGCTCGCTGATCCTGGAAGTGGGCGGCTTCACCGCGCTGCTCGATCCGCTGGTCGAGTATCGCTTCGCCGACTTCGGGCTGGACGACGTCGGCACCTTCCGCATCCGCGGCCTGTCGCCGCTGCTGGATCTCGCCGATCCGGGCATCTTCACCGCGTTCCCGACCTTCCTCGACTTCGAGGGTGACGGTCCGCTGACCATGACCGCCATCGTCGTCGCGCCGGTGCCGGTGCCCGCGGCGCTGCCGCTCCTGGTCTCCGGGATCGCGCTGGTCGGCCTGCGCCGGCGTCGGCGTCTGCACTGATGGCAACCCGCCCCGCCGCGTCACGCGGCGGGGCGGCGCTGCCTACCGCATCGACCGTGCGCGCCGCTCAGCTCAGACTGGCGGCGAGCGCCGTGTCCACCAGAAGCCGCAGGTCGGTATCGCCGAAAGTGGCGAGGTAGGACTGCACGCTCCGGCCATCGAGTTCGAAGGCGTCTCCGCTGGGTTGCCAGCCCTGCAGGGTCGAGTGCAGCGCGTCGTCGGCATCGCCCAACACGCGCAAGGTGAAGCCGTCGGCCGACAGGGCGAACAGATCGCCCAACGCCAGCGTCAGGCTGTTGGCGCCACTGCCGCGCAGATCGATGGCGTCGAGGTTGGCGAGGCGCGCGCCGGCGAGCGCGGTGAGATCGAGGCTCAGGCCGGCCCCCGCCACACGCAGAGTGTCGAAGCCGGTGCCTCCGTCGGCCAGCAGGTCGGTGGCGTCGTAGACCAGGATGTCGTTCCCCTCGCCACCCCGGAGCGTGTCGGCACCGCCCGCGCCGCCCAGCAGGTTGGCGCCGGCGTTGCCGGTGAGGTGATTGGCGAGCGCGTTGCCGGTGCCGTCGATGGCGTCCGCACCGGTCAGGAGCAGATCCTCCACGCCGGCAGACAAGGTGTAGCTCACGCTCGCCTCCACGCGATCGTCACCGCCGCCGCCGACCGTGCCGGTGAGACTGAAATCATCCACCCGCCAGGTGGCGGTGCTGGCGAGCGCGCCGGTGGCCGTGAGCGTGATGCTCACCTGCCCCGTCAGGCCAGCGAGATGCAGTTCGCCGGCGTGGGCGCCGCCGGGATTGCCGAGCGTCGCCGCGCCGCTCGCCACGGTCTGGTTCGCGATCAGCAGGGTCCAGTCGGTGGGACCCTGGCCGCGGCTGCCGTTGGAACTCTGTTCCTTGAAGGCAAAAGCGGTCAGATCGATGCGTTCGCCCGCCGCCACCGTGAGCGTGAACTGGAAGCCGCCGGGTGTCGCGGCGCCCATGCCCGTCACGCCGATAGCCCGGCCGCGCTGGTCAGCCGGGCCGAAGCCCTGCAGGGGATCGAGCGTGCCGGTGCCCGCGACCTCCCACGCAGACACGCCGACGATGGCGTTCGCGACGCCGGTCGCGCCCGGGTTGGTGAACACGGTCGGGTCCGCGACATCCTGGAAGCCGAAGCTCAACAGGGTGAAAGGCGCATCCTCCTGCACCACGTCGTCGCTCGAATCCACCACGTAGACGTCGTCACCCGGTCCGCCGCTCAGGGTGTCCTGTCCGCCACCGCCCACCAGGCGATCATCGCCATCGCCACCCGCCAGCGAGTTGTTGCCGGGGTTGCCGAGGATTTCGTTGTCGAACTGGTTGCCGGTGGCGGTGAGGTTGCCGCCGCCGAGCAGCACCAGGCGCTCGACGTGCGGGGGCAGCACGTAGCCGTCGAGCGCGGTGCGCACGGTATCGATGCCTGGTTCGGCCAGTTCAATCACCGTGTCGTCGACGTGATCGACCACGAAGGTGTCATCTCCCGCGCCACCATTCAGCGTGTCGCCGCCAGCACCGCCATCGAGCCAATCGTCCCCGCCACCGCCGTCCAGCACGTTGACCGCGGCGGAGCCCTGCATACGGTTGCCGAGCTGGTTGCCGATGGCATGCACGAAGAGATTGCCGGTGATGGCGAGATTCTCGACGTGGGCCGGCAGGGTGAAGCTGACCGAGGTCTTGAGCAGGTCGATGCCCGCGTTGGCGGATTCGATCACGCGCGCAGCCGCGGAATCGACCACGTAGGTATCGTCGCCCGTGCCGCCGCGCAGCGTGTCGGCGCCGCCCGCGCCGTTCAGGATGTCGTCGCCGGCATTGCCGACCAGCAGGTTCGCGGCGCCGTTGCCGGTCAGGCGGTTGTTGCCGGCATTGCCGTCGCCACGCAGCTTCGCGTTGCCGAGCAACACGAGGTCTTCCACTTCGGCCGGCAGTTGATAGGAGATGCTCGCGCGCACGACGTCGAGACCGCCGCCCTTCTTCTCGATCACGCGATCCTTGCTGTTGTCGACGACGTAGATGTCATTGCCGGCCCCGCCCTGCATGAGGTCTGCGCCGTCGCCGCCGTCCAGCAGGTCCTTGCCGGCGAGACCGCGCAGCACGTCGTCGCCGGCCAGTCCGTACAGCGTGTCGTTGGCGGCGGTGCCGGTCTGTCGATCGTTGCGCGCGGTGCCGCGTCGGGTGGCCATGGGCGTGGATGTCTGAGGTCGCCGGGAAATCGCGACCGCGGCCGCGTGTGCCATGATCCGGTCACACCGGCGAACTGGCAAGCGGGGCGCGGGTCTACCGGGAAGCCATTCCGCTCGTCGCCCATGGGAATCGCTCGATGCGTGTCTTTCTGTTGTTCACCGCGCTGATGCTCGCCTCCGTCGACGCCGCCGCCGAGTGGTTTCGCTACACCCCACCGGCGCGCGGCACGCTGATCCTGGACGAGGTGCTGCGCGGCGGGGCGCAGGAGGCGAGCCTGCGGCTGCCGAAGATCGGTCGGTACTACATCGAGTTGCTGCGTGAGCGCGGCGCCGCCAGTGGGGACGCGGCCGCCGAGCCGCTCACAGCGCGGCTCGACATGACCGTCATGCGCGGCAAGCGCGTATTGCTCGAGAAGCGCTTCGAAGTGACCTACGACCCCGAGGATCGCGCCCGTACCCTACTGTGGCTGGACGTGCCGGACCGCCTGCCCGCGCGCTCCAATCTCGCGGTGACGCTCGCGCTCACCGGGCCGAGCGAAGCCGAACTGGCCGCCACACCGCTGCGCCTGCAGATCAACCGCAAGATCGATTTACTGCCCTTGCCGACGCGCTGAGCGACGCGCCTCACCACGCGGCCACGGCGCCGTCGCTGCGCCGGTCGCTCGCGCCTTCGAGCAGGCCGTCCGGCGCGCGGCTGATGGCGCCGGCGTGGCCCATCATGGCATTGGCGGCCGGCACCCACTCGAGCGCGTGCCCGGCGGCCACCAGCGCCTCGCCGAGCGCGACGGGAAAGTCGTCTTCGAGTTTCAGCGTGGTGCTGCGCGCGCCCCAGGTGCGGCCCAGCAGCCAGCGCGGCGCGTCCACCGCCGCCTGCAGGTCCATGCCGTGCATGACGTGACGACTGAAGATCGCGGCCTGGGTCTGTGGCTGTCCTTCGCCGCCCATGGTGCCGTAGACCAGCACGCGGCCGTCCGCGAGCTCGGCGAGCGCGGGCTGGATGGTGTGAAAGGGGAGGCGACCCGGCGCGAGCGCGTTCAGCGCGTTCGGATCGAGGCTGAAGCTCGTGCCGCGGTTCTGCCAGGTGACGCCGCTCGCCGGCAGCGTGACGCCGCTGCCGAACTCCCAGTAGACGCTCTGGATGAAGCTCACCATGCGCCCGTCGCCGTCGGCCGCGCCCAGCCACACGGTGTCGCCGTGCGTGGGCGGCGCCGGCCAGGGCAGCGCGCGCTCGGTATCGATGCGCGCGGCGAGGCGCTCGAGCATCCCGTCTTCGAGGAAGCGCGCGACGTCGCCACGCAGTCGGCCCGGATCCGTGACCTCGGCGTCGCGCACCAGGAAGGCCTGCTTGGTCGCCTCCACCAGTCGATGCAGGTAGTCGAAGCCCGCGCAGTCGGCGGCGCGCCGGCGCGCATAGAGGGCGAGCAGCAGCAGCGAGGCCAGGCCCTGGGTCGGCGGCGGATGGTTGTAGAGCGTATGGCCGTCGAACTTAACACTGAGCGGCGTCACGCGCCGCGCGTGATGGGCGGCGAGATCTGCGGCGCGGAGCGGACTGCCGACGCGACCGAGGTCGTCCGCGAGCGCGACCGCGAGTTCACCACGATAGAAGTCATCGAAACCCGCGCGGCCCAGATGCTCCAGCGTGTCCGCGAGGCGCGGCTGGCGGAAGCGCGCGCCCGCGGCGGGCGGCTCGTCATCGATGAGCCAGTGCGCGGCGAAGCCCGGCACGTCGCGGAGTTCGGCGAGCTTGACCTGCGTGTTGTCCGCCTGTGAGACGCTGACCGCGATGCCCTCGCGCGCATGCCGCACGGCGTCCTCGAGAAGTCGCGCGCGTGGCAGACGCCCGCCCCACTCGGCCGCCGCGCGCAGGGCCTCGTCCCAACCGGCCACCGCGCCGGCGACCGTCAATGCGGCCATCGGGCCGCGACTCGGGATCGCGTCCAGCCCGGCGGCAAGATAGCGTTCGAAGCTCGCCTCGCGGGCGGCCGCGCCGCAGGAGGCGATGGCGAGCGGCGCCGCGCCCGGCGCGTGCACCAGCCAGAAGTTGTCGCCGCCGAGACCGTTCATGTGCGGGTACACCACGGCGATGGTCGCGGCGGCAGCGATCATCGCCTCGAGCGCATTGCCGCCCTCGCGCAGCACCGCGAGGCCGGCCTGGGCGGCGGCGTGATGGGGCGCGGTCACCATCCCGCGCCAGGCCTGGGTGGTCGCGCGGCTCACACGCGGTGGCGGGCGATGGCCTCGACGTTCCACTCGATGCCGAGCCCTGGGCGCGCGGGCGGCGTGATGCGCCCGTCGACCAGGGCCAGCGGCTCGCGCACCAGCGCGCTCGCCACGTCCAGCCATTCGAGGTAGTGGCCGGTCGGCGTCGCGCACAGGAGATGCGCGCTCGCCTCGGGAAAGAGATGGGAGGACATCGGCATGCGCGCGGTGCGCGCCAGCGCCGCGGCCTCCAGCCAACCGCTCACGCCGCGAATGAACTGCGGGTCGGGCATGACGTAGTCCATGGCGCGCTCTGCGAGCGCGAGCTGCATGTCTTCCGGGCCGTTGAAGTTCTCGCCGATCTGTATCGGCGTCGCGAGCATGGCTGCCAGCTCGGCGTGGGTCGCGTAGTCGTCGGCCAGCACCGGCTCCTCGATCCATGCCAGCCCCTCGCCGTCCAGCGCCGCGCAGCGGCGACGCGCCTCCTGCGGATTGAGGCACTGGTTGTAGTCGATCATGAGCGCGCGCGGGCCCAGCACGCGCCGGGCCGCGCGCACCGCGGCGAGATCCTCCTCGAGCGTCGCGAAACCGAGCTTGATCTTGAGCGCCGTGTAACCCTCGCGCACGGCGGCCTCGGCCACTTCGACGACGCTGGCGGCGTCGTACATGCCGGCGCTCATGTAGACCTCCACCGGCCGCGGCGCGGCCCCGAGCGTGGCGTACAGTGGCTCGTCGCGAAGGCGCGCGAAGGCGTCCCAGCAGGCCATGTCGAGCGCGCCGAGCGCCACGCCCACCAGGTTCTTCACGCCCCACAGGCGCAGACGCGTCAACAGGAAGTCGTACAGCGCGCGCGGCGCGAGATCGTGCCCCGCGATCAGCTGGCCGAGGCCGAGAATGGCGCTCTCCAGCGCGGGCAGCAGCTCCGGCAGGTAGATCTCCGCGTAGGCGTGACCGCTGACGCCGGCGTCGGTGTGCAGATCGATCAGCACCAGCGGGAATTTCTCGATGTGTCCCGAGGCGGTCTTCAGCGGTCGCGCGAGCGGCGCGAGCACGGGGGTGGTGTAGACAGCGGTGATGGCGGGCATTGAAGTTCCTCTATGAACGAGCGGCCGACGGCGGCGACGCGCTGAAGATTCAGCGCATCGCGAAGGACGGCAGGTGGATGCGCCAGTGTATGCCGGCCATGCGCAGCAGGAAGACCGTCGTCATCGGCAGACCCTGCAGCCATGGACCCTCCACGCCCTGCGCGCGCAGCGCGACCAGCAGCAGCGCGCCGCTCCAGGCGGCGGTCGCATAGAGTTCGCCGCCGAACACCAGCGGCACTTCGTTGCACAGCACGTCGCGCAGGATGCCGCCGAACACGCCGGTGATGACACCCATCAGGGTCGCGACCAGCCAATGGGTGTCGAGCTCGAGCGCGATGCGCGTGCCGAGAATGGTGAAGAGCGCGAGACCGAGCGCGTCCGGCACCAGGAACAGCCGTGGCGGCACGCGCACCAGGCGCGCGACGAAGAAGGTCACGAGGCCCGCGCCCAGCGCCGCCACCAGCAGGCGATGATCGGCCACCCAGAACACGCGCCTGTCGAGCAGCAGATCGCGCAGCGTACCGCCGCCCAGCGCCGCGACCAGCGCAATCACCACCACGCCGAAGAGATCCATGGGCTTGCGTCCGGCCTCCAGCACGCCGGTCACGGCGCACACCGCCACCGCGGCGAAACCGATGACTTCGGGCGTCACGGTTCGAGCCACACCTTGCAGGCGCGCTTGTCGTTCTTGAGCGCCTCGAAGGCAGCCGGGAACTCGGCGAAGGACACGGGGCGGGTCAGCATCGGCGTCGGATCGATGCGGCCGGCGTCGAGCAGTTCGAGCGTGATGGCGAAATCCTGGCGGCGATACATGAAGACGTAGTTGGTCTGCAGTTCCTTCTTGATCGCCTTCGGCGTCATGATCACGTCGGGCGCCATGCACACGCCGACGATCACCAGGCGGCCGCCGGCCGGCGCGTAGTCCATGGCGAGCTGGTGCGTGCCCGGCACGCCGATGCATTCGAGGATCACGTCGGGCCGGCCGCCGGCGTAGCGCTTGCACGCGCCGACCACGTCCTCCACCGCGGCGTTGACGGTCGCGGTCGCGCCCAGGCGCTCGGCGAGCGCGAGGCGCTCCGGCACGCGGTCGGAGACGATGACGTGCTGCGCGCCGAAGTGCCGCGCCCACAGCGTGGCGGCGAGGCCGATGGGCCCCGCGCCCATCACC
>JAIEQK010000230.1 GCA_019747795.1 Gammaproteobacteria bacterium | reverse complement strand
CCTGGACGGCCGTGGCTGCGTTGCGATTCTTGGCAATAGCTCGCTATTACCTGCGAATCGCGCCTTGCCACGACCGCCCAGGCGCACCCTCGGTGTTGACGAGATAATTTCGACCAGGGGCCTAAGCTCAGCGCGGCGCGAAGGTCGATGACGGCGCGCCCGGCGCCGGACCGGCGGCGCCCATCACCTCGACGTACAGCAGGAGCGTCAGCTCGAGCGGATGGCGGTTGTCGTCCGACACCAGGAAATAGCGTTCGCCCTCGTGGCGCGCGAGCCCCTCGAAATTGTCCAGCGACCAACCGGCAGTGCTGTCGAAGCGGGCCACCTGGAACTGGCGCAGCGCCCGGCCATCGTCGTCCACCTCCAGGCGCTCCAGCCCGATCACCAGCGGCTGGAAGATGGACACGTAGCGCCGCGTCAGCAGCAGGAACTGGTCGTCGCCGGTGATGGCCAGGTCGACCAGGCCGCCGTGCCGCGGATCCTCCATGCGCACCGGCCAGCTCTGGCCGTCGCGCGCGTAGAGCGCCGGCTCGCGCGCGCCGCGCAGCGGGCGTTCCGGCGCCGCCACCAGGCCGAATCGCCGCGACTCGCCCAAGGACTCGAGCGCCTGGTTGGGGCCCGCATAGGCGGCCGCGCGCAGGGCGGGCGGCAGCACCGTCGCGCCCGACCACACGCCGGTGGTCGAGTACACCGCGATGCGCGGCACGCGCTCGAAGGCGACCAGCAGTTGGCCGTCGCCGCGTCGCCCGTTGGCGCCGTTGCGGAGCGCGAGGCCCTCGGCGTCGGCCCAGGCCGGCGGCAGACGCTCACCGGCGCGGCTCAGCAGAGGATGGACGCCGCAGAAGTCGACGCCGGTCAGGACGCCGTTCGAGAAGCGCGGCCGCAGGTGCACGAGTTGGCCGAAGTCCGACAGGGCATGGAGCAGCCCGTCGTCCGCATCCCAGGCGAGGCCCGACAGGCCATGCAGCGCCTCACCGACGGCCCCGGGCGCGGAAAGGCGCACGGCTCCCAGCAGGCGCAGGCCCGCGAAGCGGTCACCGTCCCGCAGGCGCGGGTGCAGCCGCTGCGGCGCGCTCACGTTCTGGTCACACTCGGTGGCCGAGGCCGCGGCGCCGAGCGCGAGGGGCAGCACGAGCAGCAGGGACAGCGCCCTTCGCGGCACTGCGGCAAAAAATCTGTGGGTAAGTGAAACCATCGCATTTATAATCCCTTAGTGCACGACAACGACACCAGTTCGAGGACTGGCGCGGACGCGCCGTGGCTGGCCGCGCTGGGCGGTCTCGCCGCCTGCGCCGGCGTGGCGCTGGACGCGTTGAACGCCCACGCCTTCGCGCAACGCTTCGACGCCCACGCGCTCGGCGTGCTGGCGACCGCCGCGCGCTACCTGCTGGTCCACGGCCTGCTCCTGCTGATCGTCGCGCGCTGGCGCCGCGAGGTGGGCGCCGCGCCGCTGCTCAAACTGGCGGGCTGGTTGGCCGCTACGGGAATCGTGCTGTTCTGCGCGGGTCTCACCGCCAGCACGCTTTCCGGCGTGCACTGGCTCGGCAAGGGCGCCCCCTGGGGCGGCACCGCCTTCATGGCGGCCTGGCTGACCCTCGGACTGCACGGCCTGCGCCACGGCGTTGGCAGAAATGGATAGCTATCAGGAAAGCTTCGACACCATGCATGCATCGATACGCAAACGTCTGGCCGCGCCCCTGCTCGGCCTGCTGCTGGCCGGTACGGCCCTGGACGCCGCGGCGGGGCCGGCCCCGGTCTACGTCCTGACCCCGGAATCCCCGGACGTCATCGGCGAGCTGTCCCGTACGACCACGGTCTACGAGGACACCATCTCCGACCTGTCACGGGTCTTCGACCAGGGCTATCGCGAGATGCGGCTCGCCAATCCCAAGGTCGACTCCTGGCTGCCGGGCGACGGCACCGAGGTCGTTGTGCCGTCCATGTACGTCATCCCCAAGGCGGCGCGCGACGGCATCATCATCAACATCGCCGAGATGCGGATGTACTACTTCCTCGGCAAGAACGGCGGCAACGGCAAGCGCCTGATGACCTTCCCGATCAGCATCGGGCGCGAAAAGTGGGTCACGCCCAAGGGCAAGACCACGGTGGTCAGCAAGGTCAAGGATCCGGCCTGGCACCCGCCGAAGTCGATTCGCAAGGAGCACGCGGAGGAGGGCGACATCCTGCCGACCGTGGTACCGCCCGGCCCGAACAATCCGCTCGGCACCCATGCGCTCATGCTCGGCTTCAACGGCTACCTCATCCATGGCACCGACAAGCCCTACGGCATTGGCATGCGCGTCACCCACGGCTGCATCCGCATGTACCCCGAGGACATCGTGACGATGTACAACCAGACGCCGGTCGGCACGCCGGTGCACATCGTCAACCAGCCCTACAAGGTCGGGATCGCCAACGGCAACATCTATCTTGAGGTGCACCCGCACCTGGAGGAAGAGCAGGCCAAGGCCTCGGCCCAGCAGTATTCGCTCGCCGTGAAGGAGATCCTGGCGCGGGTCAAGGGCTATGACGCGGCGCTGGTGTGGGCGGACATCAAGCGCGCGGTGGAGTCGCCGACCGGCGTGCCGACCGTGGTCGGCACCGTGCAGCCCAAGGTCCGCACCGAGGCCGCGGTGACGGGAGCCAGCCGCAGCATCGCGCGCAACTGAGCGCGCCTTATCCCCCGGCGCGCTCACCCTCGCGCCGGGGCCGCCGCACAAAATCCAGGTCCAGAAACGCAGAACCCCGCCGAAGCGGGGTCCTGGTGGAGAAAGTAAGGGAGACCCTTACTTCTTCATGATCTTCTCGAACACGCGGTCGAGGCGATCCTTGTTCTCGTTGCAGCAAGCCATCGCGGCATCGGCGGTGCTCTTCGCAGCGTCGGCGGTAGCCTGAGCAGCGGTAGCAGCAGCCTTCGCTTCGGTGGCAGCCTTCAGCGCAGCAGCAGCGTTGGAGGCGGCGGTCTTGGCATCGGACGCGGCGCTGGTCGCCTTCGCGTCAACGGCCGACAGCTGCTCCGGGGTCACCGTCGAGCAAGCGCTGGTCAGGCCAAGAACGGCGCATACCGCCGCAAGCTTCAGAACATTCTTCATCGTCGTCATCCTCCTAACTCGGGGGGCTAGTTTACGAAACGTGTGTCTCGAAGTTGGATTAAGTAAAGCTTTCGATTGCGCGGATGATGAACGATTTCTTCGATTGATGCAATGCAATTTCACGATCGCCGGCCCGACGTCCGCGCATCGGCCGATTGATCTCGGTGCGCAATGCACCTTCGCGGCTCGCGTTCACTCGCTCGCGGCCGCGCCCGGTCGTATCCATCCGCGCCTGCCGCTGCCGGGCGGGACGCGACTGCGCTCGTCGTGCCTGGCGAGCAGCAATTGCCCGAGCGCGCGCTCGAAACTGTCCATCTGGTGCTGGTCGCAATAGTCGTGCAGCCACTCGAGCGCGTTCTCGAGCGGCTGGCCGCCCAGTGCGTCGTAGGTCTCGGGGGCGAGCGTGTTGAACGCGGTCAGGTAACCCATCAGGAAGTCGCGAAAGGCGGCGACCTCGGCCGGGTCCGCGGCCGCGACATCGAACTGGTGGCAGGAGCGCCCGCCGACGCCCCAGATGGCGTAATTGCCGGCCGTGTCCGCCGCCCTTGTCGGCAAGGCGGCCGCGCACAGCGCCGCCGCGCACAGCAATGCGCGCACGCGCCTCACGCCAGCCCCGGAATGCGGCTCTGCGCGTTGAACTGCGATTTCAGGAAGTCCATCTGGTCGGCGAGTATGCGCCGATTGGAGAGCGCGAGGAACTCGGCCCAGTTCGGGACGTAGGGCACCGCCAGCAGGGGCATGGCCGCCTGCTCGGGGGTGCGACCGCCCTTGCGCGTGTTGCACTGTCGGCAGGCGCTGACCACGTTGGACCAGCGATCGATGCCGCCGCGGGACAGCGGCACGACGTGATCGCGCGTCAACTGGTGCTCGGGGAAGTGGCCGCCGCAGTACAGGCACAGGTAGCCGTCGCGCCGGAAGAGTTCGTGGTTGCTGAGTGGCGGCACGTGGCGCTTGGGATGCTGGCCGCGCTTGGAATGCTTGATGGCGATGATCGAATGGACGGTGATGCTGGAGCGCTCCGCCCGGCCCTGCGCGAAGCCGCCGCGGAAGGTGAAGGCGTTGTCGCCCGCGGTCCACGCGACCAGGTTGCGGCTGTACAGGCAGACCGCGTCCTGCCAGGGGATCCAGCGTATCGGTGCGCCCGCCACGTCGAGGCGCAGGATGAGGGGCGTGCTGGACAAGTGCGCTGTATCGGCGTCCGTCATGGCTGCATTGGACCACGAAACCGGCTAGATTCTCGGCGCATTCCCGCGCTTCGATCAAGACCGCCGCGGCAGGCCATGAGGGCCGCGCCGCGCGCAGGAGTTCCTCACCATGGCCGACCTCGCGCGCCTGCGCCAGATCATGCGCCGTCTGCGCAGCGCGGACGGCGGCTGTCCCTGGGACCTCGCACAGACCTACGCCTCGCTCGTGCCGCACACGCTCGAGGAGGCTTTCGAAGTGGCGGACGCCATCGAGCAGGGCCAGCTCGGTGAACTGCCGGGCGAACTCGGCGACCTGCTGTTCCAGGTGGTGTTCTACAGCCAGATTGCCGAGGAGGAGGGGCGTTTCGGCCTCGACGACGTGGTCGGCGGCATCGAAGCCAAGCTGCTCGCGCGCCATCCCCACGTGTTCGGCGATGCGGCGGCGAGCGACGCCGCGGCTGTGGCCGACGCGTGGGAGGCGGGCAAGGCGGCCGAGCGCCGGGCGAAGCGTGGTGGCACGGTCAGCGAACTCGACGACGTCGCGCTCGCGCTGCCGGCGCTGACCCGCGCGCGCAAGCTGCAGAAGCGCGCCGCGCGGGTCGGCTTCGACTGGCCGGACGCGGCCGGCGCCTGGCACAAGCTGCACGAGGAAGTGGCGGAGCTCGAAACCGCGACCGCGGCGGGCGAGCCGCGCGCCATCGAGGCTGAACTGGGCGATCTCCTGTTCAGCGTCGTCAATCTCGCACGTCATCTCGACGTCGACCCCGAAGCGGCGCTGCGCGGCGCGAGCGCGCGCTTCGAGCGGCGCTTCCGGCATGTCGAGGCGAGCGTCGCAGCCGCGGGGGAACGACTGGACGACACCCCGCTCGAGCGGCTCGACGCGCTGTGGGACGAGGCCAAGCGCCAGGGGCTGTGAGGCGCGGGCAAAAAAGAACGGGTGCCGCAGCACCCGTAATGGACCAAAGGGAGGAGTGCGAAGGTCGTGGACCTTCGCATGTCTCGGACAGTGCATGTGTCGTGCCAGCCGTCAGAGGCGTGTAGGCGCGCCGCTTTTTGCGGCGCCAGGGCCCGCGGTGCGCGGCGCGAACGACGGGTTGCTGGCGGATCCGACGGTGATTGGCGACGGGTTTTCGACGCCCGATCAGCGATCGCGCTTGACGATGAAGTTCGCGATCATCGCCAGGGTGTCGCCGCGCGCGCCGAGCGGCGCGAGGCTGGCCAGCGCTTCGTCGCAGAGTCGCTTCGCGGTCGCCTTGGCTTCGTCCATGCCGAGCAGGTTGGGGTAGGTGGGCTTGTCCCGATCGGCGTCCGAACCCTGGGGCTTGCCGATCACCTCGGTGGCGCCCTCGACGTCGAGGATGTCGTCTTGCACCTGGAAGGCCAGACCGATGCAGGTCGCGTAGGTGTCCAGGCCGCGCGCCAGGTGCGCGTCGTCGTTGCCGCTCGCCAGCAGTCCGAGCCGCACGCTCGCGCGGATCAGGGCGCCGGTCTTGTGCTTGTGCATGTTCTCGAGTTCGGCGAGCGTGAGCTGCTTGCCGACCGCGCCCAGGTCGAGCGCCTGGCCGCCGGCCATGCCGCGCGAGCCGCTGGCCTCGGCCAGCGTCGCCACCATCGCCAGCCGGCACGCCGCCGGCAGCGTCGCACGCGTATCGAGCAGGGATTCGAAAGCCAGCGCCTGCAGCGCGTCACCGGCCAGGATCGCCGTCGCCTCGTCGAACTGGCGGTGGCAGGTCGGGCGGCCGCGACGCAGATCGTCGTCGTCCATCGCCGGCAAGTCGTCATGGATCAATGAATAGGCGTGGATCAATTCCACCGCCACGGCGGCCGGGTCCAGCTGCTCCAGCGCCACGTCCAGCGCGGCGCCGGTGGCATAGGTCAGTACCGGCCGAATGCGCTTGCCGGGCGCGAGCACCGCGTAGCGCATGGCTTCGTGCAGGCGCTGCGGCGCTTCGTCGGCGCGCGGCAGGAAGCGGTCCAGGGCGGCGTCGGCGCGCGCGCGGAGTGGCGCGAGTCGTTGGTCGAGCGTGCTCAAGGGTGGTCAGGTCTCGTCGGCCAGCGCGAAGTCCTGCAGGGACTCCTGGTTGTTGTCGGCCGCCAGCTTCAGCACTTTCTGCTCGGCCGCGCGCAGCGCGCGCTGGCACTGTCGCGCGAGTTGCATGCCGCGCTCGAACTGGCGGATGGAGTCTTCGAGGGAGAATTCGCCTTGTTCCATGCGCTCGACCAGCGTCTCGAGTTCGCCCATCGCGGCCTCGAAGTCGATCGTGTCGTTGGCTGTCTCGCTCATGGTCTGCGCCCGCGCTCGCGGATCCGCGGGCGTCCGTCATGGAAGAGGCGCGACTCTACTGAGGGCGCCTCACAGGGTCAACGTCGACGCGGCTTGACGCTTCCGGCGAGGCCCACTTAGACTCGCTCCAAGTTTAGACTTAGTCTAACTTCGCGCGCTGCTCGCGCGGATCAGCACTACACAACGAATGACGACCAGGAGGACAGCGCACATGTCTCTCAAAGGCACCAAGACCGAAGATAACCTGAAGGCCGCGTTCGCCGGCGAATCCCAGGCCAACCGCCGCTACCTGTATTTCGCACAGAAGGCCGACGTCGAGGGTTACAACGACGTCTCCGCGGTGTTCCGTTCCACCGCCGAAGGCGAGACCGGTCACGCGCACGGCCACCTCGAGTACCTCGAGGCGGTGGGCGACCCGGCCACCGGCAAGCCGATCGGCAGCACCGCGCTGAACCTCGCGGCCGCCATCGCCGGCGAGACCCACGAGTACTCCGACATGTACCCGGGCATGGCCAAGACCGCCCGCGACGAGGGCTTCGACGAGATCGCCGACTGGTTCGAGACGCTGGCCAAGGCCGAGCGTTCCCACGCGAACCGCTTCCAGAAGGCGCTCGATTCCCTGGGCTGAGCGCCCGGCGTCAAGTCGCCCACGAAGCCGGGCAATGCCCGGCTTCCTTTTTAGCCACCTTCGTATTCAGGTAGCGGCCATGCGAGATCCCAATGCCGAGCGTCGTGAGGGCAGCCTGGAAGCCCCGACGCGCCATCCCGTACCGTGGCAGGAGGCTTCGTTCTACGACGAGAAGGCGCTGGAACACGAACTCGAACGCGTCTACGACATCTGCCATGGCTGTCGTCGCTGCGTCAGCCTGTGCAACGCCTTTCCCACGCTCTTCGACCTGGTGGACGAGTCCAGCACCATGGAGGTGGACGGGGTCGCGAAGTCGGACTACGGCAAGGTGGTCGACCAGTGCTACCTGTGCGATCTCTGCTACATGACCAAGTGTCCCTACGTGCCGCCGCACGAGTGGAACGTCGATTTCCCGCACCTGATGCTGCGCGCCAAGGCGGTCAAGTTCAAAAAGGAAGGCGCCTCGCTGCGCGACAAGGTGCTGACTTCCACCGACCTGGTCGGCTCGCTGGCCGGCATTCCGGTGGTGGCCGAGGTGGTGAACGCGGTCAATGCCAACGGCGCCGCGCGCAAGCTGATGCAGAGCGCTATCGGCGTGCATGCCGAGGCGCCCTTGCCGAAGTTTCATGCCTCGAACGCGCGCGCACGGCTGGCCAAGCGTCCCGCCCCGGCCAAGGCCGACGCGCGCATCGCGCTGTTCGTGACCTGCTACGGCAACCGCAACTCGCCGCAGACCGTGGAAGACATGGTGGCGGTGTTCGAACACAACGGCGTGGCCGTGGAGGTCGTGTCCCAGGAAGTGTGCTGCGGCATGCCGAAGCTCGAACTCGGCGACCTCGAGTCCGTGCAGAAGCACATGGAGCAGAACATTCCGCGGCTGCTCGAACTCGCCGAGCGCGGCCTGCGCATCACCGCGCCGATCCCGAGCTGCGTACTGATGTACCGCCAGGAGCTGCCGCTCCTGTTTCCCGACGACGCGCGGGTGAAGAAGGTGCAGGCGGCCTTCACCGATCCCTTCGAGTTCCTGATGGCGCGCCACCGCGCGGGGCAACTGCGCACCGACTTCAAGAGCGGCCTCGGCAAGGTGGCCTGGCACGCGCCCTGTCACCAGCGCGTGCAGAACATCGGGCAGAAGACCAAGGACATGCTGGAACTCGTGCCAGGCACCGAGGTGGTGGTGATCGAGCGCTGCTCCGGCCACGACGGCACCTACGCGGTGAAGGCGGAGAACTATGCCTTCGCGCAGAAGATCTGCCGGCCGATAGTGAAGCGTATCAGTGACAGCAAGGTCGACCACTACGCGAGCGACTGTCCCATGGCCGGTGAGCTCATCGAGCACGGCGTGGGCGACGCGACTCACGCCACCTCGGCCTTCAGCCTGTTGAAACTCGCCTACGGACTGTGACGCCGCCATGCAGAAACTGACCCGCGCCGATCTCCTCACCCTCGAGGCCTATCACGAGCAGCGCGCCGCCCTGCGCGCCAAGGTGCTGGCGCACAAGGCGCGGCGCAAGGTGTTCATCGGCGCGCACGCCGGTCTGTACTTCGAGGATCGCCTGACTGTCCAGTACCAGATCCAGGAGATGCTGCGGGTGGAGAAGATCTTCGTCGGCAGCGCCATCCAGGAGGAGCTCGACGCCTACAACCCGCTCATCCCGGACGGCGACAATCTGAAGGCCACCTTCATGCTCGAGTACGAGGACGTCGTCGAGCGCCGCGCGGCGCTCGAGACCCTGCGCGGCATCGAGCGCGAGGTGTGGCTGGAGGTCGACGGTCAGCCACGGGTGATGGGCATCGCCGACGAGGATCTCGAGCGCACCGACGAGACCAAGACCTCGGCGGTGCACTTCCTGCGCTTCCAGCTGCCGGCGGCGACGGCCGCCGCGTTCAAGGCCGGCGCCACGGTGCGCATGGGCATCGAGCATCCGGCCTATCGCCATGCGCTCACCCTGCCCGAGGAGACCCGCACGGCGCTGGCCGCCGATCTCGACTGAGCCGCGCTTCACCGCGTCGCGGGGGGTTGGCATAATCGCGCCGGCCCGACCCGACCCTAGCCAGCGCCGCCATGGTGCGATGGAATCCTGCCCTTGAGCTCACGCTACGACGCCGCGGACATCGAAGTCCTGACCGGCCTGGAACCGGTGCGCAAGCGCCCGGGGATGTATACCGACACCTCGCGTCCCAATCACCTGGTGCAGGAGGTGGTCGACAACTCGGTCGACGAGGCTATCGCCGGCCATTGCTCGCAGATCGAGGTCACGCTGCATGCCGATGGCGCGATCACCGTCGCCGACAACGGCCGCGGCATGCCGGTCGACGAGCATCCGGGCGAGAAGATCAGCGGCGTCGAAGTCATCCTCACGCGCCTGCATGCGGGCGGCAAGTTCTCGCGCAAGAACTACAAGTACTCCGGCGGCCTGCACGGCGTCGGCGTGTCAGTGGTGAACGCGCTGTCGAAGGAGCTGGAAGTGCGGGTCAAGCGCGGCGGGCGCGAGTACCGCATGCTGTTCCGCGGCGGCGAGCCGGCCTCGACACTGGAAGAAGTCGGCACGGTCGGCGCGCGCAACACCGGCACCAGCATCCGCTTCCTGCCGGACGAACGCTACTTCGACGCGGTCAAGCTCGCGCTGCCGCGCTTGAAGCACCTGCTGCGCGCCAAGGCCGTGCTGTGCCCCGGGCTCACCATCAAGTTCCACGACGAAGCCGCGGCCGAGAAGATCGAATGGCATTTCGAGCGTGGGCTCGCGAGCTATTTGGCCGAAGCGCTGGCCGGCGTCGAGCTGCTGCCGGCCGAACCCTTCGCCGGCGACATCGAAGGCCCGCACGAACACGCCACCTGGGCACTGCACTGGTGCCCCGAGGACGTGGAACTCGTCACCGAGAGCTACGTGAACCTGGTGCCGACGGTACAGGGCGGCACCCACGTCGCCGGTCTGCGCCAGGGCCTGCTCGAAGCGATGCGCGAGTTCTGCGACAACCGCAACCTGCTGCCGCGCGGTGTCAAGCTCGCGCCTGAAGACGTGTTCGAGCGCTGCACCTACATTCTCTCGGTCAAGCTGGAAGAGCCGCAGTTCTCCGGCCAGACCAAGGAGCGGCTCTCGTCGCGCGGCGTCGCGGCCTTCGTCACCGGCGTGGTGCGCGATGCGTTCAGCCTGTGGCTGCACCAGCACGTGGAGAGCGGCGAGCGCATCGCGGAACTCGCCATCAGCCGCGCGCAGCGCAGGCTCAAGGCCGCCAAGGTGGTGCGCAAGCGCATCGCCGGCAACGGCCCCGCGTTGCCTGGCAAGCTCGCCGACTGTTCGGCGCAGGACCTCGAGCGCACCGAGCTGTTCCTGGTGGAGGGCGATTCGGCCGGCGGCTCGGCCAAGCAGGCGCGCGACCGCGAGTTCCAGGCCATCCTGCCGCTGCGCGGCAAGATCCTGAACACCTGGGAAGTGGAGTCCGCGCAGGTGCTGGCCTCGAACGAGGTGCACGACATCGCGGTCGCCCTCGGCATCGATCCGGGCTCGCCCGAACTCGCCAATCTGCGCTACGGCAAGGTGTGCATCCTGGCCGATGCCGATTCCGATGGCCTGCACATCGCGACGCTCCTGTGCGCGCTCTTCGTGCGCCACTTCCGCGCGCTGGTCGAGGCCGGACGCGTGCATGTCGCCATGCCGCCGCTGTTCCGCATCGACGTCGGCAAGGAAGTGTTCTACGCGCTGGACGAGGACGAGAAGGCCGGCATCCTCGACCGCATCGCGGCCGAGAAGATCAAGGGCAAGGTCAACGTGCAGCGCTTCAAGGGCCTCGGCGAGATGAACCCGCTGCAGCTGCGTGAGACCACCATGGCGGTCGAGACTCGGCGCCTGGTGCGCCTCGAGATCGACAGCCTGGTCGAGACCGAGGCGATGATGGACATGCTGCTCGCCAAGAAGCGCTCCGGCGATCGCCGCGCCTGGCTCGAACGCAAGGGCAACCTTGCCTCCGTGAACTGAGACCGACGACCATGGCCAACGGCGATTCTCTCGATCTCGAAAAGATGCTGCTGCGCGAGTTCACCGAGCGCGCCTACCTCGATTACTCGATGTACGTGATTCTCGACCGCGCGCTGCCGCACATCGGCGACGGTCTCAAACCCGTGCAGCGGCGCATCATCTACGCGATGTCCGAGCTCGGGCTCGACGCCGCGGCGAAGTACAAGAAGTCGGCACGCACCGTTGGCGACGTGATCGGCAAGTTCCATCCGCACGGCGACTCGGCGTGCTACGAGGCCATGGTGCTGATGGCCCAGCCCTTCAGCTACCGCTATCCGCTCGTCGACGGGCAGGGCAACTGGGGCTCGACGGACGACCCGAAATCCTTCGCCGCGATGCGCTACACCGAGGCCAAGCTCACGCCCTATGCCGACGTGCTGCTGTCCGAGCTCGCGCAGGGCACGGCCGACTGGGTGCCGAACTTCGACGGCACGCTGGAGGAGCCCTCGATCCTGCCGGCGCGCCTGCCGAACGTGCTCTTGAACGGCACCACCGGCATCGCGGTCGGCATGGCGACCGACATTCCGCCGCATAACCTGCGCGAAGTGGCGGCCGCCTGCATGCACCTGCTGGACAACCCGAAGGCCACCGTCGACGAGCTCTGCGCGTTCATGCCGGCGCCGGACTTTCCGGGCGGCGGCGAGATCATCACGCCGGCGGCCGATCTGCGTCAGCTCTACGCGACCGGCAACGGCTCGGTGAGGCTGCGCGCGAAGTACACGCGCGAGGACGGCAACATCATCGTCACGGCGCTGCCCTACCAGAGCTCGGGCGCGAAGATCCTCGAACAGATAGCCGCGCAGATGCAGGCGAAGAAACTGCCGCTGCTGGAGGATCTGCGCGACGAGTCCGATCACGAGACGCCGGTGCGACTGGTGCTGGTGCCGCGCTCCAACCGGGTCGACGTCGAACCGCTCATGCAGCACCTGTTCGCGACCACCGATCTCGAGCGCAACTACCGGGTCAACCTGAACGTCATCGGCACCGACGGCCTGCCGGCGGTGCACAACCTGCGCGACCTGCTCGCCGAGTGGCTGGAGTTCCGCGTCACCACCGTGCGGCGGCGCCTGCAGTTTCGTCTGGACAAGGTGCTGGCCCGCCTGCACGTGCTGGCCGGCTATCTCGTCGCCTATCTCAACATCGACGAAGTCATCCATATCATCCGCACCGAGGACCATCCGAAGCAGGTGCTGATGGCGCGCTTCGTGCTGAGCGAGATCCAGGCCGACGCGATCCTCGACCTGCGCCTGCGCCACCTCGCGCGCCTGGAGGAGATGAAGATTCGCGGCGAGCAGGCCGAGCTCGAGAAGGAGCGCAAGTCGCTCGAGCAGACGCTCGGCTCGAACAAGCGGTTGCGCAACCTGGTGCGCGACGAGATCGAGGCTGACAGCGCGCGCTTCGGCGACGCGCGTCGCTGCGAACTGGTGGAGCGCGAAGCGGCCCAGGCGCTGGCCGAGACCGACCTGGTCGCGGCCGAGCCGGTCACCGTGGTGCTGTCCACCAAGGGCTGGGTGCGCGCGGCCAAGGGCCACGACGTCAACCCGCGCGAACTCAATTTCCGCAGCGGCGACGAGTTCCAGGCCGCGGCGCGCGGCCGCAGCAACCAGAACGCGGTGTTCTTCGATTCCACCGGCCGCGCCTACACCCTGCCGGCGCACGGCCTGCCCTCGGCCCGCGGTCTCGGTGAGCCGCTGTCCGGGCGGCTGACCCCGCCCGAGGGCGCGACCTTCGCCGGCGTGGTGATGGCCGGCGCGCGGCCCTGGGTGCTGCTCGCCTCGGATCACGGCTACGGCTTCGTGGCGACGGTCGAGGAACTGATCACCAAGAATCGCGCCGGCAAGGCGGTTCTGAGCCTCGCCCCCGGCGCGCGCGTGCTGCCGCCGGTCGCGCTCGACAGTGCGGACGACGACTGGGTGGCCTGTGCCACCAACACCGGGCACCTGCTGATTTTCGCCGCGAGCGAGATGCCGCGCATGGCGCGTGGCAAGGGCCAGAAGCTGCTGCAGTTGCCGACCGCGAAGCTCAAGAGCCGCGAGGAGATCATGCAGTCGGTGGTGGTCCTCAGGCGCGGGCAGGAATTGCGCGTGCATTCCGGCAACCGGCATTTCACGCTGAAGGAAAGCGATCAGCGCCACTACCAGGCCGAGCGCGCGCGCCGCGGGCTCAAGCTGCCGCGCGGCTTCCAGCGCGTGGACAGGCTCGAGGCGGTGGAACAGGACTGAGGCCGGGGCGCGCGATCACGGGTCGCTGCCGCGCGGGCAAAAAAATGCGGGCCGGCTTGGGAAAGCCGGCCCGCGAGGAATGAACGGACCAGGGAGGGTAGGGATGTTCCGTTCGGAACCCTGTATCGTCGCCCCCGAGGAAAACCTTTAGGCCCGCGTGCTCAGGTGACCGCGAAGGTCATGCTGTCGTCGACCAGCAGGGTGGCCGCGCCCAGCGTGAAACTGCGGTAGACCTGGCCTTCGATGGTCTGCACCGAGCCCTCGGTCCAGTTCTGCAGCGTGGTCACCGCATCGTCGGCGTCCCCCAGCACGCGCAGCGTGCCGTCGCCGAGCGCCAGCACGTCGCCGAGCCCGAGGATGAGCGCGTTGTTGCCACTGCCGGTCAGGTCGATGTTGTCGATACCGGTCACGCGGCTGTCCGGCACGAGCGACAGGTCGAGGGTCACGCCCTGGCCGATCACCTGCAAAGTGTCCTCACCGCCGCCACCGTCGATGCGCAGGTGGCTCGCGTCCCACACCAGCACGTCGTCGCCGGCGCCGCCCAGCAGCACGTTGCCGCCCGCGCCGCTCAGCGTGTCGTCGCCACGGCCGCCGACGATGCGATCGCCCTGCGCGCCGTGGAACACGTCGTCCCCATCACCCCCGACGAAACGCACGTCGCCGGTGAAATCGCGGCCGAGCACCACGTAGCCCGCGCCGCTGTCGGTCTGCGCGCCGTCGGCGCGCGGGGCGCCGACCAGCACGTCGGCGAAGCCGTCGCCATCGACGTCGCCGAGGCCGGCCACTGGCACGCCGGTGCGATCGCCGCTGCCGACACCCTGCAGCACCAGGCCATTGCTGCCGTCAAGAGCGCCGAGGGACAGGCTCGCGCCGAAGCTTCCGCCGTGACCGAACACCACGTAGGCGCCACCGGTTTCGACGCCGTTTGCGTCGGCACGCAGCGCGCCGACGAAGAGGTCATCGAAGCCGTCGCCGTTGACGTCCCCGGCACCTGCGACGGACTGGCCGGCGCGATCGAGCGACGCCACGCCGTCCAGGCGGAAGCCGTTGGTGCCGTTCAGCGTGCCCAGGTCGATGTTCGCCGCGAAGCCGCCGGCCTGGCCGAACAGTACGTAGGCGCGGCCTGGGTCAGTGGTGCGCGACGGCGCGCCGATCAGGAGGTCGGCGAAGCCGTCGCCGTTCAGATCGCCCAGCAGTGAGACGCTCGCGCCGGCCGCCGCCTGCGCGGTGCTGTCGTCCAAGCGAAAGCCATTGGTGCCGTCGAGGGTGCCGAGGTCGAGTTCCGCGCCGAAGCCCTGGCTCCGACCGAACACCACGTAGCTGCGCCCACGCTCGTCGTTCGCGCCGATGGCGCCGATCACGAAATCTTGGAGGCCGTCGCCGTTGAAGTCCGAGCCGCTGGCGAGACTCCAACCGAGATTGTCGCCGGCGGCGGCGCCGACGATGCGGAAGCCGTTGGTGCCGTTCAGCGCACTGACCGCCAGCGGTGTCGCGAATTCGCTGCTGGTGCCGTAGATCACGTAGGCGGCGCCGCTCGCGTTGCCACCCCCATCACCGAGTGGCGCGCCGATCAGCAGGTCGCTGAAGCCGTCGCCATTGATGTCGCCGCTCCCCAGCCCGATGCCAAAGGAGTCCTGCGCGTTGAGGCCGTCGATGGCGAAGCCATTGCTGCCGTTCAGACCGCCGAGGTCGAACGCGCCCGTGGGCCGGGTCTCATTGCCGAATACCACGTACACGCGGCCCGGACCGTCGATCGGCGAGGGATGGGTCGGGGACGATACCAGCAGGTCGGCGAGCCCATCGCCGTTGAAGTCGCCCGCGCTCGCCAGGCTGTAGGCGGCGAGGCCGATCTGCACGTCGCTTACGAGTTCGAAACCGCGCGCCGCAGCCACCGTGGTGACGTCGGCGCTCGCGGCGAAAGGCTCGGGACCGCTGTAGAGCACGTAGGCGCCACCGCGCAGATCCGGCAGGCTGCTGAAGGGATGGCCGACGACGAAATCGGCGAAGCCGTCGCCGTCGAGATCGCCGACCGCGGTCAGCGACTCACCGAGGCCCTCGCTGGCCAGCACGCCGCGCAGCCTGAAGCCGTCGCCGCCGTCCAGGGCGCCGAGCGGGACGATGCCGTTCACGGTCAGGGCCGCGCCCTGCTCGATCAGCAGGTCCGCGCCGTTGGCGGCGGTGAAGTGGCGGTAGGTCACGCTGTCCACCACGACGTCGGCCTGGGCGGTCCAGCCGCCGTGCAGGGTCACGCGCTCATTGGCGTCGGCACGCACGCGGAGCGCCTTGCCGGCGCCGGCCAGCGCCAGGGCGTCGTCGACGCCGAGGATCAATTCGTTGGCGCCGCTGCCGCGCACGTCCAGCACCTCGACGTCGCGCACGGCGTTCAATGCGGCGATGCCGAGGTTGCGCCCCGCGCCGTCGACCAGCAGCGTGTCGCTGTCCGCGCCGCCGTCCAGCAGCGCATCCTGCAGATCGAACACCAGCGTGTCGTTGCCGCCCGCCCCGCTGACGCTGTCGACGCCGGCGGCGCCGTCGAGGCGATTGGCTGCGCCGTTGCCGAGCAGCGTGTTGGCGCCCGCGTTGCCGGTGCCGTCGATGGCACCGGTGCCGATCAGCGTCAGGTGTTCCTGGAAGGCGCCGAGGGTGTAGCTCACGCTCGAGCGCACCGTGTCTATGCCGGCGTCCGCGCGGGACTTGTCGATCTCGAGCGCGTTGTCGATGACGTAGGTGTCGTTGCCGCCGTCACCGCGCAGGCTGTCCACGCCGCGCCCGCCGTTCAGCACGTCGTTGCCACCTCCGCCGCTCAGGCGATTGGCGCCGTCGTTGCCGGTCAATTGATTGGCGCCGGCGTTGCCGGTGCCGGACAGCGCCGCCTTGCCGGTCAGGCGCAGGTTCTCCTGTCGCGCGCCGAGCGCGTAGCTCACGCTCGACACCACGGTGTCGATGCCGGCGTCGGCCACGCGCTTGTCGATCTCGGTCGCGCGGTCGATGAAGTAGGTGTCGTTGCCGCCCTCGCCGCGCAACAGGTCACGGCCCGTGCCGCCGATCAGCGTGTCGTTGCCGGCGCCGCCGAACAGCCGATCGTCGCCGCGACCGCCATCGAGCCGGTCCTTGCCGCCGCGACCGCGCAGCTCGTCGTTGCCAGCGAAGCCGAGCAGTACATCGTTGCCGGCGGTGCCTGTCAGGAGGTCGTCTGTTGCCGTTCCGCGCCGCGTTGCCATGTCGTCATTCTCCGTTCGATAGCTGTGCCGACCATTTGCGCGAGGCGCCGGTCCGTGCGTGATGGGGGCGAACTATTGCCTGTCGGCGGCGCGCGCAACGTGAACGCGGTCACGCGCGCGCCGCCGAGGCGTGTCAAACAATGTCATGTGAAAATTTGTGCCGCAGCGGCGCAATCAATGATCGCGAGGCGCGAGGGCGAGCATGTTCAGCGGCAGCTTGGCCTCCGCGCCCGGCATCTCGCGTACGAAGCGCGGCACCAGGTAGCCCGGCAGGCGCGCGCGCAGCGCGTCTTCCAGAACCCGGCCGCGCGCATCGCCCGCGTCGAAGTGCGCCGCGCCGCGCACCGCGTCCAGCGCGTGCACGTAGTAGGGCAGCACGCCGGCCGCGAACAGCGTCTCGGACAGCGTGGCGAGGCTGTCGACGTCGTCGTTCACGCCTCGCAGCAGCACCGACTGGTTCAGCAGCGTCGCACCCGCGTCGCGTAGCGCGCGGCAGGCGTCGCGCACACCGTCGTCCACTTCGTGCGCGTGGTTGACGTGCAACACGAGCGCGATCGCGAAGCGCGAGGTGGCGAGCAGGTGACAGAGTTGCGGTGTGACCCGCGCCGGCAGCACCACCGGCAGACGCGTGTGGATGCGCAGGCGGCGCAGGTGCGGGATGTCGTGCAGGCGGGCGAGCAGGGCGGCCAGCGCCGCGTCGTCCAGCGACAGCGGATCACCGCCGCTCAGCAGCACTTCGCTGACGCTCGCGTCGGCCGCGAGGCTCGCGAGCGCGGCGGCCAGGCGCGCGCTGCCCGCGGCCTCGGCGTAGGGAAACTCGCGGCGGAAGCAGTAGCGGCAATGGATGGCGCAGGCGCCGGTCGTGACCAGGAGCGCGCGGCCCGCGTACTTGCGCAGCAGCGCGCCGTCGGCGAATTCGGCCTGCTCGGCGAGCGGGTCGGCGACGAAGCCCGCGACCATGGCGCGCTCCGCCGCCAGCGGCAGCACCTGGCGGAGCAGGGGATCGGTGGGGTCGCCCGGGCGCATGCGCGCCGCGAACTCGCGGGTGACGCGAAAGGGAAACGGTGACTCGAGGTCGAGGTCCAGGTCCGCCGGCGCCAGACCGAGGTAGGCGAGCAGCGCGCGCGGGTCGCGATAGGCCGCGCGCAGCGCGGCCTGCCAGTCCGGCGTTCCCACCGGCTGCGGGCTTCGCGCTATCATGTCGGCCGCGAAATTTTCGGAATCACCTAGGTCTATGGCCACTTTCAGCACGAACCAGTTCAAGCCCGGACTCAAGCTCCTGTTCGATGGCGATCCCTACACCATCCTCGAGAACGAGTTCGTCAAGCCCGGCAAGGGCCAGGCGTTCAATCGTATCAAAATCCGTAATCTCAAGACTGGCCGCGTGATCGAGAAGACCATGAAGTCCGGCGATACCGCCGAGGGCGCCGACGTGGTCGACCTGGAGCTGCAGTTCCTCTACACGGACGGCAACGAATACCACTTCATGAATCCCACCACCTTCGACCAGCTGATCGCGCCGGCGGCGGCGGTGGCGGACGCGGCGAAGTGGATCAAGGGCCAGGAGATGTGCAGCGTCACGCTGTGGAACGACGTGCCGATTTCGGTCAGCGCGCCGAACTTCGTCGTGCTGCGCATCGAGGAAACCGATCCCGGCCTGCGCGGCGATACCGCCACGGGCGGCACCAAGCCCGCGCGCATGGAGACCGGGGCGGTGGTGAAGGTGCCGCTCTTCATCGAACAGGGCGACCTGCTTCGCATCGATACCCGCACCGGCGAGTACGTGTCCCGCGCCAAGGAGTGACGCGGCGACCGGGCTGATGGCTTCCGCCTGGGGTCCCGGCCTGCCGCTGGCGAGGCTCGCCGCGCGAGCCCGCACCCTCGAGACGCTCCGCGGGTTCTTCGCGTCCCGCGGCGTGCTCGAGGTCGATACGCCGCTCCTTTCCTGCCACGCGAGCACCGAACCCACGCTCGCCAATCTCACGGTCGATCTGCCGGACAGCCGCGCCGGGCGCGGCTACCTGCGCACTTCGCCCGAATCCGCCATGAAGCGCCTGCTGGCCGCCGGCAGCGGCGACATCTACCAGCTGGGCCCGGTGTTCCGCGGTGACGAACATGGTCGCCGGCACCTGCGCGAGTTCACGCTCTTGGAGTGGTACCGGGTCGGCTTCGATCATCGGCAACTGATGGACGACGTCCTGGCGCTGCTCCGCGCGGTCGGCTATGCCGCGCCGGTCACGCAGCTCGCCTACGGCGAACTCTTCGCCGAGCACTTCGGCGTGTCGCCCCACGGCCTGGACAGCGCCGCCCTGGCCGCGCTGGTCGCCGCCCAGGGCATGACGCTCGCGGCCGACGAGCTTGCGGATCGCGCGCTGCTCTTCGACTGCCTCTACGCCACGGTGCTGGAGCCCGCGCTCGCGACGCGCGGCGCGGTGCTGCTCTACGACTATCCGTGTGAACTGCGCGCCTACGCGCGTCTCGGTCTCGAGTCGCCGCCGGTCGCCGAGCGCTTCGAACTGGTGATCGATGGCCTCGAACTCGCGAACGGCTATCACGAGATCACCGACGCCGACGAACAGGCCGCGTGCTTCGCCGCGGAGAACGCGCTCCGCGCGCGGCGCGGCCTGCCGGAGATCGCGCCCGACACGCGCTGGCTGGACGCGCTGCGCGCCGGCATGCCGCCCGCGGCCGGTGTCGCGCTCGGCGTCGAGCGGCTCTTGATGGTGCTCGCGGGTGTCGCGCACATCGACCAGGTCGCGGCCTTTGCAGACGAACTGCCGGGCTGATCTGCTTTTTTTCTCGATCAGCGACTTGGGCTAAACTCGCGCGGTCCATGACGGACGATGACGGTACGCGGCGTGGGTGTCTACGAAATCGACAAGCTGATGAACGAGGCGCGCCGCCTGGCGGCGGAGTATCGCCGCGCGACCGGCAAGACGCTGGCCATCAGCGGCGAGATCGCGATCAGCGACGCCATTCACCTGCTGGGCCTGGAGCCGGCGCCGGCCGACGCCGAGGGCTACGACGCGGTGCGCATGGTCGACGGCCGCGCAGAGCGCCTGCAGGTCAAGGCGCGCGCGGTGTTCGACGACACGCGGCGGCCCCATCGCCTGGGCCAGCTCAAGCTCGACAAGCCCTGGGACGCGGCGCTGCTGGTGCTGATGGACGAGAACTACGAGCCGGTCGAGATCCACGAAGCCTCGCGCGCCGCCCTCGAGGCGGCGCTCGCGGAGGCCACGCCGAACAAACGCGGCACGGTGTCGGTAGGCCGCTTTCGCATGATCGGCCGCTGCCTGTGGAGCCGTGACGGCGTGACCGACGACGCGCCGTCCCGTTGAGCGCCTCGCGGCCCGCGACCGACGAGGACGACGCACCGGCCGCGACGGCCGCGATGCTGCTCGGCGAGAGCGGCCCTTTCGCGCGCCTGGTCCCCGGCTTCAGGCCCCGCGAGGTGCAGCAGGAGATGGCGAGCGTGGTGGCGCGCACGCTGGCGCGCCGCGAAGTGCTGGTGTGCGAAGCGGGCACGGGTACCGGCAAGACCTTCGCCTACCTGGTGCCGGTGCTGGCCTCGGGACTGAAGGCCATTCTCTCCACCGCCACCAAGACCCTGCAGGACCAGCTTTTTCATCGTGACCTGCCGCTGGTGCGCGAGGCGCTCGGCGCGGACGTCGAGGTCGCGCTCTTGAAGGGGCGCCAGAACTACGTGTGTCTCTATCGCCTGGAGCGCGCGAGCGCGAGCCTTGAGCTCGATCCGCGTCGCGTGCCGCAGCTCGCGCACCTCGAGCGCTGGGCCGGCAATTCGCGCAGCGGCGACCTCGAGGAGGCGCGGCTGCTGGATGAAGACCCGCAGTTGCGCGCCCTGGTGACCTCCACCACCGACAACTGTCTCGGCCAGGACTGTCCGCGCTACGAGGACTGCTTCGTCGCCAAGGCGCGGCGCGCCGCGGCGGCGGCCGACGTGGTGGTGGTCAATCATCACCTCCTGTTCGCCGACCTCGTGCTGCGTGAGACCGGCTTCGCCGAGTTGTTGCCCCACGCCGACGTCATCGTGCTGGACGAGGCGCACAAGGTGCCGGACATCGCCTCGACCTTCTTCAGCCACAGCCTGTCGGCCCAGCAGCTCGGCAGCCTGCTGCGCGATGCGCGCATCGGCGCCGAGGACGAGGCGCCGGACATGCCGGCCCTGAAGGCCGCGGTGGGCAGTCTCGAGCGCGCGCTCGGCGCGCTGCGCGATGCCTGCGGCAACCAGCCGCGCCGCGTCGACTGGCCGACCTTGTGCGAGGAGCGCGCGCTGCCCTTCGCGGTGCAGGCCTTCGACGAGGCGCTGGCCGAACTGGATGCCATGCTGGAACTCGCCGCCGGGCGCGGCACGCTGCTCGCGAGCCTCGCCGAGCGCATGGCGGACCTGCGCGCGCGCTGGACGCGCTTCAGCGCGGTGGGTGAAGCCGAGCGCGTGCGCTGGGTCGAGATCGGCGCGCGCAATCTCACCCTGCACGACACGCCCGTATCGGTGGCGGCCGACTTCGCCCAGCATCTCGGCCTGTCGCAGGCTGCCTGGGTGATGACCTCGGCGACGCTCGCGGTGGAGGGGCGCTTCGAGCATTTCCTCGGCGCGCTCGGCATCGAGCACGCGCGCCAGGCGCTGTGGGCGAGCCCTTTCGACTATGCGCACCAGGCGCTGCTGTACGTGCCGCGGCTCACGCGCGAGCCGCGCGACCGCGACTTCGAACGCGAGCTGGTGGAGGCCGCGCTGCCGGTGCTGCGCGCGAGCCAGGGCCGCGCGTTCTTCCTCTTCACCAGCTACCGCTCGCTCGATCTGTGCGCGGCGCTGCTGCGCGACGCCTTGCCCTACCCGCTGCTGGTGCAGGGCGAGGCGCCGCGCAGTGAACTCCTGCGCCGTTTCCAGACCACCGACAACGCGGTGCTGCTCGGCACCGCGACCTTCTGGGAAGGGGTGGACGTGCGCGGCGAGCGGTTGTCGCTGGTGATCATCGACAAGCTGCCCTTCGGCGTGCCGGACGATCCGGTGGCGCGCGCCCGCAGCGCGGCGCTGGCGGCGGCGGGCGAGAACCCGTTCCGCGCCCTGACCCTGCCCGAGGCGGTGACGACGCTGAAGCAGGGGGCCGGCAGGCTGATCCGCGACGTGGACGACCGCGGCGTGCTGATGATCGGCGACGTGCGCCTCAGGCGCAAAAGCTACGGGCGCACCTTCCTCGCGTCGCTCCCCCCCATGCCGCTGACCGAGGAGCTCGCCGCAGTACAGGCCTTCTTCGCCGACGCTTAACAGGCGGGTGAAAAACGTCGCGAGCGACGGCAGTTTGCGTTCACGCCGGAGCGCAGGAACCGCAGCGTATAGGGCCGACGTGAGGATTCCGAGCACCGCCGGGACGCAAAATGGCGAGCGCAGTAGTTTTTCACCCGCCTGTTGAGCGCGGCTATACTCGCGCCTGGTTCAGCCAACTGGATATCACTCATGAGCGCGCGCGAGGCGATGTTGGAACAGACCTGCGTGATGCTCGGCATGCAGGACGAGATGAATCGCCACGTCGATGCCGATTGGCTGGAGCGCGACCGCGAGTGGTATCGCGCCATCTGGATCGAGTGCGCCGAGCTCATGGACCACTACGGCGGCTGGAAGTGGTGGAAGCATTCCACGCCGGATATTCCGCAGGTGGTGCTGGAAATCGTCGACATCTGGCACTTCGGCTTGAGCCTGCGCATCGACGCGCGGCGTGACTGGCGCGCCATCGCCAGCGCCATCGTCGACGAGTGGCACGCGCCGCCGCCGGCCCTGCCGTTCCTCGAAGAAGTGGAGCGCCTGGCGCAGGCGGCGGTCGGGGAGAAGCGCTTCGCGGTCGGCTCGGTGCGCAACCTGCTCGCGGCCTGCGAGCGCGACTTCGACGCCCTCTACCGCGCCTACGTGGCGAAGAACGTGCTGAACGTGTTCCGTCAGGACCATGGCTACAAGCGTGGCGACTACGTGAAGGTCTGGCACGGCCGGGAAGACAACGAGGTGCTGCACGAGTTGATGGAATCACTCGACAGCGCCCGGCCTGATTTCCGCGACGCGGTGTACCAGGGCTTGCAGGCGCGGTATCCGCGCTGAATGCGAACCGCGGTTCCCTGTAGGTCGGACTTCAGTCCGACATTCGATTCGGGGCCTTGATCGAAGCCCGCACGAATGTCGGACTGAAGTCCGACCTACAAGGGCGGCATCGCAGACGTTCAGCCCTGTTGCGCCTCCAGCCACCGCTCCGCGTCGAGCGCCGCCTGGCAGCCCGAGCCCGCCGAGGTGATGGCCTGGCGATAGACGGGGTCGGCCACGTCGCCCGCGGCGAATACGCCGGGTACGCTGGTCTGCGTGGCCAAGCCGTGGCCGCTGCCTTGGCCGACCTTGATGTACCCACCGTCCATGGCGAGCTGACCCGCGAAGATCTGCGTATTGGGCTGGTGCCCGATGGCGATGAAGGTGCCGTGCACGGCGATGTCCCGCGTCGCCTGGTTGGTGACGTCCTTGACGCGGATGCCGGTCACACCGTGATCATCGCCCAGCACCTCGTCCAGCGTGCTGTTCCACAGGATCGAGACGTTGCCGCCCTGGGTCTTGGCCTCCAGGCGGTTGCTCATGATCTTCTCCGCGCGGAAGCGATCGCGGCGATGCACGACCGTCACGTGGGAGGCGATGTTCGACAGGTACAGCGCTTCCTCCACCGCGGTGTTGCCGCCGCCGATCACCGCCACCGGCTTGTTGCGGTAGAAGAATCCGTCGCAGGTCGCGCAGGCCGACACGCCCTTGCCCTTGAACGCCTCTTCCGACGGCAGGCCGAGGTACTTGGCCGACGCGCCGGTCGCGATGATCAGCGCGTCGCAGGTATAGGTGCCCGCGTCGCCGCGCAGGGTGAAGGGGCGGCCGCCCAAGTCGGCGGTGTGGATGTGATCGGCCACCAGCTTCGTGCCGAAGCGCTCCGCGTGGCGCTTCATGCGCTCCATCAGCTCCGGCCCCAGCACGCCCTGGTCGTCGCCCGGCCAGTTGTCGACGTCGGTGGTGGTCATCATCTGCCCGCCCACTTCCACGCCGGTGATGAGCACGGGCTCGAGCGCCGCGCGCGCCGCGTACACCGCGGCGGTGTAGCCGGCCGGGCCGGATCCGATGATGATGAGACGGTGGTGGGTGCTGCTCATGGGACGCTCTCGAAGATGATGGACGGCATTCTACTGAAGGTGGTCGAGGTGATCCCGCGGCTCGCGATGAAGGTCGGACTGCAGGAACTTCTGAAGAAGTCCCCGATCAAGGCGGGAACGAGGTCTTGAGGGATTCTGGGATGGGCAAGC
>JAIEQK010000053.1 GCA_019747795.1 Gammaproteobacteria bacterium | reverse complement strand
CAGGGCCGCGATGGCGGCCGGCAGCTCGGTCGGCGCGAGCGTCTCCAGCTGGACCTTGCCGCTTGCGACGTCCGCCACCAGGTCCTGGTCGCCGAGCGCGTTGGCGCTGCCCGCGACGGAGGCGTTGAAGGTCGCGCGGCGCGCCTTGGCCATCACCGAGGCCTCGCTCTCCAGGCGCCGGGTCGCCTCCTGCTTGGCCTGCTTCGCGGCCTTGACCGGCGCGCTGCCGTAGTACAGCCGCGTGTCGTCCAGCGCCGCGCCGAGTTCGGCCAGGCGCGCATCGTAGGGCGAGGCCATGGCCACCGCGCTACCCTGCGCGTCCACCGCCAGCGTCTTGCCCTGGCCGAGACTCGCGATCTCGCGCCACGGCGCGAGCACCGCACTGTCGTCACCGCAGCGAATGGTATTGACCACGATGCCCTGCCTGCGCGCGGCGTCCAGGGTGACGGCGTAGGGCGTGTCGTCCTGGTAGTCCATGTGTGGCGGCGCGTCGCCGACCAGGAACACCGCCTTGTAGGCGCCGGGCGCGTTGCTCCAGCGCATGCCGTGGACCGCCTCGACCAGCGCGGCGTTGACCGACTCCGGGCCGTCACCGCCACCGCCCGCGCTGAAGTCCATCAGGTGGGCGTACATCGAGTCGAGGTCAGTGGTCAGATCGAACACGCGCGTCACGTACTCGTCACCGCGATCGCGAAAGCCGACCAGCCCGATGCGGATCTCGGGCACCGGCCGGGCCTGGGCCATGGTGGTGGCGATGGACCAGATCTTCTCCTTGGCGGCCTGGATGAGCCCGCCCATGCTGCCGGTGGTGTCGAGCACGAACACCAGGTCGACCCGCGGCCGCGCGCTCGCGCCTTGCGTCACGATGCTCTGCGACACGGCGCTTGGCGCGGGCGGCGTGGGCGGGTCCTTGAGGTGGGCGGCGACGGCGACGCCGATGCCGGTCAGCGCCGCGCAGACGCCGGCGAACAGGGCTTGATGCATGGTGAGTTCCTCGTGTGCGGGGATGAAGGGTTCAGTGCGACAGGCGCGCGAGCGCCTGTTCGGCGCCGCGCGCGGCGGCATCGAAGTCGGTCCGCGCGTCGCGCCGCGCACGTCCGCGGTGGCCGGGCAGCCACACGTGGGCGGCCTGGGCGAGACCGGCGGTCCACAGCGCGAGGGCGAGGCTGCCGCTCGCGAGCCAGGCCCAGGCGCCGAGCGCAACGCTCACCGCCCCGAGCGCGAGATCGGCGAGCGCGGTCAGCGGACCGCGCGCGAAGAGCAACGTGCGCAGCAAGGACAGCCCCGCCACCAGGCTCGCGACCAACATGAGCAGCGTGGGCGCGAGCGCCAGGATCAGCGCGAGCAGCGCCGCCCAGGCGAGCACGGCCAGCGCACGTCCGCCGCGACGCGCCCGGCGCGTGAGCAGGTACAAGAGGTAGGCGCTGGCGAGCGTGACGGCGAGCAGCAGGCGCGCGACGCCCACGCCGAGCAACGGCGTCGCGACCGCCAGCAGCGCGCTGCCACCCAGCGCCATGGCGAGCGCGACCAGCGCGCCCTCGGCGAAACTCACCGCGCTCATGCCCGCGTCCTCCGCGCGCGCTCCGCGTGCAGCGCGAGCGTGATGTCGGCTTCGGTGATCGCCCTTTCCGCGTTCGACCAGGCCGCGGGCCCCTCCTCGGTCGCCGTCTCGCCGGGCACCAACGCGGCGCGCGCCTGCAGCTCGGCGAGACGCTCGCGCTGCGCCGCGAGACGCGCGGCGCAGGCTTCCCATTGCGCCTGCTGTAGATCGCGTTCGCGCGTCACGGCCGCGAGCCGCGCAGCGGCTTCGAGGCGGCGACGCATGGCGGTACGCGCCACCTCGTCCTGGTCGGCGTCGAGACACAGCGCGAGATCCTCGGCGCTGCGCGCGTCCTGCGCGTGGGCCGCGTCCACCAGCCGCGCCAGGCGCTGCGCTTCGCGAGCGTGACGCGCTTCGGTCTCCGCGCCGCGGGCCACCGCCTGTTCCATATCGAACAGCGCCTGGCGCAATACCGCGGCCGGTTCTTCGAGGCCGTCGAGCACGGCGTTGAGATCGGCGCGCAGCAGCCGGCCGATGCGGGTCAGGAGCGTCATGGCGTGTGGTCCTCGGCGATGAAGTGGCGCCATGCTGCGCGCGCTCGCCGCCCGCGTTGAGACACGCCGAGGTAAAAGCGCGGCGCGAATGTTTACCGGCTGTTTACCTTGCGCGCGCGGCCTTCTTGTTATGCTCGCGACGCGCGCAGCACGGAGCCGCCCTTCGCCATGACCCCCAAGCCCCGCCTTCTCATCGTCGAGGACGAGCCGGCGATCCGTGTCGGGCTGATCGATGTCTTCACGTTTCACGGCTACGCGGTGGAAAGCGCGGCCAATGGTGAACAGGCCTGGCAGATGCTCATGCGCGGCCCCTGGGCGCTGGCGCTGCTGGACGTGATGCTGCCCGGCATGGACGGATTCGAACTCCTGCGCCGGCTGCGCGCGCGGGACCGCGATCTACCGGTGATCCTGCTGACCGCGCGCGGCACCGAAGATGACGTCATCGAGGGCCTGAGTCTCGGCGCCGACGACTACGTGGCCAAACCCTTTTCGGTCGCGGCCCTGGTGCTGCGCGTGCAGGCGGTACTGCGCCGCGCCGGCCGCCTGCCGGGAGACGGCGAGCGCCTGACGCTCGCCGAGGACATCGAAGTCGATCCCGGCACGCTCTGCGCGACGCGCGACGGCCAGACTCTGCCCTTCACGCGGCGCGAGATGGACCTGCTGCTCTACCTGCACGCCCACGCCGAGCGCGCGGTGTCGCGCGAAGAGCTGCTGCACAAGGTGTGGGGCTACGGCAACGCGTCGGATCTGGAGACCCGCACGGTGGATATCCACGTGGCCAAGCTGCGGCGCAAGCTCGAGCGGGATCCGGCCGCGCCGCGCGTGCTGCTGACCGTGCGCGGCGCGGGCTACCGCCTGGTGCGGGCGTGACGCCGCGCGCGCGGCTGCGCGCCGCGCTGGCGCTGTTCTTCCTCGCCCTCGCGACGCCGGCGGCCCTGATCATTCGCGAAGCCTACCTGCGGCTGCAGTGGGAGGCTTTCCATCAGCTGCAGCTGCAGGCCGAGGAGTTCTCGACCCGCGTGGTGGAACGCCTGGACGAACTGGCGCGGGACGAGCAGGCGCGGCCGTTCGACGACTACGACTTCTTCGGCGGACCGGCACCGCTCGGGACGCGCACCCGCTCACCGCTGGCCGCCTTTCCGCCGAGCGCGAGGGTGCCGGGCCTCATCGGCCATTTCCAGGTGGATGCCACGGGACGCTTCAGCGCGCCGTTCGTACCGACGTCGGAGGCGGACGACGGACTGGATGCCGACGCACGCCAGGCCCGTAGAGATCGCGCCGGACGGCTCGAAGGCCTTCTGGCGCGCAATCGACTGCTGGGCGTGACACCGCCTCCGGCTCGGGACGCGCGGCTGCCCGCGACAGCGGCGGCCGACGACCGTCTCTATTCGATAGCCGAGGCGGCACCTGGCGGCGCCTTCGAACGACTCAAGCAGGGTCCACCCGCCGCAGCCCTGAACAGCCTCGGCAAGGTCGCCGATCTCGCGCTGGCGGATCGCTTCCAGGGCGAGCCCGTGCTGGCGCCGGACAGCGGGAAGCGCGGCGCTGCGGAGGCGCGCGCCCCGCGCAAGGCGGAAGCGCTGGCCGAGGCGTCGGCCTACACCGCGGCGGCCGAAGCCGCCGCCCCGTCGCCGACCGCGCCGCGCGTGCGCGCCTTCGAAGCCGAGCTCGATCCCTTCGACGCGGGCCTGCTGGACAGCGGTGAGCTGGTCCTGTTTCGCAAGGCCTGGCGCGACGGCCAGCGCTACGTGCAAGGACTCCTGATCGACCGCGAGGCGTTCTTCGCGAACCTGCTCGCCGAACCCTTCGCAAGGAGCGCGCTCGCGCGCAGCGCGGACCTCGCGCTCGCCAGCCATGGCGAAGTGCTGCTGACCCGATCGAGCCAGGGCGGGCGGACCTACGGCGGCGCGGCCAGTCTGCGCGGCACACTGCTGCAGCGGGTGCGCCTGTCGGCGCCTTTCGACGACTTCGAACTCATCTTCAGCGTGGCCGAACTCGGCGTGGGCGCGGGCGGCCGAGTGATCGGCCTGCTCGCCATCACCTTCGCGCTGGTGCTGGTGGTGGGCACGGTGCTCATGTATCGCCTGGGCGCGCGTCAGCTCGCGCTGGCGCGCCAGCAGCGGGACTTCATCGCGGCGGTCAGCCACGAACTGAAGACGCCGCTCACCGCCATTCGCATGTACGGCGAGATGCTCTGCGAAGGCTGGGCGCCCGAGGAGAAGCGCGTCGGCTACTACCGCTTCATCCGCGACGAGGCAGAGCGCCTGACGCGGCTGATCAACAACGTGCTGGGTCTCGCGCGCCTCGGCCGCGACGAGCTCACGCTCGAGCAGCGCGAGATGACGGTGGAGTCGCTGCTGGAGCATCTGCGCGCCAGGCTGCGTCCGGTGTTCGAGTCCGCCGGGCGCACGCTGACGGTGGACTGCGCGCCGGCGCTGGACGGCGCGCGGGTGCGGGTGGATCTCGACTGCTGCACGCAGGTGGTGCTGAATCTCACCGACAACGCGCTCAAGTTCAGCGCGCCGGACTCACCTGTCGAGCTGAACGTCACGCGCACCGCTGACGAGGTGCTGTTCAGCGTGCGCGATCACGGGCCGGGCGTGCCGCGCGAAGAGATGACGCGCATCTTCGAACTCTTCCAGCGCGGCGCCGGCGCGGGCCGCCAGGCCGCGCCCGGTACCGGCATCGGCCTCGCGCTGGCGCGCCGCCTGGCGCGCGCCATGGGCGGCGAGGTGGAACTCCGCAACCGGCAGCCCGGCGCCGAGTTCACCCTGCGCCTGCCGCTCGCGACGTAGGTTGGAGTCGGACCCGACATTCGTCTTGAAGAGGCTCGTGGCGCGCTGGAATGGAATGGCCGATTGAAATCGGCCCTACAACCGTGCCACCTGTAGGGCCGATTTCAATCGGCCATTCGTTCCCAGAGCGGCAATCGAAGCGGGGGCTCCCCCGCCTCACCACATCAAATCATCCGGCACCTTGTAATCCGCGTAGTCGGGATCTTCCTGGATGTCGGGCTCGGTGCCGTCGCGCAGTACCAGCACCGTGCGCGCGTCGCGCTCGGCGATGCGCTCGGCGGTCTCGCGCGTGACGACGGCAAAGGCCTCCTTGTAGCGCACCACGCCGAGCGTGCCCTTGACCAGCGCGGCGTGCTGATCGGCGGTGACGTAGATCTTCTTGATCTTGCTCTTCACCACGAAGCGGAACGGCGTCTCGCCATCCTTGGTGGACAGGCGCTGCGCCTCGATGATCTGTTCGAGCTGGTTGATGATCGCGCGCCGTTCGCGCTCGGCCTGGCGCTGACGGTTCAGCTCCTTGTCGCGCGCGGCTTTCTCGGCGGCGGCCTTCTGCGCTTCCAGCTGCGCCGGGGTCGGCGGCGCGGCCTTGGCCTTCGGCTGCTGACGCGCCTGCTTGCGTTGCTGCTGCTTGGCCTCGGTGACCTGTTTAGGCTTGACCAGGCCGGCCGCCAGCAGCTGTTCCTTGAGTGACTTGCTCATCGCGGTTGTCCGTCGGCAGCGGGTCGCGCCTCCACGCCCGTGGTTGTGGCGAGCAACGCCTCCCACTGGGGCACCTTGGGCAGTTCATAGCCGGGATTGTTGGCCCAGATCCGTTCCAGCGTGGCGCGCGCCGCCACTGGTTCGTCGTGCAGCTCGCGCAGGCGATAGACGTAGACGAAGGCCGAGGCCCGCGACCCGGCATAGCAGTGCACCAGCACGCGCTTGCCGGCAAATTGTGCCATCGTCGCCAGGAAGGTTTCGACGTCGGCCGCCGGCGGATGATCCCAGTCCACCGGGATGTGGCGATAGCCCATGCCGAGGCCGCGCACCACGTCGCCTTCGTCCGCGAGCGCGCCCGGATCGGTCACCGGCGCGAGATTGATCACGGCCTCGACGCCGGCCGCGCGGATCGCGGGAAACTGTTCGCGGGTCGGCTGGCCGGCCGACAAGAGGCGCGGCGAATACTCATAGTAGTTGTAGAGTTCGAGCAGCCCGACGGACTGACCGTCCGCGGCCAGCGCGTGCGTGCAGACCAGCAGCGCCAGCCAGGCGAACAGGCGCGCCATCAGCCCTGCTCCACGGCGAGCGGACGCGCGAAGCTCCACTCGTTGCCGTCCGGATCGCGGACGTGGAAGTAGCGCTCGCCCCAGGGTGCATCGGCGGGTGCGGTCGCCGGCGTGTAGCCGGCGGCGAGAATTCGGGCATGCATCGCGTCGACGTCCTTCACGTACAGAATGGCGCGCCCCCACAGGCGCCCCGGCGGCGTGGCCAGCGCGACGTTCACGTAGCCGCTGCCGGCGCTGAAACTGGTGAACCTGGCGTCCGGCCCACCGTAGAGCCGCGGCAGGCCTAGGGCCTCGTAGAAGTCCACGGCGCGCGCCATGTCGGCCGTGAAGACCGTCACCGCGCTGATGGATTCGACCAGGGATTCCATGGCGCGACTGTAGCGCAAATGTGTGAGCGTGGGGTGGCGGAGGGTCGGTCGGATTTACACCGTGGCCGTGGCCGTCGTCGCGCGCACGCGCGGCAGCACCTCGCCGGCGAGCAGTTCCATCGCGGCGCGGACCTTGCCCTGGGGCAGCGCGCCGATACGGGTCCAGCACAGGAGTTCGTCGAAGCCGAACTCGCGCGCCACGTGGGACAGCTTCTCCACGCAGTGGTCGACGTCGCCGCACACCATGGCGGGTGTGTCGACCAGGTCGTCGACTTGCAAATGCCGGGCGAAGTCGCGGGAACGCGCGTAGTACTCGTAGGACGGCACATAGCCCTGCGCCGGCGCCGCCTGGCGCGCGATGGCGTCGTAGTACCAGGACAGCGGCTCGCGGAACTCGCGCCGCGCCTGCGCGTGGCTGCGCGCCGGGTAGACCATCATGAGACAGCTGCGCCGGCCACCGTCCGGATCGAGACCGACCGCGGCGCGGCCGGCACGATAGGCTTCGAGGCCACGCCGCGCGCCTTCGAAGGTCAGTCCGAAGGCGAAGCCCATCAGCAGATTGAAGCCCGAGCGCCCGGCGCGCTCGAAGCTCTCCGGCGAGATGGCCGCGACGTGTACCGGCGGATGGGGCCGCTGCAGCGGTTTCGGCAGCACGGCGACGTCGCTCACCTGCCAGTAGCGACCCTGGAAGTCGACGCGCGGCGCGGTCCAGCACTGGATGATGAGGCGCAGCGCCTCGTCGAACATCTCGCGTGAGCGGCTCTGGTCGAGATTGAAGCCGGCGTATTCCTGCGGCTGGTAGCCGCGGCCCACGCCGAATTCGACGCGCCCTTCGGACAGCAGATCGAGAAAGGCGAAGTCCTCCGCAAGCCTGACCGGGTGGTGGAACGGCAGGGCGACGATGCCGGTGCCGAGGCGAATGCGCGAGGTGCGCGCCGCGACCGCGGCGAGCGGGACCTGGGGGGACGCGCACCAGCCGTAGGTGGAGAAATGGTGCTCGGCCGGCCACACCGAATCGAAGCCGAGCGCCTCGGCCTCGACCATCAGGTCGATATGCTCACGCACGATGCGCTGCTCCGGCGCGCCGGCCGGGTTTTCGAACACGTGCAGCATGCCGAGCTTCATCGGCGCGGGCTCCACAGAGACAGGAAGCGCGATGCTCGGCGCTCGGCGCGCCGTGATCTTGATCCAGGTCAAGCGATGCCGCGTAGGCCGTGATCTGCGCATTCCCGGCGGGGCTGGACCGGCCGTGGCGCGCGCCCCATCATGCCCCCGCCACCTCGGAGTTGCCCCATGGCCCGCCAGTCGTTCGTGCCGACCGAACTGTTCCCGCCCATCGAACCCTATCGGCGTGGGCGGCTGCGCGTATCGGCGCTGCACACCCTGTACTACGAGGAATGCGGCAACCCGGACGGCGAACCGCTGGTGTTCCTGCACGGCGGTCCAGGGGGCGGCTGCGATCCGCTGCAGCGTCGCTACTTCGATCCGCACAAATGGCGCATCGTGCTGTTCGACCAGCGCGGCTGCGGTCGCAGCACGCCGCACGCGGAGCTCCGCGAGAACACCACCTGGGACCTGGTGGCCGACATCGAGCGCCTGCGCGAACTGCTGGGCATCGAGCGCTGGACAGTGTTCGGCGGCAGCTGGGGCAGCACGCTCGCGCTCGCCTATGCCGAGACCCATCCCGAGCGCGTGCGCGCGCTCGTCCTGCGCGGCATCTTCCTCTTGCGCGAGAGCGAGCTGCGCTGGTTCTACCAGGAAGGCGCGAGCCAGGTGTTTCCCGACGCCTGGGAGGCCTACCTCGCGCCCATCCCGCCGCGCGAGCGCGGCGACCTGCTGCGCGCCTACTACAAGCGCCTGACCAGCCGCGACGAGGCCACGCGGCGCGTCGCGGCCCGCGCCTGGTCGCGCTGGGAAGGCGCGACCAGCAAGCTGCTGGTGGATGCGGGCATGGTGCGGCGCTTCGGCGCGAGCCGCTTCGCCGAGGCCTTCGCGCGCATCGAGGCGCATTACTTCGTGAACGGCGGCTTCTTTCGTCGCGACGGCGAGCTCCTGCGCAACGTCGCGCGCATCCGCCACATCCCGGCAGTGATCGTGCAAGGTCGCTACGACATGGTGTGCCCGATGCGCTCCGCCTGGGACCTGCACCGCGCCTGGCCGGAGGCGAAGTTCATCGTCGTGCCGGACGCCGGTCACTCGATGAGCGAGCAGGGCGTGCGCGCCGCGCTGGTCGCCCACACCGACGCCTTCGCGGGTCCCCTGAGACGTCGGCGCGCGCGGTGCTAGACTGCCGCGCCGTGACCCCACGCGTGCCCAATCCACCATGACCCCGCGTTCGCTTTTCGCCCGCGCCTTGCGTCTCGTTCCACTGCTCGCGCTGCTCGCGCCGCTCGCCGCGGCGCGCGCCGACGACGAACGCCTGAACGGCAACTGGACGCTCGACGCCGAACGCTCTGAGAGCTACGACGGCGCCGCCCAGCGCATCAACGAGCAGGTGATGGCGCTGCGCAAGCGCCACCGCGAAGAGCACTTCGACAAGGGCGACCGGCCGCGCACCGGCAACAAGTACGACGCCCAGCGCATCGCGGCGGAAGAGCGCATTCGCGAAGACACGGTGAACATCAACTGGACCTTGACCGACGAGCTGACGGCGATGCTCGAGGGCAAGACCCTCAAGATCTACCAGTCGCGCATGTGCGCGGTCTTGTACGACAAGACGCTCAAGCGTCTCTTTCCGATCAACCCGGCCGGCAATTCCTATTCGCTGAAGGGCAACGAGGTCGCGCACGACACGCTCGGCAACACCGTCAGCTGGTTCGAGGGCAAGCGCCTGGTGGTCGACACCGACATCCAGGGCGGCGATCGCCTGATCGAGCACTTCACCGTCAGCGAGGACGGCAACGAACTCACCCTGCTCGCCAAGCTCAGGCGCAGCGACCTCGGCCGCACGCTCGAATTCAAGCGCGTCTTCCGCCGCGACTGAGCGGCGGCGCCACGCGCACTGCTCAGCGCGCGGACGCCGCGCGTCTCTCCACGTACTCCACGCACATCGCGATCACGCTGGCCGCGAGTTCGGCGCGCCCCGGCGTGTCCGTGCGCGGCGGTTCGATGCCGGTAGTCGCGATGTCGGTCAGGCCGTGCAGTGCGCTCCACACCGCGAAGGCGACGGTCCCCGGATCCGCGACCCCGCAGGCGGCCACCGCCTCCACCAGCGTGCCATAGGCCTCCTGGCTCGCCTCGTTCACGTCCGCGTCGCGCAGCAGGGTGTGCTTGCGCCCGAACATGAGCTCGTACCAGCTCGGATGGGTTACGCCGAAGCGCAGGTAGGCGCCAAGGCCGGCCTCGAGCCGCGCGAGCGGCTCGAACAGCGGCGCGGTGGCGGCGCGCACCGCCGCGGTCAGGCGGCGAAAGCAGGCCGCAGCGACCGCGGTCTGCAGCGCATCGAAGTTGGAGAAGTGGCGATAGGGCGCGGTGTGGGACACCTCGCAGGCGCGGGCCAGGGCGCGCCAGGAGGGCAGCTGACCGTCGGTATCGAGGCTCGCGAGCGCGGCGTCGAGCAGCGCCTCGCGCAGGTCGCCGTGGTGGTAGGCGCGGGCATTCATGGCGCGATCCTGCCGAGCGGTGTTGACAGCGTCAACTCGGACTGCCTAGCATGTTGACACTGTCAGCATCACCCAACGCCAGGAGACCCGCGATGCATGCCCAGATCCAGACCCTGTCCCGGCGCACCGCCGCCAGCGCCGATCAGTCCTGCAGACTCCCGAGCCTCGGCCACGAACACGACTTCCAGGCCCTCGCCATCGAAGGCTCGCTGCCAGCCGACCTGCGCGGCACGCTCTACCGCAATGGCCCGGCGCGCTACGACATCGGCACGCGCGCGCACTGGTTCGATGGCCGCGGCGCGGTCAGCGCGGTGCGCTTCGACGGTCAGGGGGGCGCCAGCGGCGCTGTGCGGCTGACCCACACGCCGACCGTGGACGCCGATCTCGCCGCGGCCACGCCGCGCTTCGGCGGCTTTCGCCAGCCCTCCAGCTGGGGACGCAGCCTGGCCGGCCTGTTCGGCGGCCAGGTGGTGCGTAACCTGGCCAACATCAACGTCCTGCCCTGGCAGGGGCGCTTGTTCGCGTTGTTCGAGACCACCCTGCCGGTGGAGCTGGATCCGGCGACGCTCGAGAACCTGGGCGAGACCAGCCTCGCTGGCCTCGTCGGCGCCTGGAACGCTCATCCCCATCGCGTCGCGAGCCGCCGCGCGGTCTACCAGTTCGGCGTGCGCATCGGCCGCGAAGTCTCGCTCGAGGTCTACGAGCTGCCAGACAGCGGCGCGGCGCGGCGCCTCACCACCCTGCCCCTGCCGGGCGTCGGCGAGGTGCACGACTTCTTCGCCACCGACCACCACCTGGTGTTCATGCTCGCGCCGTTGTGGTGTTCACCGCTGGAACTGCTTGCGCGGCGCAGCTTCGTCGACGCGCTGCGCTGGCGCGCGGACCAGCCGAGCCAGGTGCTGGTGATCCCCATCGACCGACCGCACGAGGTGCTGCGGCTGGAAACCGAGCCCTTCTTCTTCTGGCACTCGGTGAACGGCCACGAGCGAGCCGGTGGTCGCGAACTGGTGCTGGACCTGGTGCGCTATCCGCACTTCGCCGCGACCCGCGACGCGCTGGCCGCGCGCTCCGACGGCGGCCCGCTGCCGATAGGCGCGGGCGGCAGCAGCCTAGCCCGCGCGGTGCTCGACCTCCCCGCGCGTCGCGTGCGCTGGGAGACCCTGGCCGACCGGCCGTGCGAGTTTCCAGCGGTGGCGAGCGCGCGTCAGGGCGCGCCCTGTGACAGCGCCTGGCTCGCCACCCAGGCACAACCGGCCGCGCGCGACGGCTGGTTCAACGGGCTGACGCGCTTCGATCTCGAGCGCGGCACGAGCCGCGACATCGGGCTCGGCGCGCACCGCTCGGTGAGCGAACCGGCGTTGGTCGCGAAGCGCGAGGGCGACGGCCACTGGCTGCTCTGCCTGGTCGCCGATCACGAAGCCGGCCGCAGCTGGCTCGGCGTGTGGGACGCGGACGGCGCGGACGATGAACCGCGCGCGCGGGTATGGTTCGACCAGCTCGTGCCGCCGCCCCTGCACGGCTGCTGGATGGGCGCGCGCGACTGAGTGGGGGCGGGCGGCGCGCGACCGCGGATAGTGCCGCCGCGCGCGCCTCGCTTACACTCGCGCTCGCGGGCGGCGTCGCCGCTCACCATCCACGCAGGCAGACACCATGACCGCACCGCTTCGCTTCGGCACCGCCCTTCGCTCGCCCTACGACGTCGCGCAGAACGCGAAGTACATCGAGGATCTCGGCTTCGACGTCATCGGCTGCGGCGAGCACGTGAGCTTCTACGGCGAGACCGCCAACGGTTTCGTCTCGCTCTCCGTGGCGGCCGGCGCGACGAGTCGCGTACAGCTCATGAGCGCCATCACGCTCGTGCCGCTGTACCCGGCGGCGCTGCTCGCCAAGCTCGGCGCGGCGCTGGACGTCGCCTCGGGCGGACGCTTCATGCTCGGCGTCGGCGTGGGCGGTGAGTATCCCAAGGAGTTCGAGGCCTGCGGCGTGCCGGTCAGGCAGCGCGGCTCGCGCACCGACGAGGCGCTGGAAGTGCTGCACCGGACCTGGTCGCAAACCGACGTCACCTTTCACGGCAAGTACACCACGCTGAACGAGTTCAGCCTGAAGCCGCTGCCGATCCAGAAGCCGCGCCCGCCGATCTGGGTGTCGGGTCGCAAGGAGGTCGCGATGCGCCGCGCCGCGCACTACGCCGACGGCTGGCTGCCCTACATGTACACGCCCGAGCAGCTCGCGGAGTCCATCGAACAGATAAAGAAATTCGGCGAGGACGCGGGCCGCGACATGCGTGACTTCACGCCCGGCGTGTTCCTGTTCACCGCCGTACACGAAGACCAGGCCCAGGGCTTCAAGATGGCGAACGACAAGCTCTCGGTGCAGTACGCCCAGGACTTCACCAAGCTGACCGCCAAGTACACCCTGGCCGGCAACCCCGACCACTGCCGCGCGCGCCTCAAGGAGTACCTCGACGCGGGCGCGCGCTTCGTGTTCGTCTCCACCGCCTGCCCGGACGACTACATCGACCGCAACCTCGCGCTGATCGCCGAAGAAATCGTCAAGCCGAGCCGCGGCGCCTGAGTTTCGGCAGCAGCAGGGCGCTCACCAGCAGCGGCAGCGCGCCGGGCAGCGGCACCGGCGCCAGAACCTCGCCGAAGGTGCCCGAGGTCGACGCGGCGAGCGTCACGCCGGTCGGCAGGGTGAGGGTCAGGCGCGCGGTGTTGTCCAGGCTGCCGGTGACGGTTTCCCCGGGCCGCGCGTAGAACACCGCGAAACTCAGCAGCGCGTCGATGAACACATCGGTCGTGCCTTCCACCTCGATGGTCACGCTGAGCACGTCGTCGATCGCGCCAGGCTGGTTGTAGCTGTTGCTGTCGTTGGTCGCCGAACCGACCGGCCCGAAGAACAACTGCGCGTTGACCAGCGGACGGATCGGAATACCGGACGCATAGCTCAAGGCGCCATCGATGGCCATGTCCAGCGTCACCAGCTGCTTGCCGGGCAGGGCGGAGACCAGGGTGAGGGTGTCGCGCAGCTGCGCGCGCAGGTTCATGATCGCGAGTCCGTCGCCGACGAGGTCGGCGCTGGTGGTGTTGGTCAGCGAACCGTAGATGCGCAGCGTCTGGTTGCCGATATCGGCCTCGGAGAAATACTCGAAGCCGGTGCCGCTGTCGTTGATGCTCACCACCGAGCGGGTATAGGGCGGCGCTGTCTCGAACTCGGTCTCGGCCGACAAGGGCGGGTTGGGTCGCAGGCGGCCGTCGAGATCGACCGTGCCCGCCACTTCGATACCGGTGTCGTCGCGCAGCAGCGCCTGCGCCTGCGAAGTGACGCAGAGCGCGCCGAGCGCGAATGCCAAGGTGCGAATGTGTCCGTCGAGTTTCATCCTGCCCTCCCGCGCGTGGTTTACGCCGCGCCGCGCGACGTCGATGAGGCAGGGTAAGGGCCGGCCAGAACTCACAACAGATCTCGGATTCCGCAATTCCTGCTTGTTCTTCCGCGCGTGCGTGACCACCATCACACCTGGTCCGGCGAACCAGGAGGGGACGGCGCGTGACGGCACAGGAGGCATTGTCATCTTCGCTGCGCGCCCTGCGCCTGCGGGCGCGCCTGGCCTACGTGGGTGGGGTCTGCGGCCGCTGGGCGGTCGACCACAATTCCGATTCGGACGCATGGTTCCACATGCTGGTCAAGGGCGACGCCTGGCTGCATTCGCCGCGCTGGCCTCGCCCCGAGCCCCTGGCCATCGGCGACGTGCTGATCTTCCTGCCCCACGCGCCGCCGCACTACCTGTCCTACAGCGCCGACGAACTGGTGTTCGATGCACCCGGCGCCGCGCAGGTGCCGATGGAGGAAGGGTCCAGCGGCTTCGTATGTGGGCTGTTCGAGTTGGACCAGCCGCGCGCGCCGTGGTGGCGGCTGCTGCCCGGCGAGATACTCGTGCGCCGACGCGAGGGCGGCGACGGGCTGGCGCGCCTCGTGCAGCTGCTGGTCGACGAGGCACGCGCGCCGCGCGTGGCCAGCGATCTCCTTCTCGAGCACTTGCTCGAAAGCTGCCTGCTGCTGGTGATTCGCCACTGCGTGGAGGGCGGCCTGCTGTCCGACGGGATGCTGTCAGTGCTCGCCGACCGCCGCCTGCAGTCGGTGCTGGACGGCATTCATCGCGAGCCGGGGCGAGCGTGGACGCTGGCTGCGTTATGCGAGCGCAGCAGCATGTCGAAGACGGTGTTGAGCGAGCGCTTTCATGCCGCCTTCGGCTGCGCGCCCATGGAGTACCTGAAAGCGTGGCGCATGCAGCTCGCCGCCGGCTGGCTGCGCGAAGGTGCCGACACCATCGACGGCATCGCCGCGCGCTGTGGCTACGACTCGACGCCGGCCTTCAGCCGCGCCTTTCGCCAGTTCGCCGGCGTGCCACCCGGCGCCTATCGGCGTGGCGGCGCTGTCCTCAATGGGGCGACGCGCTCAGCAACTCGGCGAACTGCGCCTCGAAGTCCTTGATCATCGCGTTGGCGAGTTCCTGCTCGCCGTAGAACACGCCGCCCACCCGCTCGCGCACGAGGAGTTCGGCCTCCTCGTCGCTGTGGGCGCGGGCGATGGTGCGCACGCCGGGATTGAGCATGCGCGCGATCTCGAGGATGCGGCAGCTGCGCGCGGCATCCGGCATGGCGATGATCAGCATGGAGGCGCGCACGATGTGGCCCTGGATCAGCACTTCCGGATCGGCCGCGTCGCCCGCCACCGCCGGCAGGCCGGCGGCACGCAGGTCCTCGACCGTGCTGCGGCTGTTCTCGATCACCACGAAGCGCTGGCCGCGCGCCATGAGCGCGCGGCCGATGCGCCGCCCGACCCGCCCGTAGCCGACCAGCACCACGTGACCGGTGAGCTCGTCGGAGGTGAAGGTCGTGGGCAGGATGGCGAGCGGGTCGGAGGGGCGCTCGAACATGCCGCCCAGGCGCGAGTGCGAGCGCAGCCAGTCGTGCAGCGGCTGCAGCGCGCGCGTCAGCAGCGGATTGACGCCGATCGAGATGAGCGAGCCGGCGAGGATGAGATTGAGGCCCGCGGGCTCGAGCAGGCCGAGCTGCAGCCCGAGCCCGGCCAGGATGTAGGAGAACTCGCCGATCTGCGCGAGGCCGATTGCGATGGTGATCGCGGTGTTCAGGGGATAGCGGAACAGGGTCACGAGGCTGAAGGCGATGCAGGGCTTCAGCAGCACGATGACGCTGGTCACGCCCAGCACTTCCAACGGCCGATCGAGCACGATGTGCGGGTCGAACAGCATGCCTACCGAGACGAAGAACAGCACCGCGAAGGCGTCGCGCAGCGGCAGCGACTCCTGCGCCGCGCGGTAGGCAAGGCTCGATTCGCGCATCACGATGCCGGCGAAGAAGGCGCCGAGCGCGAAGGACACGCCGAACAGCAGCGAGGCGGCATAGGCCACGCCGATGGCGCCCGCCACCACGCTCAAGGTGAACAGCTCGCGCGAGCCGGTATGCGCCACCGACCACAGCAGCTTCGGCAACAGGCGTTTGCCGACCACCATCATCAACGCCACGAAGGCCGCGACCTTGAGCAGCGTGAGGCCGATCTGGAAGCCGAGCGGCATGCTGGTGCTGGTGGCGTGACCACCGAGCGAGCCGGCGAGCGGCGGCAGCAGCACGAGCACCAGCACCATGGCGAGGTCTTCGACCACCAGCCAGCCGAGCGCGATGTGCCCGGTGATGGACTCGAGCACGTTCTGCCGCTCGAGCGAGCGCACCAGCACCACCGTGCTCGCCACCGACAGGGACAGGCCGAACACCAGGCAGGCGCCGACCTCCCAGCCCCACCACCAGGCGAGCGCCGCGCCGGCGCTGGCGATGGTGGTCATCTCGAGCAGCGCGCCGGGCAGCGCGATGCCGCGCACGGCGATCAACTCATCGAGCGAGAAGCGCAGGCCCACGCCGAACATCAGCAGGATGACGCCGATCTCGGCCAGCTCGCGCGACAGTTCCACGTTGGCGACGAAGCCCGGCGTGCCGGGACCCAGCACCACGCCCGCAAGCATGTAGCCGACCAGCACCGGCAGGCGCAGGCGCGCGGCGACGAAGCCGAACGCGAGCGCGAGCCCGAAGCTCGCGGCGATGGTCAGCAGCAGGGAGGCCTGGCCGTGCATCGCCGGCAGGCGCTATTCACGCCGCTCCAGCCAGTCGTGCTCCAGCACTCGAAGGCGGGAGGTGATGGACAGCATGAAGGTGGTGGACCAGGCGAGCAGGATCACGCCGTTCGCGGCCTCGATGGCCGACAGCACACGCCAGCGCGGCGAAATCAGCACGTCGCCGAAGCCGACCGCGGTGAACGTGGTGGTGGAGTAATAGAGCGCGGACTCGAAATCGGACGTCTCGCCGAGCGCTCGATAGAGGGCGGCGTAGAGCCAGATGTGAATCGTGACGAGAGCGAAGATACCGAGCACGACGAAGATGATGAGGCCACCCTGGCGGGCCACGCTCTCGTGCGGGCGCAAATGATGGCGGGAAGCGCTCATCACGTAGGTCAACAGCATGAGTCCGAAAAAATGCACCGTCACCGTGATCACCACCATGACAGTGGCCAGACCCAGGTTGAGCGTCAATCGGTAGATTTCGTCCGTCATGGCTTCCCGCCGCGGGGCATCTGTCCATGGTAGCGAGCCTCGACCCAAGCCAGAAGGGCCGCGACGCACCTCGGCGACGCAGCACGCGGCTTGCTAGGATGGCGCTTGATCGCCATCAAGGAGTTCGCGCATGTCCCCACGCCCGCTATCCGCCGCCCTGTTCGTACTCGCCCTCGCCGGCTGCTCGGAAGAGCAGCAGAACCAGATCTCGCGTATCGGCGTGACCTGGCTCGAAGGCGATTACCGTGTGACCTATGCCGATGGCGAACACGCGCGCACTTGGGAAGTGCGTGACGGCAAGGTCACCAGCGATCCACAGAAGGGCTACTACTACTTCTGGGCGCTGATCGACGGCAAGAAGGCCTACGTGCAGACGCCCATCGAGCGCACCTACGTCGAGGAAATGCCCTGAGGGCGCGCCTTTTCCCGCCCGGCGGCGCCGATCGTCAGGCAGGTGAGAAACTGCTGCGCTCGCGACGTTTTTCACCAGCCTGTTAAGATGCGTTCTCGCGTCGGCGCCGCTCGTGGTGAGCGATGAGGCGCGCCTATCGGGGAGACCTTTTCCATGACCGAGCTGCCGGCCGTTCCGCGGTACGACCAGATCACGGCCGGGTGGCTGGGCGCGGCGCTCGCCCAGCGGGGCATCGACGCACGCGTCGCGGATTTCTCCATCGAGACCGTCGGCACCGGACAGCTCGGCGAGACCCGCCGCTTTCACCTGCGCTACGCCGGCACGCCACCGCCCGAGGCGCCGGCGACCGTGGTCGGCAAGTTCCAGTCGGACAACGCGGTCGCCGCGACCAGCGGCCGCGACATGGGCTGGTACCGCTCCGAGGTGATGTTCTACCGCGAGCTCGCGCACCGCGCCGGCATCCACGTGCCCAAGGCCTACGTCGCGGAGTACGACGAGACCAGCGGCCACTTTGCGCTGCTGCTGGAAGACATGGCGCCTGCCACCACGGGCGATCACATGCAGGGCTGCTCGGTGGAGAACGCGCGCAAGGCGCTCGGCGAGGCGGCGCGCCTGCACGCGACGTTCTGGAACGATGCCGAACTCGAGGCCCAGCCCTGGCTGTACAAGCCGGCGGGCGCGCAGGGCTTCTACACCACCGAGCTCCTGGAATCGTCCTGGGCGCATTTCCAGAAGACCTACTCGCACCTCATGGACCCGCAGGTCATGCAGGTGTGCGACACGTTCGTGCGCTGCCATGCGCGCTGGAACGCGCCGCGCTCGGCGCCGAAGTGTTTTTCCCACAACGATTTCCGCGTCGACAACATGCTGTTCGGCGGCCCGCGCATCTGCGTGGTGGACTGGCAGACCAGCGCCTGGCTCGGCACCGGCATGGACGTGTCCTATTTCCTCGGCGGCGCGTTCGATCGCGCCACGCGCCGCGCGGTCGAGCGGGACCTGCTGAAGGAATACCTCGCCGAACTGCATCGTCTCGGCGTGCGCGACTATGACTTCGAGCACCTGATGGCCGACTACCGCCATTACAGCTTCGCCGTGCTGGTGGTGGCGATCGCCGCCACCGTGGTGGTCAAGCAGACCGAGCGCGGCGACCGCCTGTTCATGAAGATGGTGACCGACGGCGCCTGGCAGGCGCTGGACAACGACGCGGTCGACGCCCTGCCCACCTGAGGAAAACGCCATGCGCCTCGCCAAGCCCCACCTCGACATCGGCATGTTCACCAACGACATCGCCGCGCATCAGCGCTTCTGGGAGGCGTCCTGCGGGCTGAAGCTCGATCACGAGCTCAGCTTCGGCGACGGCTGGGTGCAGCATCGCTACGACGCCCACGGCTCGGTGATCAAGGTGAACCAGTACCCGAAGCCGTTCGCGTCGACGCCGCCGACCGGCTACGCGGGCTTGAGCATCGCGCGCGCCGGCCAGCCGGCCTGGGAAGGCCCGAACCCGGGCGGCGAACCGGTGCGCCTGGTGCCGCCGGGCAGCGACGGCGTGGTCGGCATCGGCATCACCGTGTCGACCCCCGATCCCGACGCGATGATGCGCTTCTACCTCGAAGCGCTGGAGTTCGAACGCATCGCGCCGCGCGTCGCGCGCTGCGGCGACAGCCTGCTGTTCGTGGTCGAAGGCCCGGGCGGGCGGCCGATGGAAGACTTCATCGGTCCGGGCTTCCGCTATCTCACCGTGCAGATCTTCGATGCCGACGCCGAATGCGCCGCCATCGAGAGGCGCGGCGGGACCATCGTGCAGGCGTGCAAGACCTTTCCCAAGGTCGCGCGCTACGGCTTCGTCGCCGACCCGGACGGCAACTGGATCGAGATCTCGGCGCGCGCGCAGTGGACCGGCGTGATGCCGGTGGAGGACTGAGCGGCGTTTCGCTGCGATCGCTACGCGGTTCGATCCGCCGGCCGACGGATCGAACCGGCATCACATTTCTGCACGCCCGTGCTTGTTCGTCGCCCACCTGAGCTTCGATAGTCGCGCCCACGCCGCCGGCGCTCGCCTGGCGCGGTCGCACCAAATCACAAAGAAGTGTGGGAGACCCGACAATGAAGAACATCAAGACCACCGTCGCCCTGAGTATCGCCCTCGCGCTGGCCGCCAACGCCGCCGAGGTCATGGCCGACAGCAAGGGCAAGGGCAAGGGTAGCGACGACCGCGGCGGCGGCTCTTCGGCCTGCCGCCGGCTCGCCACCGCGCTCGATACCGACGTCGAGGGCCTGCACGCCGCGCTGAAAGCCGAGCTCGACGCGGCCGTCGCCACCGAGCAGTCCGGCCTCGACCTCCACATGTGGGCGACGCTCGTCAACCGTGACGGCGTGGTGTGCGCGGTGGCCTTCTCGGGCGCGAACCGCAATTCCCAGTGGCCGGGCAGCCGCGTGATCTCGGCGCAGAAGGCCAACACCGCCAACGCCTTCAGCCTCGACACCCTGGCGCTGTCCACCGCCAACCTCTATGCCGCCGTGCAGCCGGGCGGCAGCCTCTATGGCCTGCAGGAGAGCAACCCGGTGGACACCGAGGTGGCCTACAAGGGTCCGACCAGCAACTTCGGTCGCAAGAACGATCCGATGGTCGGCGAGCGCGTCGGCGGCGTGAACGTGTTCGGTGGCGGCCTGCCGCTGTACAACGCGTCGCACAAGATCATCGGCGCCGTGGGTCTCAGCGGTGACACCTCCTGCGCGGATCACAACATCGCCTGGCGCGTGCGCGCGGGTCTCGGCCTCGACAATCTCGAGGGTGTCGGCGGCGTGAGCGGCGACGACACGCGCGCCGACAACATCGTGTTCGACATCGTCGACGGCGTCAGCGCCAGCGGTTTCGGTCACCCGGTGTGCATCAAGAGCGACAACGTGAGCCCGGTGGGGGACAACGCCGGCAGCACGGCCTACGTGGGCACACTGCCGACCACCGACCACTGAGTTCGACCCACGCCGCGCGCGGTCACCCGACCGCGCCGCGGCGCGCGGCGCCGACGATAGTTTTTCTCGCGCCGCTTACCTATCCTTCCGCCAGTGCCTCGCCTCGAGGCCACGGGCGGAGGCCTTGCCGATCTGATTCCTTCCTCGCCACCGCCGACCGCGCGCCGCGTCGGGCTGCTGGTCGCCGCCGGCCTGGCCTCAGGCCTCATCTGCTGGCTGGGCGGCATGCTGGCGCCCGAGTACTCGACCCTCATCCGCGTCTTTCCCGGCCTCGTGTTCGGCGCCCTGCTCGCGGCCGTCGGCCCGCGCGCCGGCCTCGCCGGCCCGGACGCGGCGCTGTTGCCGGGCCTCGTCGTCACCCTGGCCGCGGTCGGCGCCTGGCTCGTTGCGATGGACTGGGAGCTGCACGGCCGTCCCTGGCCGATGCTGCTGGCCGGCGCGCTGGGCGGCGGCCTTCTGACGGCCGGCCTCGCGCTGGCCTGGCGCTGGCGCCAGGGTCTATGGCGCACGCTGCTGGTGGTGACGGTCAGCGGCGCGCTCGCCGCGCAGGGCGTGCAGTGGCTGTGGAGCATGTGGCCCGGCATGGACGAGAACCTGCGCGCGGGCCTCCTGTTCGTCGGCTGGCAGGTGTGCGTGGCGGCCGCGCTGGGCTTCGCCGCGCCGACGACGCCTCGCGCCTCGTGAGCGTGGACATGCCTGCGCGCGTGCCTGGTGATATCGTGCGCGCGCCCTGACGCCGACGCTCGCCATCACCCTGCCCGCGTGATCCACCCGTTGCTGTTTCGCCCCTGCCGCTGGTTGCTGTTGCTGACGTCGATCGCGCTCGGCGGCTGCGGACTGTTCGGCACCGTGCCCGAACCCGCGCCGGTCGAGGAAGCCGTCATGCCGGCCCCGGTCGCCGTACCCGCGCCGCCGCCGCGGGACGAGGGCGCAGCCCTGCGCGCCCACCTGCGCGAACACTACAAGCTGTGGAAAGGCACGCCCTATCGCCTGGGCGGCCTCACCACCCGCGGCATCGACTGTTCGGGCTTCGTGCTGGTGACCTTCAAAGCGCTGCTCGGCACCACGCTGCCGAGGACGGTCGAAGCCCAGGCGCAGCTCGGCCAGGGCATCGGCCCCGAGCAGCTCGAAACCGGCGACCTGGTGTTCTTTCGCACCGGCGGCGCCACCCGTCACGTCGGCATCTACCTCGAGCAGGGCCGCTTCCTGCACGCCTCCACGCGCCGAGGTGTGATGATCTCGCGTCTCGGCGACGGCTACTGGCGGCACCGCTACTGGCAGGCGCGCCGCGTGCGCCCCGCGCCCCCCACGCCGCCCACCCCCGCCGTGCAGTCCGCCGGCAACGACTAGTCGCCGCGCGCGACCCAGGGCGAGGCCTGCGTCAGATCAATATGCCCGCCGGCCGCGTGCCGGAAGATGCCCATGTATTCCAACGCACATGCAAGGCGGGCACATGATTCACGAAGTCTCCGGCGACATCCTGTTCAGCAAGGCGCAGGTCATCGCGCACGGCGTCGCGCCCAACGATCCCATGACCCAGGGGCTGGCGCGCGCGCTGCACGAGAAGTTTCCGGCCATGCACAAGGACTTTCACCACTGGTGCAGCCAGCGCCATCCCGCCCCAGGGCAGATCTGGATGTGGGGTGGCACCGGCGGCACGCGCATCGTCAACCTGCTGACCCAGGAAGGCGGCTACGGTCATGGCGCGCGACCGGGCCGCGCGAGCGTGAAGCACGTGCGCGATGCGCTGCGCGAGCTGGCGCAGCTGGCCCAGGCGGAGGGCTTCACCTCCATCGCGCTGCCGCGACTCGCCACCGGGGTCGGCGGCCTGGACTGGGACGAGGTCAAGCCGGTGATCGAGAGCCGGCTCGGGGAGCTCGCCGTGCCGGTCTACGTGTATGCCGAGTATCACGCCGGGCAGGCGGCAAGCGAACCTGGGCTCGGCTGAGCGTTCAGCGCGTTCGGAGCAGCACCTTCGGCGCAGACTTCGTCACACAAACACGGCAAGCGTGCACAGTCGTCTTTTTTAAAGTGATGGGGCGGCGTATACCGGCACACAAGTTCACAAAGGCATGCGCCGGCAGGTCCGGCGCAGGTCAGGGACTTCGAACCACCGGTTACGCTCCAGGAAGGGCCCCATGTATCGAAACACGCTGCTGTTGATGAGTTTGCTGATGTGCGGGTTGGCGGCCGGTCCGGCCACGGCCCGGGTGGCGGACCAGTCCTTCTTCGCCCTGTGGAACATGAAGGTCGCCGGGCCCCAGGGCAGCACGCTCCAACGCCTGCCCTGCCGGCAGGCGCCGAACCTGTGCGCACGCAAGGGCAAGACGCTGGAGACCCGCAAGCGGCTCGGCAAGGTCGACCCCTTCGCCAACCGCCTCGCGCGCAAGACCAAGCGGGTGCGCCGGACCAAGGCGACGACGACGACGCGCCGCATGAGCTTCGCCGCGCCCGGCAGCGGCGGCAGTCTCATGATGATGCTGAGCGCGAGCGGACCGCGGCGACTGGAGGTCGACCTCGCGCAACCACAGACAACGGCCGACAACGTCGAGTCGCTGCGTCACTACCTCGGCAAGCGCGCGGTGCGCCGTCCGCAGGCCCCGGCGCTCGTTGCGGCGCTCGGCGGCGTGGGCGACAGCGCCTACGGCACGCTCTACAACTTCGATGACGAGAACGGCGGCGACACGCTGCGTACCCTGCCCGAACTGCCGACCGTGCTGGCCGCGAGTCCGGTGGTGGTCGCGGCCGCGGTCGCCGAGCCCAATGCGCTCGCCTTGCTGGCGCTCGGGCTCGTCGTCGGCTGGCGGCGCACGCGGCGAGGCCGCGCGACCGCGCTCACGCCACGCTTCGCCTGATCGGCTGAGCGCGCTTCCCCGTGACCGTCCCGGACGGCACCCTGCCGCGACGCCTGCTGGCCGCGCTATTGACGCTGGGCCTCGCCGCCGGCGTCGCGGCCGAGCCGGAGCCCTCGCTCACCGAACGCTACGAAGCCGGACTCGCGCGTCTGAACCGCGGTGACGCGCGGGGCGCGATCGCCGACCTGCTGGGCGTGGTGGCGAGCGATCGCAACCATCTGCCGGCGCGCATCGCACTCGGCACCGCGCGGCTGCGCGACGGCGACCCGGCCGGCGCGGAGAAGGAACTGAGGCTCGCCCGGAGCCTCGGCGCCGCGCCGGAACAGGTCGAGGCCCCGCTCGGCAACGCCCTGCTCGCCCAGCGCAAGTACAACGACCTGCTGGATCTCGTGCGTCCCGCCCGCGCAGGCGCCGGCGACGGCTTCGAAGTGGCGGTGCTGCGCGGCCGCGCGCTGTTCGAGCTGGGCCGTCGCGAGGAGGCGGCCACCGCCTTCGCCGAGGCCGGCGGCCTCGCGCCGGATCGGCCCGAGCCTCTTCTCGGCCTGGCCCAGGTGGCGGCGGCGGACAGTGACTACGGCGCGGCGCTCCGCGCCGTCGACGGCGCCATCGCACGTGCCCCACGCAGCGCCGAGGCCTGGTTCCGCAAGGGCGAGATCCTGCGCGAGCGCGGCAACGGCGCGGCGGCGCTGGCCGCCTACGACGAGGCCGCCAAGATCGAGCC
>JAIEQK010000082.1 GCA_019747795.1 Gammaproteobacteria bacterium | reverse complement strand
CCGCGCCTGCACCAGCGCGTCGTCCGGATGGGCTGTGGCCGCGGCCTCCAACGTCGCGCGCGCGGCGTCCAGGCGAAACGCCGCCTGTTGCGCATAGGACAAGGCGAGCCGCGTGGCGGCGCTGTCGCCGGCAGCCACCGCGCGCTCGGCGTCGGCGAGCGCCGCGTCACGCTGGTTCTGCACCACTTCGATGGAGGCGCGCAGCGCCAGCGCGAGCGCCGCGTTCGGCTCGCGCGCCAGCACCCCGTCGATGACTTCGCGCGCCTGCGCGGCCTGGCCAACATTAAGCAGCAGGCTGGCGCGCGCAAGTTCGTGGGAAGTGCCGCGCTCGGTGACCGGCACGGCCTCCAGGGCGGCGAGCGCGCCCGGCAGAGCGCCAGCCGCCGCGCTGGCGAGCGCCTGGTCCAGCACGGCGTCGCCACTGGCGCTCGTCGTGCCGCCGCCCAGGGTCGCGAGCAACGGCGGGTAATAGAGCGTCCACTGCACGGCGTCGTCCTGCCTGACGACCGGGTCCAGCACCGGCGCCATGCCGGTGCGCGCCGTGCCCGACTGGCCGCGGGTCAGGAGGATCTCACCTGCGTCGTTGGTCGTCCTCACCTTGCCTTCGAAGACCTGCACCGAGGTCGCGTCGTCCGCTACGCGCATGGCGAACTCGGTGCCTTCGATCATGCCGTTCACATAGGGCGTGTTCACGGTCATGGTGCGGGGCGAACGGCTGAACGACTTCACCGCGCCGCGCAGCAGATCCAGCAGGCTGCGCGATTCGGGTTCGCCGTTGATGTCGACCAGGCGCATGGTGGTGTTCTCGTCGAGGCGCAGCACTGCGTCGTTGACGAGCTGCACGGCCGCGCGGCTGTGCGCACCGACGCGAATCGAATCGCCCTCGCATAGGGGCAGTGCGAGGTTCGCGGACTGCCACGCGGCATGTTCGTCGTGGGCAACCTCCACCTTGCCTTCCAGCGCCGCGAAGCGGCCCGCGTGCGAGGCGCACTCCTCGGCGTGCAGCAGCGGCGACACGAGGAGCGCAATGCACGCCAGGCGTGCGGGAGAGAACGGGATGTGCATTGCGATCTTTCCTGATGTCCTGTTGCGCTCTGCGGCGCGCGGGTCGCGCTGCAATTCCCGATCCCATGAGCCCGGAGCGTCGGCCCGGGCCCGCGAGGCCGCCATGGCGGCGGCGATGGCGAAGAGGCGGCGGGCAGCATAAGGCGAATTCGGCCGCGCGCCGAGTGTCGCCGAGCGAATCGAGGGATTCGGCACCCTGCCTCGGCGTGCCGCCCTCATCACCATTGGGAATCGCGTTCGATACGGGCACTATATTGGCGCGCCGTTCACCGGATCGGCGCAGAGGACCCGGCGCGCTCGCCCAGCGCCGCCCCGCGTCGGGTCGCGGAGTGGACTCCTGGACCACTCCTCGATGGTCACGATCTTTGCTAGGGACAACACACGCATCGTGTCAGGATGCAGGACCGCACAGGCGCCACGCAGCATGAACCCCGACTCGCCCGCTTCTCCTTCGGCCGCGCGCTTCCAGGCGCTGTGGTCGCGCTGCGGCGGCGCGGGCGACGTCGGCAGCGTCCACGCCGCGCTCCACGCGCGCTACGCCGAGCCACACCGCCGCTACCACACCTGGGCGCACGTCGCCCATTGCCTGGCCGAGTTCGACGCCGCGCCGGTGCCGGCCGCCGATGCGGGCGCGATCGAGCTCGCGCTGTGGTTTCACGATGTCATCTACCGCACCGGCGCGAGCGACAACGAACAGCGCAGCGCCGACCTCTTCAGTGCCTATGCGCGCCCCAGCCTGCCGGCCGCGCTGGTCGACGAAGTGGTGCGGCTCATCCTCATCACGGCGCACCACGCACCGCCCGACGCCGGCAGCGCCGCCTGGGTGGTGGACGTCGACCTGTCGAGTTTCGGCCTGCCCTGGGACGCCTTCCTCAGCGACTCGCGCCGCGTGCGCGAAGAGCAGGCCGAGACCGAGGACGCGCGCTACTATCCCGCGCAGTTCCGCTTCCTGCGTGGCCTGTTGGCGCGGCCGCGAATCTTCACCACGGACCATTTCCACACCCGCTACGAGCAGCGCGCGCGCGACAACGTCGCGCGCCTGATCGCCGACGTGGAGGCCGGGTCCCGCCTGTGATTCACCGCCTTCTCCCGCCCCCGCCATGCGCCGCGGGGTAAAACGCGCCGCCACCGCGCTCGGCATCGGCACGCTCGGCGCGCTGCTCGGCTTCGTGCCCGTCGGCTTCGAGTTCGAGCGCGACGTGGGCCTCGCCTGGCTGTTCCATCTGCGCGGCCCGGTGCAGGCGCCGCCCGAGGCGGTGGTCGCGGCGATCGACGACCAGACCGGCGGCGCGCTCGGCATCTCCAACCTGCCGCGGGAATGGCCACGCAGTGTCCACGGCCTGCTGGTCGAGCGCCTGAGTGCGGCGGACGTCGCCAGCATCGCGTTCGACTTCGACTTCCAACTCCCCAAGAAGGCCGAGGACGACGCCGCGTTCGCGCGCGCGGTCGAAACCTCGGGTCGGGTGGTGCTGGCGGAGAAGCTGCTCGGCAAGCGCCAGCCGCTGACCGACGCCGCCGGCCGCAGCACGGGCTCGGTGTGGGTGGAGCGCCTGGTCGCACCGATCGCGCCACTGGCCGAGGCGGCGCGCGGGCTCGGTTCCTTTCCGCTGCCCAAGGTCGAGGTGGCGGTCCACGAGTTCTGGGTGTTCAAGCCGAGCGTCGGATCGGCGCCGACCATGCCGGCGGTCGCGCTGCAGGTCGCGGGGCTAGATGCATGGCGCGACTTCGATCGGCTTGCGCGCGAAACGGCGCCCGAACTCGCGCTGCCTGCCGCGCCGCCGCGCGAGGTTCGGGCCGCGGGTCTGCGCGAGTTCATGCTCGCGGCACGTGATGCGTTCAGCCGCGACCCAGCGTTGGCCCCGCGTCTCACCGCCCTGCTCGACGCACAGCCGGAGAACGCGCTTCCCGTCCGAGAGCGACGCCTGGTGCGCGCGCTGATCGGCATGTACGCCGGTCCCGATCATCGCCTGCTCAATTTCTACGGCCCGCCCGGCAGTATCGCGACGCTGCCCTACGCGACGCTCGCCAAGGGCGAGACACCGGGCGGTGCAGCGGCCGTGCCGCTCGCCGGGCGCAGCGTGTTCGTCGGCTTCTCCGACCTGTTCGATCCGGGCCAGCCCGACAGGTTCTATACCGTCTATACCAACGCCGACGGCGTCGATCTGAGCGGCGTCGAGATCGCCGCCACCGCCTTCGCCAACCTGCTCACCGACACCAGCGTGGAGCCCCTGGGCGCGGGCGCGACGCTCGCCGTGCCGCTCGCCTTCGGCGTGCTCGCGAGCGCGCTGATGTTCCTCTTGCCGGCCGTAGTCGGCGTGCCGCTCACGCTCGCGCTGGCCGGCGCCTACGCCTACGGCGCGCTGCAGGCCTTCAGCGCCGCCCAGCTCTGGCTGCCGCTCGCGGTGCCGCTGCTGCTGCAACTGCCGCTCGCGGTGTTCATTGGCCTGGTGGTGCATTACCTCGATGAGCGGGCCAAGAAGAACCGCGCGACACAGGCCATCAGCCTGTACCTGCCACCGCACCTCGCCCACGACTTCACCGAGCGCAACCTCGATTCGAGCGCGCTCGATCGCGTGGTGTACAGCGTGTGCTTCGCTTCCGACATGGCGGGCTTCACCACCATCGCCGAGAAGATGAAGCCCAAGGAACTGGCGGTGTTTCTCAACGACTACTTCGAGAGCCTGTCCGAGCCGCTGCGCCGCCACGGCGTGGACGTCATCGAATTTCGCGCCGACGGCATCATGTGCGCCTGGACCGCGGAGGAATCGGCGCCCGAGCCACGCCGGCAGGCGATCGCCGCCGCGCTGGACGCGGTGGCGGCCATCGATGCGTTCAAGGCGCGTCACGCACTCTTGTCACAGAACCTGCGCATCGGGCTCGAGACCGGCATGGTGTACGTCGGTCATGCGGGCGGTGGCGGACACTTCGTGTACAGCATCGTCGGTGACAGCGCCAACACGGCGGCGCGCATCGAGGGTCTGAACAAGCACCTCGGCACGCAACTGCTCGTGAGCCGCGCCGCGCTCGAGGACGTTACCGGCGTGGTGACGCGCTTCGTCGGCGAGTTCCGTTTCGTCGGCAAGGCCGAAACCGTGCCGGTGGTCGAAGTGCTGGGGCGCGAAGGCGCGTGTTCGCCAGAGAAACTGAAGTTGGCGCAGGACTTCGACGCCGCCATGCGCGCGTTGGGCGAAGGCGACTGGACCGCCGCCGCCGCGGGCTTCGATACCGTGCTCGCGCGCCATCCCGCCGACGGCCCGAGCCGCTACCACCGCGAACGCTGCCGGCGGCTCGGCGACACGCCGCCGAGCGGCCCCGGCTGGGTGGTCAACATGGACGCGAAGTAAGCCGGGCGAAGCCCGGCTTACGTTGTAGGGCGGGTTTCAACCCGCCATGTAAGGCGCGACCGGGCGCGGTACATGGCCGATTGAAATCGGCCCTACATCGAGGGTCACGATCCGCGGTGTACGGTGGTTTCGGTTTAGCCGCGCATCGTTGGGCGCCTCAATTCCGCAACAACTTGATCTCCAACGTCGCCTGCCTGAGCTTGCGGTTCAGCCCGCGGGCAATGTTGGTGACGAGCTTCAACCGCATGCTGGCAGCCGCCGCGCCCTCGGCGGATTCCAATCGGTGGTAGTCCAGCACCAGGCAGGTGACCTCGGTGTCGGCGACGATGTCCGCCGAGCGGCGGCCGCGGTCCAGCATGCCCATCTCGCCCACCGCCGAGCCGGCGCCGACGGTGCTGAGCCGTCCCTCACGCTGGTAGGCCAGCGGCACGCGCACCGAGACCTCGCCGCGGACGATGAAGAACAGGGTGTCCGCCGCATCGCCCTCGCGGCACAGGCGAACGCCCGGCGCATAGGACTGGCGCGTCACGAGGGCGTCCAGCACCGCCAGTTCGTCGGCCTCGAAGCCGGCGCAGAAGACCTGGACGGCGAGCGGCGACTCCACGTCCGGTGCCGACTCGAGGTCCGCCAGCAGCTGGTCTTCGCACCATTCAAGCGCGTGATCGAGGTCCTCGCACGCAAATAGCGCGGCCGCGTTGCGCTCTCCGAGTGCGGCCTTCAGGCCACGGACCACCATGTAGCGATTGGAGATGCCGGTCATGAGCACCGTGCGCCCCTGGTCGTAGAGGCAGGTGAGGAGGCTCGCGAGCAGCGTGCGGGCGCCCTCGTGGATCACCCCCACGCGGGCGAAGTCGAGCACCAGGTAGTCCGCCGCCTCGGTCACGCGCAGCGCCTCGCGCATCAGGATCTCGGCCGAGGCGAACACGAGATCCCCCTGCAGTTCCAGCACCGCCGCGCGGCGGCCGCGCTCGGCCAGCGCCGCCAGCTGCGCGCTGTTCCGCGCACGCTTGGAGCTCACCTGAGTCGCGTCGTAGGCGGCGTGCACCACCGAGGCCACGCTCACGCTGCCGGTGTGCAGGGTATGCAGGCCGTAGTCGGTGGAGATACGCCGGCACACCGCGATGCCGCGCGCGCTGTTGCCGCGATCATCGAGCTTGGGCGAGAACACCGCGAGCCCGAACTGGCCGGGCAGCACCGCCACGATGCCACCGCCCACGCCGCTCTTGGCCGGCATGCCGACCTCGTACATCCACGCGCCCGAGTAGTCGTACATGCCGCAGGACATCATCACGCTCAGGACCTTGGCCACGTAGGGGCTCTTCAGCGCGCGCACGCCGGTGATGGGATTGACCCCGTCGTTGGCGAGCGTCGCGCCCATCAGCGCGAGGTCGCGGCAGGTGACGAGCAGCGAGCACTGGCGGAAGTACACGTCGAGCACGTCGTCCGGCGCGCGCTCGAGGATGTCATGGTTGTGCAGCAGCCAGGCGATGGCGCGGTTGCGATGTCCGGTGGCCTTCTCCGACTGGTAGACCTCCGTATCGAGCTCCGGCCGGCGACCGAGATAGCGGTTGTAGCAATCGAGCATGCGCGCGAACTTGGCCTCCGCCGTGTCGCCCTCGACCAGCGCGACGGTGGCGATGGCGCCGGCATTGATCATCGGATTGCGCGGTCGGCCCGTGCCGGGTTCGAGACTGATGGAGTTGAAGGCTTCGCCCGACGGCTCGACGTCGACCTTGCGCAGCACCGCCTCGATGCCCGAGTCCTCGAGCGCGAGCCCGTAGGTGATGGCCTTGGAAATCGACTGGATGGTGAAGGGCTGGCGCGAGTCGCCGGCCTGGTAGACGTGGCCGTCCACGGTCACCAGCGCGATGCCGAACCAGGCGGGGTCGGCCTTGGTGAGCTCCGGGATGTAGCTCGCCACGGCGCCGGTGTCGATGCCTGCGTAGTCGGCATGCACCGCTTCGAGATAGTTCAGGAACGAATGGACTCCCATGAAAGGCCTTTCCAACTGACGTCCCGGCGAGCGACGCATGTTCCATGCCATGCCGAACCCGACGGTACCGCAGGTGCCTGGCCGAAGAGGCCGCGGTGACGGCAGGACCCTGGGCTACCGTGACCGCCGGCCGAGGCCCGCGCGGCGCGGAACAAAGCTGACCATTGTCAGACGGTGTCCCGGCGAGCGTGATTTAATGGCCCCAGGGATCCGCAAACGAAGTTCCTTCAACGTGTCAGCTTGGCCAACCTCACCAGCCCTGTACGGCGTCCATGTGCCGCACCGGACGCCTCGGGCGTGAGCGCCCCGACGGGTGACGGCCGCGCTACCCAGCCAGCCGATGAAGTAGGGCCGGGTCGCGAATCGCCGCTGGCGGTGGTGGGCATCGGCGCCTCGGCCGGCGGACTCGATGCCTACACCCAGCTGTTCCGCCACTTGCCGGCAGACACCGGCATGGCCTTCGTCCTGATCCAGCACCTGGACCCGCAGCATGTCAGCCACCTTGTCGAACTGCTCGGCAGCGTGAGCGCGACCCCCGTGCACCTGGCAGCCGATCACGACCGGCTGCGCCCGGACCATGTGTACGTCATTCCGCCGGACGCCTATCTCGGGGTCGAAGGCGAGGAACTGCGGCTGTCTCCGCGCGGCGACACGGCGGGCCCCTTCCTGCCGGTGGATCATTTCCTGCGCACCCTGGCCGACAGCTACCGTGAGCGGGCCATCGCAGTGATCCTCTCAGGCACCGGCAGCGACGGCACCCTCGGCGTGCAGGCGGTCAAGGGCGCCGGCGGCGTCGCCTTCGCGCAGGACGGCAGCGCGCACTTCGACAGCATGCCGCGCGCCGCCGAGGCAAGCGGCTGCGTGGACTTCGTGCTCGCGCCGCACGACATCGCGGAGACCCTGGAGCGCATCGCGCGCCATCCCCACCTGCTGCGCCAGGGGATGGGCGAGACGGGCGCCGCCGACCAGCAGGAGGCCGCCGCGCTCGACGAACTGTTCGAACTGCTGGCGGCCGGCGGGCAGGTCGACTTCGCCGACTACAAGCGCAGCACGGTGCTGCGCCGCATCCAGCGGCGCATGCTCATCAACCACGTCGAGACACTGGCCCAATACCTCGCGCTGCTGCGCGGCCGCGCCGACGAACTGGTCGCCCTGCAGGGCGACCTGCTGATCCACGTCACGCGTTTCTTTCGAGACCCCGGGGTGTTCGACGCGCTGCAGGCCAAGGTCTTCCCGGCGCTGCTCGCGGAGCGCGCAGGCGACCAGCCGCTGCGCGTCTGGGTGCCTGGCTGTGCGACGGGCGAGGAAGTCTATTCCCTGGCCATGGCGCTGCTGGATTTCCTGGCGGACCGGCCCCTGTCTCCACCCATCAAGCTGTTCGGCACCGACATCAGCGAAAGCGCGCTGGAGAAAGCGCGCGCCGGCCGCTACGGCCGGGACATCGAGGCCGATGTCTCCCGCGCCCGCCTGCAGCGCTACTTCGTCGCGAGCGAGGGCGGCTACCAGGTGAGCGCCGCGCTGCGCGACCTGTGCATGTTCGCGCGGCACGACATCACCAGCGACCCGCCTTTCTCCAACGTCGACCTGCTGAGCTGCCGGAACGTGCTCATCTACCTCGGCAGCACACTGCAGCGGCGAGTCATACCAATCTTCCACTTCGCGCTCGCCAACAATGGCTTCCTGCTCCTGGGTGAAGCAGAGACCCCTGGCCTGATGCAGGACCTGTTCGAGCAGGTGGACGGGCGCCAGAAGATCTACCAGCGACGCCCCGTGCCCTCCAGGCCGCTCGCTGTCTATCCGCCCGGCACCGCGCGGACGGGCGGCAAACAGCTCCCCTACAGGCTCACCTACGGAGACAGTGCGGCAATGGAACTGCAACGCGAAACCGACAGGCTCGTGCTGGCGCGCTACGCGCCGCCCAGCGTGGTGGTCGACGACCATTACGACATCGTGCTCTCACGCGGGGACACCGCGCCCTTCCTCGCCCTGCCGGGCGGCGCCGTGAGCCTGAACCTGATGAAGATGGCGCGTCCGGGCCTGCTGATGAATCTGCACGCGCTGCTCGACGAGGCGCGCGAGAGCGGCCAGCCGGTCAAGCGCGACGGCCTGCACATGCTGGACGACAGCAGTTTTCGCGACCTCACGCTGCAGGTCATTCCGCTGCGCGTCGATCGCCAGCGGTACTACGTGCTGCTGTTCGACGAGGCGCCCGTGCCGCCCGCGCCGGAGGCGCCGCCCGGTCCTCCCGCATCACCGGACAGCGACGCGCGCCTCACGCGCCTGCGTCACGAGATGGCCACCACCCGCGAGCACATGCAGGCGGTGATCGACCAGCTGCTGCACAAGAACAGCGAACTGCAGGCGGCCAACGAAAAGATCTCGGCGAGCCTCGAGGAGGTGCACAGCGTCAACGAGGAGCTGCAGGCCACCGAAGAGGAGCTGACCACCCTGAACGAGGAGCTGCGCAGCCGCAACCAGGAATCGCTGCGCCTCGCCGACGACCTGCACAACGTGCTGAACAGCGTCGAGATCCCGATAGTGATGCTCGACGCCCAGCTGCGCCTGCGGCGCTACACCGAGGCGGCGGTCGCGCATTTCGGTCTGCACGCCGAGATGGTCGGCCACCCGCTCGAAGAATGGGCGGGCCAGGACAGCGACTCGCGCTTTGCCGCCCTCGCCACCGCCCAGCTCGACGAGGGTGCCGGCAGCGGCACCCGGGAAGAAATGCAGGACGCGAACGGCCGCTGGTTCGAATACGCCTTCCGCCCCTACCGTGCATCGGAAGACGGCATCCAGGGCGTGCTGATCACCGCCCAGGATATCCACCAGCACAAGACCGGCGAGCTCATCGCCACCGAGGCGCGCAAGGCGGCCGAGAAGATCATCCTCGCGCTCGACGTGCCGCTGGTGGTGCTCGACACCGAACTGCGTGTGCAGACCGCCAACGATGCGTTCTTCCGGCTGTTCGACCTGACACGGGCCGAAACAACCGGTCGTCCCCTCAAGGCGCTGAAGGGCTTCCCGGCCATCACCCCGGCGCTGAACGTGTCGTTGCAGGGCGTCCTCCGCGACGACGAAGCCTTTGCCGATCTCGAGCTGCGCCACGCCTGCGATGACGGCACCCTGCGAGTGTTCCTGTGCCGCGGCAAACGCCTGCCGCTGCCCGAGTCGGGCCCGGTACAAGTGCTGCTCACCATCGAGGACGTCACCACCCGGCGGCAGCTCGAGCAGAACTACCTGCAGGCACAGAAGCTCGAGGCCATCGGCCAGCTCGCGGCAGGCGTCGCCCATGACTTCAACAACCAGCTGATGGTGATCGGCGGCTACGCTGCGTTGCTGCGCGGTCAGGCGGAGCATCACCCCCAGATGCGCGAAGCGCTCGGCCGAATCATCGAAGCCAGCGACATGGCGACGTCCATCGCCCGGCAGCTGCTGATGTTCAGTCGCAAGGCCGACGTGCGGCCCGAGACCATCGATCTGGCCAGGACCGTCGGTGACCTGGCCACCATGCTGCGCACCGCGCTCGGCGCCTCCATCACCCTGGACCTCGAACTCCCGGCCGGGCTGTGGCCCTGCATCGCCGACCCGGTGCTGGTCGCGCAGTCGGTGCTGAACCTGTGCGTCAACGCGCGCGACGCGATGCCGGCCGGCGGGCAGTTGCGCATCGCCGCGCGCAACCTCGGCGCGGGCGACCCGCTGCTGCGCGAGCAGCCAGACCTCGAGCCCGAGCGCTTCGTGGCGCTGGTCCTGCGCGACACCGGCGAAGGCATGAACGAGGCGACGCTGGCGCGCGCCTTCGAACCCTTCTATACCACCAAGGGCGTGGGCAAGGGCACGGGGCTCGGCCTCGCCTCGGTCTACGGCGCCATGACCCAGGGCGGCGGCCGGGTGCTGGTGAAGAGCCGCGTGGGCGAGGGCACGGAGTTCACGCTGCTCTTTCCACGGGCGTCGGCGGCCGGCACCGCGGCGCACTGACACCTCAGCCACGGGGCTCGGACTCGCGACCGACCCGACCGAGCCGCGCTTCGGCACCCGCCGATCCGCCCCGATCGCGCGATGGTCCCCCCCTCGACCATGCAGTAGATTCGACGGCCTTGGATCACGAGGGGAGCATCGTCATGAAGATCGGCTTTTTCTGCGTCGGCATCGGACCGTCGGCCCGCCCCGAGGTCATCGACCTCATCGCGCGCAGCACCGAGGCCTGCGGCTACTACTCGCTGTGGGCCCCGGAGCACATCGTGCTGCTGGACAAGTACGCCTCCAGCTATCCCTACACCCAGAACGGACGCATGCCGTTCGAAGACCTGACGGTGGATTTCCTCGATCCCTACCTGGCGCTCACCTTCGCCGCGGCGGTGACGAAGAAGATTCGTCTCGGCACCGGCATCAGCCTGGTGCCCGAAAGGCAGCCGCTGACGCTTGCCAAGGAAGTCGCGACGCTGGATCTCCTGTCCAACGGCCGCTTCGACTTCGGCGTCGGCATCGGCTGGATGAAGGAAGAGTTTGACGCGCTGCAGGTGTCCTGGCCGCGCCGCGCCGAGCGCACACGCGACTATCTCGCGGCGATGCAGGCGGCCTGGACACAGGCCTCCAGCAGCCACGCCGGCGAGTTCTGTCGCTTCGAGGGCGTGCGCTCCTATCCAAAGCCGGTGCAGAAGCCCCATCCGCCGATCATCTTCGGCGGCGAGAGCGCGCCGGCCTTGAAGCGCGTGGGCGAGATCGGCGACGGCTGGTGGGGCGTGAACGTCACGCCGGACTCCGCCAAGGCGCACATCGCGACGATTCGCGCGCACGCCGAGGCCGCCGGGCGCGATCCGTCGCGGCTGTTCTTCTCGGCCACCATCGGCATGGGCGTGCCGACCACGCCGGACGACTTGAAGCGCTTCGAGGACGTGGGCGTTCACCAGGTGATCATCGGCGCCTTCGCCGCCAGCGCCGAGGAGTACCAGCGCCTCATCGAAGACAACGCGCGGGCACTCATCGCCTGAGTCCGGCGGAGTAAGATGCCGCTGCGCGCGTCTCGGCGCGCGCAGCTCTCGACATCGAACAAGGGTCGCGCATGCATCTGCCGCTGGAAGGAATTCGCGTCATCGAGATCTGCAACGTCGCCGCAGGCCCGTTCTGCGGCATGCTGCTGGCCGATCTCGGCGCCGACGTGATCAAGGTCGAACATCCCGAGGGCGGCGACACGCTGCGCAGCTGGCCGCCGCTGTCCGACGGCTACAGCGAGAATTTCGCATCGCTGAATCGCAACAAGCGCTCGGTGACCGTCGATCTGAAGGACCCCGCCGGAGTCGAGACAGTGAAGCGCCTGGTGCAGGAGAGCGCCGTGCTGGTGGAGAACAACCGTCCGGGCGTGATGGACCGCCTGGGGCTCGGCTACGCGGCGCTGCGCGCGGTCAATCCCAAGCTCGTGTACTGCTCCATCTCGGCCTACGGCCAGAGCGGGCCGCGTGCCCAGGAAGGCGGCTTCGATCTCACCGTGCAGGCCATGAGCGGCGTGATGGACGTGACCGGCGAACCGGGCCGGCCGCCGGTCAAGTGCGGCGTGCCGCTCGCCGATTTTTCCGCCGGCCTCTATGCCGGCTTCGCCATCGTCGCGGCGCTGCGCCAGGCCGACAGCACCGGTGAAGGTGTCCATCTCGACGTGCCGATGCTCGGTGCGACGCTCGGCATCGCGGCTTTGCAGACCTCGGAATACTTCGGCAGCGGTCGCGACCCGGTGCGGCTCGGCTCGGCCCATCCGCGCAACGCGCCCTACCGCGTGTTCGAGGCGAGCGACGGCTATTTCGCCATGGCCGCCGGCAATAACGCGCTGTGGCGCGCGGTGTGCGAGACGCTCGAACGCCTGGACCTGTTCGAAGACCCGCGCTTCGCCACGCCGACGCTGCGCGCGCGACACCAGGAGGAATTGCTGGCGCTGCTCGCGCCGCTGTTCAGCACGCGCGATACCGCAAGCTGGCTCGCGGCCTTCGCCGCGGCCGGCGTGCCTTGCGCGCCCATCAACCACTACTCCGACGTGCTGCGCGACGCGCAGGTCGAGCACATGGGCTGGGTGCAGCCCCTGCGTCTCCCGAACGGCGTCACGACGCGCACCTTCGCCTCGCCGCTGCGCTTTTCGGGCGAGGGTCCGCCCATTCGCCGCGCGCCGCCGGCGCTCGGCGAGCACAACGAGGAAATCCTGGGCGCGCTGGGTCTCGCGCCGACCGACCGCAAGTAAGGGCACGAACGCATGTCCACCGACGTACTCGATCCGCTGAAGCCGCTGCGCGACTTCGTGGTGACCATGACCGAACTGGTCGGCCGCAGCCGGGACGAAGCGACCCTGGTGGCGGCCTGCCACGAGGCCCTCGCGCGGCTCATCGCCGACGACGGCTGGCTGCCGGCGAACTGCGCCGAGCCCCACCCCGATCACTACCAGCAATACCTCCTGCACTGCGATCCGCTGGAACGCTTCTCGGTGACCAGCTTCGTGTGGGGCCCGGGGCAGCTGACGCCGGTACATGACCACACGGTGTGGGGCCTGGTGGGCGTGCTGCGCGGCGCGGAGCTGAGCGAACGCTTCGTTCGCGAGGCGGATGGCCGTCTCAAGTCCAAGGGCGTGTGGCGCCTGGACGCGGGCGGCATCGAGACCGTCTCGCCCACCATCGGCGACATCCACAAGGTGTCGAACGCGCTCGGCGACCAGGCGTCGATCAGCATCCACGTCTACGGCGCCAACATCGGCGCGGTGAAGCGCCACGTCTTCGATCCCGAGACGGGCGCGATGAAGGACTTCGTGTCGGGGTACTCGTCGGCCGCAGTGCCCAACCTGTGGGACCGCGCGGCCGCGGTGCGCGCTGCACGATGAGCGAGGCGCTCGAGGCCCGCGAACACGCGGGCGTGCTCACGCTGACGCTGTCGCGCCCGGCGCTCGGCAACGCCCTGGACGAGACGCTGGTGGAGGCGCTGCTCGCGGCGATCCTCGCCGCCGGCGACGACGACGCGCTGCATACCCTGGTGCTGCGCGGCGCGGGTAAACACTTCTGCACGGGTTTCGACCTGAGCGACCTCGCGCAGCAGAGCGACGGCGATCTGCTGCGCCGCTTCGTGCGCGTGGAGCTGCTGCTCGCCGCGCTGTGGCACGCGCCGCTGCGCACAGTCGCGCTGGCCCAGGGCCGGACCTTCGGCGCGGGCGCCGATCTCTTCGCGTGTTGCGATGTGCGCACGGCGCAGGCGGGCGCGAGCTTCACCTTTCCCGGCGCGCGCTTCGGCCTGGTGCTCGGTACGCGAAGGCTGGCGACGCGACTGGGTGAGAGCCGCGCGCTCGCCTGCGTGACGAGCGGCGAAGTGCTGGATGCGCCCACCGCGCTCACCACCGGTCTCGCCAGCGCGGTGGCCGACGGCGACCTGGACGCCTGGCTCGCAGCGCTGCAGGCGCCGGTCACCGACCGCGCCACCACCGCCGCGCTCAAGGCCGCGACGCGGGCCGATCAACGCGACACGGACCTGGCCGCGCTGGTGCGCTCCGCCGCGCGCCCAGGGCTCAAGGCACGCATCGTCGCGTATCGTGAGGCGCAGACGCGGCGCGGCTGACCAGGCGCCCTAGCCCCGCGCGCGGCGACCCTTGAGTGCCAGCGCCGCCAGCGCCACGCCGAACAGCGCGGCGGGCGCCGGCAGCGGCACCGGCGCCGGCGTGAAGTGACGCAGGTCGACGAAGGTCGTGCCCACCACCACCTCGAAGGTGCCGCCGAGGAAACTCACCAGCCCGTTCTCGACGTTGTCGAACGCGCCGCTGACGCTGGCCGCGGTCAGGATGCGGAACACGTCGGTATCGCCCGGCCGGAAACCGCCGATGAGATCGAGTTCCAGCCGCCCGTCGAGACGTGCGCTGCCGGTCACCACCACGCGATCGTATTCGGCCCCGGCCAGCTGGCCGCCGAGCTCGATGTCGAGCGCGCCCAGCGGATCGAGATTCAAGTTGCCGCCGAAGGTCAGCGTGCCGGCGGAACTGCCGGGTGCGATGACCACGCCCTCGGAGAGCGTGGCGTTTGCCAGTTCGACCCGGCCATGGCCGGCAATCACGCCGCCACGCACGCGCGTGAAGGGATCGCGGAAGTCTGAACTGAGCGCGATGGTGCCGCCGGCGGCGGTTTCGAGGCGGCCGCCGTGGTTGTCGAGGTCGATACCGGCGACGGAGGCGCCCGAGAACCTGAGGACCCCGCCGGCCTGCGCGGCCAGAATGCCGCGATTGACGACGTTCTGGCGCATCAGCACGGTGGAGTTCGCGCCCCCGGCCTGCACTCGGCCGTTGTTCTCGACCACGACGTTCACGATGCCGAAGGTGTTGGCCTGGTTGCCGAGGACCTGGCCACTGCCGAGCACGAGGCGCGCGCTGGGCGCGGTGCCGTCGATCAGCATCTCGTCGCCCTGCCCGAAGCGCACCTGCCCCTGGCCTTCGAGGCGCAGCTCGCCCGCGACCGCGAGGCGGGCGTTGCCAGAGACAAAGCCGGTGGTGTCTTCGAGCAGCAGCGTGCCGTGATTGACGAGCGTGCCTAACGCGAAGGTGATGCCGCCCGCGCGCCGCAGCGTGGCCCCGGCTTCAAGCGTAATCGCGCCGCTCGTGGCGCCGTCCAGCACCAGGCCCGATCCGCCGCGCAGGAAGCCCGCGCCGCCGAGCGTGCCGCCGCGCAGCGTGGTTGCGGGTGCCACGCCGAGATTCACCGTCGCGCCTGCGTCGGCCTCGATGCGGCCGCCTGCGTTTTCGATCACGAGACCCGAGGCCTGGCTCGGGGTGATGTGCAACGTACCGCCATCGCGCGCGGCGATGACGCCGAGGTTGGTGACATTGCGCTGCAGGAACAGGGTCGAGTTCGCGCCGTGGGCCAGCACTTCGCCGTGGTTTTCCAGCGCGACGTCGACGACGCCGCTGGTATTCGCCACGCTGTGCAGGCGCTGACCCGCGCCCAGGATCAGCTTCGCGCTGCCGTCGGTGCCGTTGACGAGGGCCTCGGTGTTGCCACTCAACAGGATCTCGCCAGCGCCGTTCACGTTGACCGTCCCGCCGATGGCGAGTCGCGAAGGACCACTCAAGAAGCCGGTCAGGTCCTCGATCTTCAACACGCCCTCGTTGATCAGTGTGCCAACGGCGGTTGTCACGCCGCCCGAGCGCAGCAAGGTCGCGCCGTCTTCCACTGTGATCGCACCGCGCGTGGCGCCATCCAGCACCAGCCCCGTGCCGCCGCGCAGAAATCCTGCCCCGCCGAGCGTCCCGCCACGCAAGGTGGTAGCGGGCGACAACGGATGCCCGCCGCCCATTTGTACCGTCGCGCCCGCGGCGGCCTCGATGCGACCGCCGGCATTCTCGATCACGAGCCCCGCGGTCGTGCTCGGGTTGAAGTGCAACGTACCGCCATCGCGCGCGGCGATGACGCCGAGGTTGGTGACGTCGCGCTGGAGGAACAAGGTCGAGTTCGCGCCATGGGCCAGCACCTCGCCGTGGTTCTCCAACGCGACGTCGACGGTGGCACTGGTGTTCGCCACGCTGTGCAGGCGCTGACCTGCGCCCAGGATCAGCTTCGCGCTGGCGTCGGTGCCGTTGATCAACGCCTCGGTGTTGCCGCTCAACAGGATCTCACCATCACCGCTCACGTTGACCGCGCCGCCGATGGCGAGCCGCGAGGCGCCGCCCAGGAAACCGGTCGTGTCCTCGATCTTCAACACGCCCTCGTTCACCAGCGTGCCGACCACGCTCGTCGTGCCGCCCGAGCGCGTGAGCGTCGCGCCATCTTCCACCGTGATCGCGCCGCTGGTCGCGCCGTCCAGCAGCAGCCCCGTGCCGCCGCGCAGCACACCGGCGCCACCGAGCGCGCCGCCGCGCAGCGTGGTCTGAGGTGAGAGTGGATGCCCGCCGCCCAGTTGTACCGTCGCGCCCGCGGCAGCCTCGATGCGGCCGCCGACGTTGTCGATCAGAAGCCCCGAGGCGGCGCCAGGCTCTATCAGCAGCGTGCCGCCGGCGCGGGCCGCGAACAGGCCGCGGTTGGTGAGCGGACCACGCAGGTTCAAGGTCGAGTTGGCGCCCTCGCCGAGCACTTCGCCGTGGTTCTCGAGGGCGACGTTCACGCTGCCGGACGTGTTCGCCGCGGTGCGCAGACGTTGACCGGCGCCGAGCACCAGCAGCGCCGTCGCGTCGGTGCCGTCGATGAGCGTCTCGGTGTTGCCGCTGAGCAGGATCTCGCCGTCGCCGTCGACCTGCCAGGTGCCACTCACCGCGAGACGTGACGCGCCGCCGAGGAAACCGGTCGTGTCCTCCAACTTCAGCACGCCGTCGTTGATCAGCGTGCCGAAGGCGATGGTCGTGCCCCCCGCGCGTACCAGGGTCGCGCCGTTCTCCAGCGTGATGGCGCCGGCGGTCACGCCGTCTAGCGCCATCGCGTTCAAGCCGCGCAGTTCGCCCGGCCCGCCGAGCGTGCCGCCGCGCAGCGTGGTCACGGAGGACAGCGGATGCCCGTCGCCGAACAGTACCGAGCCCCCGGCCAGGGCCTCGATGCGACCACCGGCGTTGTCGATGACGAGACCCGAGGCGAGCGGGCTCGCGAACCTGAGCGTGCCGCCGCCGGCCGCGGACATCGCACCGGTGTTCACCACGCCACGCTGCACGAGCAGCGAGGCGCCGGTGCCGACGACTTCGACGAAGCCCTCGTTGTCGAGACCCACGTCCACGATGCCTGCCGCACCGGCGGCGACGGCCAGTGTGTGGGTCGGACCGTTGATCAGGCGCGCGTCACCGCTGCCGGCCTCGAAGCGATTGGCGTCACCGAGCGTCACCCGCACGCGGCCCGCGCCGTCGAAGCGCGTCGGGCCGTCCAGCACGAAGCGCAGCGTGCTGTTGAAACTGGTTTCCTCGAGCGCGATGGTGCCGTCGTTGACGAAGCTGCCGCGCCAGCGATGCAGCGCGGTGGCGAGGGCGATGGTGGTGTCGTCGATGGCCATGCTCGGCGTGCCATCCCAGGTGCTGTTCGCGAGCACGTTCAGGCGGCCGCTGCCGGTCCAGCGACCGCCGCGGAAGGTGTTGCCGACCTGCGCATCGGCCAGCGTGCCGGCGGCGAGATGCACCGTGCCGTTCTGCATGGCGAGATCGACGCTGCGGAAACGCAGCGTGCCGCCCTCGGCGGCGAGCTCGCCCGTGAGCGTGACGGCGCCGGTCAGCTCGGTACGCCCGTTCTGCACGCTGAAGCGTGCGCCGGGCGCGGCGTCGAGGGCGCCACCGTCGATGAGATTGTCGCCCCGGAGCTGGAACGCACCGCCCGCGTCGACGAACAGCCGGCCGTGGTTGTCGATGTCGACGTCTTCCAGGATCACCGTGCCGAGCGGCCGCGCGCCGATGTCACCGCCATTGTCGATGTCGGTCGATTCGATCTTGACCAGGCCGTTCTCGGCGATCACCTCGCCGTCGTTGACCAGGCTCGTCAGCGCCTCGAGCCTGAGCTCGCCGCCGGCTTCGCCCGCAAGGCGACCACCGGCGCGCAGCGTGCCGCCGTTCAGGACTTGCAGGCCGGTGAAGCGCAGCGCGCGGGTCGGCATGTCCGCGATCACGAGGCCCTCGTTCACGAACACGCTGCTCGCGACGTTGCCGAAGCCGGAGAGCGTGTGGGCCGCGTCATGGGTCACGATCCCGAGGCCGGTGAGCAAGGCTTCATCGCTTTCCAACGCGATCTCGCCCTCGCCCAGGATCGACATCGCAAAGGGCGCGGAGAGGGAGCCCGCTCCGTCCAGGGTGATGCGACCCTGGTTGGTGATGAGGCTGCCGACGCCCTCGATGCCGTTGACGGTGAGACTGCCGGAGCCGCCGATGGTGAGTTCGGCGCCGGTATCGAGGGCGAGCGTCGACACCTCGACGCCGAGGAAGGGCACCGGTACACCGAGCTCACCCGGCACGACGCCTTCGTTCAGATGCACGTGGCCGTTGGGGATGAAGACCAGGAAGTAGTCGGAGCCGTCGTTGTCGGGAAAGAACTTCCACGGGCTCGAGAAATCGACGATCGCCCAGGCGCCGGGTTCGAGCGCGAGCCAATCACCGCTGCCGCCGATCCAGGTGGCGGGAAAAGGCACGGCGCGCGCGGCCGGCGCGACGAGGGCGAACGCCAGCGCGGTCACACGCAGTACGAGAGAGGGAAGCTTGAGCCAGCGCAGCATTGGCACGGTCCTCCAACGAGCACGCTCGGCGCGTCGCGGGGTGCCGGCGACGGCGGGCGGGACAGGGACAGGTAAGCTGGGGCCGCCGGGGGGCGCGGACTACGCTTGGACTGTAGCCTGTCTCGAGGGGCGGCGGTTGATCCGCCGCGAGACGCCAGCGCCTCTCTCGCGGTAATCCGCCCCCGCGTGACAAGCTTTTACAATTGGCCCCCGGGCCGCCGCGGCGCCGGCATACTGGAGCCCACGCATGACGCACAACGACGACGCTTTCGGTTTCGCCCCACCCCACGACCAGCCGCTGCCCTACCTGGCGCGCATCCGCGAGTACTACCAGGCGCTGGGCTACGGCGCGCCTTACCGCTGGGCGCAGTACGCGGAGGTGCCCTTCACGTCGCTCACGCGCCCGCTGCGGGAAGCGACGGTGACGCTCGTCACCACTGCCGCGCCCTACCAGCCGGGCAAAGGTGAGCAGGGGCCGGGCGCGCCCTACAACGCGGCGGCCAAGTTCTTCGAGGTCTACTCGGGCGATACCGCGGTCGACCATGATCTGCGCATCTCGCACATCAGCTACGACCGCGAGCACACCACGGCCGCGGACGCGAACACCTGGTTTCCGCTGCCCGCGCTGCGCCGCGCGGTGGCGCGCGGTCGTGTCGGCCGGCTCGCGCCGCGCTTTCACGGTGCGCCGACCAATCGTTCGCAGCCGGTCACTATGGATATCGACTGCCCCGAGATCCTGCGACGATGTCGCGAGGACGGCGTCGACGCGGTCTTGCTCCTCGCCGTCTGACCTGTCTGTCACCAGACCGTGAGTCTGGCAGCCAGGACCCTCGAAGCCGCCGGCATTCCGACCGTGGTGCTCGGCTGCGCCAAGGACATCGTCGAACTCGCGGGCGTGCCGCGTTTCCTGTTCAGCGATTTTCCGCTCGGCAATCCGGCGGGGCGGCCCCACGACCTCGCGTCGCAGGATGAGACGCTGGAACTCGCGCTACGCCTGCTCGAAACAGCGTTCGCGCCGCGCACCACGGTGCAGTCGCCGCTGCGTTGGAGCGCGTCGGCGGACTGGAAACTCGATTACTCGAACATCGCGCGGCTGTCGGAAGAAGAGATTGCGCGGCGCCGCGCGGAGTTCGATGCGCAGAAGCAGGTGGCGAAGGGCGTGAGCGGGAAGGCGTGAGCCGAACGCCGCGTTTGTAGGTCGGGCTTCAGCCCGGCATTCGTTGCCAAGCTTTGACCAAGGCTCTGGAAGAGAATGTCGGACTGAAGTCCGACCTACAGTCCGACCGACAGTGCTTCGCGTGTGCGCGCCAGGTCCGCCGCCGCGGCGCGATTCAGCACCATCGCATCCGTCACCACTGAGATCATGCGAAAGCCCTGGCGGGCGCGCAGCGGCGTGAGATCGGCGTTGGCCAGCACCGCGGTGGCGATGCCGGCGGCCTTGGCCGCTTCGCCGATGCGCGCGAGCGCCGCGTCGAACAGCGGCTCACCGTCGTTGTCGCCGGGCGGCAGGCCGAGCGCTATGGAGAGATCGAAAGGCCCGACGAACAGCGCGTCGACACCGGGCACCGCGGCGATGGCCTCGACGTTGGCGAGCGCGTCGGCGGTCTCGATCATGGGAATCACGGCGACGCGCTCGTTGGCGCTCGCGAAGTAGCCGGCGCCGTCGCGCGCACCGACGCGTATCGGTCCGAAGCTACGTCGTCCCGCGGGCGGGTAGAGGCAGGCATCCACCGCGCGGCGCGCGTCGTCCGCGTCCTGGATCATCGGCACCACCACGCCCATCGCGCCCGCATCCAGCATGCGGCCGATGATGCCGGGTTCGTTCCACGGCACACGCACCAGCGGCGTTACGCCACCCAGGTCGATGGCGCGAATCATGTTGACCGCGAGCTCGTAGTCCATGCAGCCGTGCTGCATGTCGATGAGCACCCAGTCGAAGCCGCCCTTGGCAAGCATCTCCGCCGACAGCGCGTTCGGCAGCAGGCACCAGGCGCCGAGGGTGAGCTCATCGCGGTGCCAGCGGGTCTTCAAGGGTTCGAGCATGACTTCGGCTCCAGGGGGTCACCTGCCCAAAATAGCACCTGCTGAGCGGCTCGCCGCGCTCAGGGCAAGAGCCGGCCCTGGCACCACCACAGTGCCGGGTAGGCTGCGAGCCAGGCCCACAGGAAACGGTTCAGGCCGAACAGGCAGGCATTGGCGAGATGGAACAGGGCCGCCGTCACGAGCGCGACTGCAAGCGAGACTGGATGAATCAGCGCCAGCGGAAAGGCGAGCTCGAACAGCATCACCGCCCAACCCATGGCCCACAGCAGGCGCGGACGCGCGGCCCAGCCGCGCAGGCTTTCGCTGACGGGATACGCCGAGTAGGCGAAGACTTCGACCAGCGCCTCCCCGCGCCGCCAGGCAGGGTTCACCACCTTCACCCAGCCAGACATGAAATAGGACAGCACGAGCTGCGCGGCGAGGTAGCCGAAGCTCGCCTCCTTCAGCAGCGGCGTCGGCGCGAAGTGGGTCGCGCTGAGACAGCTCAAAACCAGCAGGCCCATGCGATCGGCGCCGCCGTTGTACGGACCGTCGAAACGGCGCAGCAGCAACAACCCGAGTCCTAGCAGGAGCAACGCCACGACGCCGCTCTGCCAGCCGGCGACGAGCGCGGCCGAGAGCAGCAGGCGCGGCAGGTGCAGCAGCCGCTCGTCACGCGGCCCCGCAAGATGTTCCAGGCTCTGCTGCAGGAAGGCGAGGCCGAGCAGGCATTCGGTGAGGCGCACGGCCTCGGCGTAGCTCATCGTTCCGCCGCCGGCTCAGTCGCGAAGGGCGCGGACACGTACACCACTTCGTCGTGGAATGCGCCGTCATCGCGGTACACGGCGCGCACGCGAAAGCACAGCGCCGACGCGGTCCGCGCCACGAGTTCACCGCGCCCCAGCGCGAGCAGCAGGCGCCAGCGCAGTTCACGCGCGGGAAAGTCGGTGTCGCCCTCCACCACGCGTTCGGCCGAGCGCACGATGTACAGCGTCTCGTTGACCCGCGGGTTCCAGAACAGGCGCGCGAACATGTGCGCCACGCCGACTCTTGCTGGCCGCGGCCGGAACTCGTGCCAGGTGGTCGGCGTGGCGTCGGCTTCGACCCACGCGTAGTCGACCCGCGGTGAGGGGCCGATGGCGTCGAAGAAACGCCACGACGGCATCAGGGCGGGCAGCAGGCGTCCAAGCATGTCGAGAGTATAGGGCGGGCTGCGGCGCGACCGTGTGGGCCAGACAATCGAGCGGCCGGTGGGCGTTGAGCGATGCGGTTCAGATCGCAAGAGCCGCGTGGCGGTCTCCAGGCACGCGGCGGCGCAGGTCACTGCTACGGGCTACACCCTGCGCGAGGCCAGCCTGCCGCGCCGGCGGCCATCAGGCCCCGGCGGCGCACACGCATTGATCGAGCGGCCAGCCCAGGCGATCGCGGATCAGGTGCCAGTAGTGCCGCAACTCCTAGGCCCTTCGGCCTGCCACACAGAAGATGCCGAGGCCGGGCTGCTGCCAATGCCGCGCCTGCTGGAGTGCGCGGTGACGCGCGAAGTGATGAGCGATCTGTGCCGGCCGCCTGACGAGGGACTTCAGCAGATGCACTAAAGACGGGCCCGCATACCCTGTTGTGCCCTGCCAGTTCGGCCGTAGAACGCGCTGGGCAAAAGTCATGTCGGTGAAGCCGGCTCGCTCGAGCAGGCCGGCCATCGACTCGGGAGCGAAATACCAGCGGTGATCGAGCTGGAAGATCCAGCAATCGACGCCACCGCTGATGCGATCGACGCTCTTGTAGTTTCCCGTTTCGACGACCACCCAGCCGCCTGGCCGCAGCAAGTCGCGCGCCCCTTCGATCAGCGCCACCGGCTCAATGGCGTGTTCCACCACGTCCCACAAGGTTACGACGTCGAACTGCTCGTTGGCGGGCACGTCGGCCAGCACGCCAGTGATGGCCCGAACGCGAGAATCGGCGACTCGCGCTGGGTCCAAGGCTGGATCCAGGGCCGTGGCCTGCCACCCCCGTTGCGCCGCGACCGAAGCGAAGATGCCCGCCCCTGCCCCGACGTCCAGCAACCGGCGGCCCGTGTTCGGCAGTGACTCCACGAAGTCGAGCTCCAGGTTGGACACTGCGTTCTTGTAGTCAGGCGCGAAGTAACCCGTGTCCGTCCTGCCTTCGTCGGCGTAAGTGGCACTGAAATACGTGACGCTATCTTCGGCTGAGCGAACCTGCGGGTGCTGCCAGGCGAAGTAACAGCTCTGGCACTCGACAATGTGGACACGCGCAGGCGTCCGCGAATCGAAGGCATTGGCCTGGAAGCGGCGAAGCTCGGCGCCGCTACACACGGGGCAGACCGGGCTCGCGGCAACGAGCTCCGGAACCGGCATCGTCTGTGTTCTTTGCATCGAAGGCTGCCTACCGCCAGATGACAAGCAGCGTGGGCGCAGGCGGGTCGGGACCGCGTCGACCAATCGCACAGCATTGGCCTGGCCGCTCGCGCATACTTGTGGTCAGTCCTGCGAGTGTTCGACCATCACAGTCCAATGCGCGCGCCTGGTTTCCGATACCAACTCTCGAGCTTGGTAAGGTAGTCCTCGTCGGATCTCATGTCGAGCGTTCGGACAGCAGGCTGCTTTCCTGTTGGGCATCCGCGCGAATCGGCCCAGGTTCAGCCCGACTTTCCAGTGAATCGGAATCGCGCAGCAGCCGCTGCCTGGAGCGCCATGGGTCACCGGAGCGCAGCGCACAACACGGCTTGCTCAGTGGCAACGGGCTCGAGGTGACGACCTGCTTCTCCGCGCACGTTGCTGCAGCGGCAGGGTCGGATCGAGCCGCTGGACTGCCCGAAGACGAAAGTGGGCGCTCTCTCACTACCCCTGTGGCTGCCTGGCCGAACGCCGTTAGTCGCAACGGGGTGCCGCTCAATGAACGTGGGTGCGCAGTGCCGTCGCTGGCATCGCGCGCATGGCGACTGGCCAGGGAGCAGGCGAGACGTCGGACCCTGAGAGATCCCCACGAATTAAAGCCAATGAGCCTGTTGGTTGATGATGAAGGGCAAGGCGATGGCGGCATCG
>JAIEQK010000023.1 GCA_019747795.1 Gammaproteobacteria bacterium | reverse complement strand
GTCGGTGCCGCAGGGGCACTGGTAGTCGTAGAGCGGCATGTGAGTCGTCTCCTTCTGTCTGGAGCGACGTGGCGACTCCGTGTGTCGCCACGTCGGGGTCAGGCTCAGCTCGCCTTGGCGAGGTCGGCTGAGAAGGTCTGCACGCTCGGCCCGGTCTTGTTGGGCCGGATGTCGAAGTCGAAGATGCCGGTCGGCAACCACAGGGTCGCGCAGGCATTGGGAATGTCGACGATGCCGCTGATGTGGCCCTCGACCGGCGCCGTGCCGAGGATCGCGTAGGCCTGCTCGCCGGTGTAGCCGAACTTCTTCATGTACTCGATGGCGTTCAGACAGGCGCGCCGGTAGGCGACGTGGGCGTCGAGGTAGTGCTGGGTGCCGGACTCGTCGACCGAGATGCCTTCGAAGATCAGGTAGTCGGTGTAGCGCGGCTCGAGCGGGCTCGGCTTGAAGATCGGGTTGGTGATGCCGTACTTCGACATGCCGCCCTTGATGATGTCGACGTGGAGTTCGATCCAGCCGGCCATCTCGATGGCGCCGCAGAAGGTGATCTCGCCGTCGCCCTGGGAGAAGTGCAGGTCGCCCATGGAGAGACCGCCGCCGTTCACGTAAACCGGGAAGTACACCTTGGATCCGCGTGACAGGTTCTTGATGTCGCAGTTGCCGCCGTGCTCGCGCGGCGGCACGGTGCGCGCGCCGACCTGGGCCGCCTCGGCCGCGGCCGAGCCGGTCATCTTGCCCATCAGCGCGGTATCGGCGTAGGGCAGGGCGCAGAGCGCGGGCACGCGCTCGGGGTTGGTGGCGAACAGCGCCGCTTCGCGCTCGTTCCAGGTCTTCAGCAGATCGTGCGACGGCAGGCAGCCGATGAGGCCAGGATGCATGATGCCGGCGAAGTTCACGCCCGGTACGTGGCGTGACTTGGCGAAGATGCCCTCGAAGTTCCAGCAGGCCTTGCGCGCGTCCGGGTAGTGATCGGTCAGGAAGCCGCCGCCGTTCGACTTGGCGAAGATGCCGGTGAAGCCCCAGTCGGACGAGGGCAGGGTGCCGATGTCGAGGATGTCGACCACCAGCAGATCGCCCGGCTCCGCGCCTTCCACGCCTATCGGGCCCGACAGGTAGTGCACCTTGGTCAGGTCGACGTCGCGCACGTCGTTGGCGGAATCGTCGTCCTTGATCTGGTTGCCGGTCCAGTCCACGCACTCGACGCGGAACGAGGCCCCGGGCTTGACCATCGCGACCATCGGCAGGTCGGGATGCCAGCGATTGTGCAGCATGCCGTTCTGTTCGGCGGGCGCCTTCAGCGGGTCGGCGGGAATCAGTACTTCAAGCATCTGAGTGTCTCCTTGCTTGGCTGTGCGGGTGACGTGAGAGTGAATTCAGACGGAGAGATAGCGCCCGAGCGTGGCGCTGTCGGCATTGGCGCGGGTCATCTGGTCGACGATGTGACCACGCTCGATCACCAGCAGTCGGTCGGCGACATCGAGCGCGAAGCTCAACACCTGTTCCGAGACCACGATGGTGAGTCCGCGCAGCTTCTTGATCTCGACCAGGAGGCGCGCGAGGTCCTTGATGATCGACGGCTGGATGCCCTCGGTCGGTTCATCGAGCAGCAGCACCTTGGGGTTGGTGACCAGCGCGCGGGCGATAACCAGCTGCTGCTGCTGGCCGCCGGACAGGTTGCCCGCCTTGCGGTTCGCCATGTCGCGGATGATCGGAAAGAGACTGAAGATCTCCTCCGGCACGCTGTCCTTGCGGTTGCGCAGGCCCGTCAGCACGTTCTCCATGACGGTCAGCGCCGGGAACACCATGCGGCCCTGCGGCACGTAGGCGAGGCCCTTGCGCACGCGCTCGTGGCTCGGCAGGCCGGCGAGGTCCTGGCCGCAGAGCTTCACGCTGCCGCCGCGGCTCGGCAGGATGCCGATCAGCGACTTGAACAGCGTGCTCTTGCCCATGCCGTTGCGCCCCATGACCGCGAGGATCTCGCCCTCGCCGGCCTCGAAGCCGACCTGGTGCACCACCTCGCTCTCGCCGTAGCTGACGGTGAAATCGCGTACTTCCAGCATGTTGCCTCCTGATGTGCGGCTCAGTGGCCGAGGTAGACTTCGACGACCTTGGGATCCGCCTGCACGTGCTCCATGCTGCCCTCCGCGAGCAGCTTGCCCTGGTGCAGCACGGTCACGCGGTGCGCGATGCGCTTGACGAAATCCATGTCGTGCTCGATGACGATCACCGAGCGGTTCTCGCAGATGCGGGTCAGGAGTTCGGCGGTCTTCTGCCGCTCGCTGACGCTCATGCCGGCGACGGGCTCGTCCAGCATCAGGAGCTCGGGGTCCTGCATCAGCAGCATGCCGATCTCGAGCCACTGCTTCTGGCCGTGGGACAGGAGTTCGGCCGGGTCGTCGAGCCGCTCGTCGAGATAGATGAGCCGCGCCACTTCCTCGATGCGATCGAGCAGCAGCTGGTCGCGGCGGAAGAACAGGCTGCCGAACACCGTGCGGCCGCGCGGGTAGGAGACCTCGAGGTTCTCGAACACCGTCAGGTTCTCGTAGATGGACGGTGTCTGGAACTTGCGGCCGATGCCACGCCTGACGCGCTCGTACTCCGGCATGCGCGTCAGCTCGTCGTCCTTGAAGCGGATGCTGCCGCCGGTCGCGCGGGTGCGGCCGCAGATGAGATCGAGCAGCGTGGTCTTGCCCGCGCCGTTCGGCCCGATGATCACCCGCAGCTCGTTCTGCTCCACGTAGAGATTGAGATCGTTGACCGCCTTGAAGCCGTCGAAGGACACGGTCAGGTTCTCGACCGAGAGCACGATCTTCTCGCTCATGCCGCACCTCCTTCGGCGCGCAGGTTGGAGGGCGGTGGGGTGTCGTCACCGGCGGTGGGCGCTGGTGCCGCGCCGGTCGGGCGCGGCAGGTCACGGGCCCGGCGGCGTGCCTGCCACTCGCGCCAGCTGTCGGTGAGCCCGGCCAGGCCATTCGGGAACAGCATGACGACGGCGATGAAGAGGCCGCCCATGAGGAACAGCCAGAGTTCCGGGAAGGACTCCGAGAAGTAGGACTTGCCGAAGTTGACCAGCAGCGAGCCGTAGACCGCCCCGACCAGCGAGAGGCGCCCACCGACGGCGGTGAAGATCACCATCTCGATGGAGGGCACGATGCCGACGAAGGAGGGCGACATGAAGCCTACCTGCAGCGTGAACATCGCGCCGCCGACCGCCGACAGCATCGCGGCCAGGGTGAAGATGAAGATCTTGAACGCCGCGACGTCGTAGCCCGAGAAGCGCACGCGCTCTTCCTTGTCGCGGAGCGCGAGCAGCAGCTTGCCGAACTTGGACTTCAGCAGCCACTGCCCGAGCAGCACCGCGGCGATCAGGAGCCCCGCGTTCACGTAGTACAGGATGTACTTCGCGCTGTCGGTGCGGATGTCCCAGCCGAGCATGGTCTTGAGATCCGTGATGCCGTTGACGCCGCCGGTGTAGCCCTGCTGGCCGATGATCAGAATGGAGAGGATGGCCGCGATGGCCTGCGTCATGATCGAGAAGTACACGCCGCCCACCCGGCGCTTGAACATCGCGAGCCCGATGATGAAGGCCAGGAAGCCGGGCACGGCGACGATCGCGAAGAGCGTGAAGGTCAGGCTGTGGAAGGGCTCCCACAAGGCCGGCAGGGCGGTGATCTGGTTCCAGTCCATGAAGTCCGGGATGCCGGGCGTGGACTGGATCTTGGTGCTCTCCGGGTCCGAGGCCTCGAGCTTCAGGAACATCGCCATGGCATAGCCGCCGAGGCCGAAGAACACGCCCTGGCCGAGGCTCAGGATGCCGCCGTAGCCCCAGCACAGCACCAGGCCGACCGCCACGAAGGCGTAGGTCAGGTACTTGCCGACCAGGTTCAGGCGGAACAGATCCAGTGCCAGCGGCAGGGCCACCAGGATCACCGCGGACATCACCAGCAGCGGCAGCTGGGCGCGCCACCAGGGCAGCGCGTTCTTGGGAGTGGAAGGCGTGATGGTCATGTGTCGGTCTCCGTCGTTCTGCGCCTGCTCACTTGCGCACCCGGAGCCGGAACAGCCCTTCGGGCCTGAGCAGCAGGATGCCGATGATGGTGGTGAGCGTGATGACCTTGGCCATGGAGCCGGTCATGAAGAACTCGAGCGTGGAATTGGTCTGGGCGATGGAGAAGGCCGAGGCGATGGTGCCGAGCAGGCTCTGCGCGCCGCCGAACACCACCACCAGGAAGGTGTCGACGATGTACAGCGAGCCGGCGGTCGGGCCGGTGGAGCCGATGGTGGTGAACGCCGCGCCGGCCACGCCGGCGATGCCGCAGCCGAGCGCGAAGGTCATGCGGTCGACCTTGGCGGTGTCGATGCCGACGGCGCCGGCCATCGCACGGTTCTGCACCGTGGCGCGGACCTTCAAGCCCCAGCGCGAGTAATACATGAGGGCCGCGACCGCGCAGGTGAGCGCCAGCGTCAGCGCCATCACGAACAGGCCGTTCAAGGGAATGTCGATGCCTTCCTTCGGCTGGTAGGAGCCCATCAGCCAGGACGGCAGGGTGGCGCTCACTTCCTTCGGGCCGAAGGTGGAGCGGAAGGTCTGCTGCATGATCAGCGACAGGCCCCAGGTCGCGAGCAGTGAATCGAGGGGCCGCTTGTACAAGTGTCGAATCATCAGCCACTCGACCAGCCAGCCGATGACGAAGGCCACGCCGAAGCCGACGATGATGGCGGCGATGAAGTAGTAGTTCTCGAACCAGGGCGCGTACTGCGTCGAGAGCACGGACAGCAGGTAGGTGGTGTAGGCGCCGATGGTGAGGAACTCACCGTGGGCCATGTTGATGACCCCCATCTGGCCGAAGATGATCGCAAGCCCGAGCGCCATCAGCAGCAGCACGCTGAAGACGCTGAGCCCGTTGAAGCCCTGCATGATCAGGACCGAGCCGAATTCTGAAAATGACATGCCGTCCATCGTGTGTGCTCCGCGCTGGCGTCTTTCTCTGGGTGCGAGGTGAACCGGTCGCCGAGGCAGGCGCGCGTTGCCGCGCGCCTGCCTTAGGCGAGGTTGCTTACTGGTAGCCCTTCGGGAAGGGGTTCGGCTCGATCAGATCCGACTCGTAGATCACCTTGTACTGACCGTCGGGCAGCGCTTCGCCGATGCGCAGCTTGCTCCACAGGTGGTGGTTCTCGTGGACCTTCACGTAGCCTTCCGGCGCGGTGGTCAGCTCGATGCCGGGCGAGGCCGCGGCAATCTTGTCGATGTCGAAGCTGCCGGCCTTCTCGACCGCGGCCTTCCACAGCCAGGGCCCGAGGTAGGCGGCCTGGGTGACGTCGCCGATCACGGCCTTGTCGCCATACTTGGCCTTGAACGCCGCGACGAACTTCTTGTTGTTCTCGTTATCGAGGCTCTGGAAGTACTTCATGGCGGCGTAGAAGCCGACCATGTTCTCGCCGCCGATGCCGAGGATTTCGTCCTCGGTGACCGAGATGGTGAGGATGGTCTGCTTGTCAGAGGTGACGCCGGCGGCCTTCAGCTGCTTCCACCACGCGACGTTCGAGCCGCCGACGATGATGGAGTAGACGGCGTCCGGCTTCTTCAGCTTGATCTTGTTGATGAGCGAGCCGAACTGGGTGTGGCCGAGCGGGAAGTAGTCTTCGCCGACCACTTCACCCTTGAGCACGTTCTCGATGTGCTTGCGCGCGATCTTGTTCGAGGTGCGCGGCCAGATGTAGTCCGAGCCCACCAGGTAGAACTTCTTCGCGCCCTTGGTCTTGGCCAGCCAGTCGAGGCCGGCGATGATCTGCTGGGTGGCTTCCTGGCCGGTGTAGATGACGTTCTTCGACTGCTCGAGACCCTCGTAGAAGGTCGGGTAGTAGAGCATGCCGTTTTCCTTCTCGAACACCGGCAGCACGGCCTTGCGCGAGGCCGAGGTCCAGCAGCCGAACACCGCCGCGACCTTGTCGTTCACGAGCAGCTTGCGCGCCTTCTCGGCGAAGGTCGGCCAGTCGCTCGCGCCGTCTTCCTGGATGATCTCGATCTTGCGTCCCAGCACGCCGCCCATCGCGTTGATCTGCTCGATGGCGAGGCGCTCGGCCTGGATCGAGCCGGTCTCGGAGATGGCCATGGTGCCGGTCGCGGAGTGCAGCTGGCCGACCGTCACCGTGGTGTCGGTGACCGCGAGGCCGGTGGTGTTGACCGCGCTGGTGGCCGGGGCGTCGGCGGCGGCGATGAACGGCGTGGCCGCCGCCAGCACCCCGAACAGCAGCTGGCGCAGGCTGCGGGTGAGAAGACTCGCGCGGGACGGCGCGGCGTGGGAAGCAGTGTGCATCGGATTCCTCCTGGTCGGTGACTAAGCCGGGTGATCGAGTCCTGGGGTGAGCGATCACGTCGTGGAGGCATTAAGCGAGTCGCTGTTGCGCCGCACAATACGCACTTTGTCGTACGCGAATGCGTACGTCGGGGAATCTTCGCGGCGTGGAACCGATGTTGTGCGTCGTGCTTCTTTTTGGCGCTCGCGTTCCGCGTCACGCATGCAGACGCCGGGAATTCGTGCTGCTTTTCGCGGCCACCCTGGACCACGCGTGGCGTGGCACGGCAGTTGCTCTAACTAGCAGGTGAAGAAGAGGCGTTGTAGCGCGCTCGACCCGCGGTGGGGCGAGGCGCATCGGACTGCAAGGCCGTGAGCGCATCCCTCGGGGATGCGGAACTGATCGGATGACTGGCATGCCTGCTGCCACACAGCGCATCCTGCGCGTGCGCCGCGAATACAACGCCTGGGTCGCGACCGAGACCATGGAGGACTACGCGCTGCGCTTCGCGCCGCGCAGCTTCCGCAAGTGGTCCGAAGCGCGCGTGGCGGCCACCGCGCTCGGTTCGATCTCCTTCCTCGCGCTCGAGGCCATCGGCGGCGCGGTGATGGTGGGCTACGGCTTCACCAACGCGGTGCTGGCGATCGTCGCAGTGGCGGTGGTGATCTTCCTGACCGGCCTGCCGATCAGCTACTACGCGGCGCGCTACAACGTCGACATCGACCTGCTCGCGCGCGGCGCCGGCTTCGGCTATCTCGGTTCGACCATCACCTCGCTCATCTACGCCTCGTTCACCTTCATCTTCTTCGCCATCGAGGCCGCGATCATGGCCCTGATGTTCGAGCTGTATTTCGACTGGCCACTGGCCGCCGGCTACCTGGTCAGCTCGCTCGCGATCATTCCCTTCGTCCTGCACGGCATCACGCGCCTGTCCAAGCTGCAGCTCTACACCTTCCTGCCCTGGGCGGTGCTGGCCGTGCTGCCCTTCCTCGCGGTGGGGCTGAAGGCGCCGCACCTGTTCCGCGAATGGACGACCTTCGGCGGCTATTCGCCGGGCGGTACCAACTTCGACCCCCTGCTGTTCGGTGCGGCCACCACCGTGTGCTTCTCGCTCATTGCGCAGATCGGGGAGCAGGTGGACTTCCTGCGCTTCCTCCCGCCGCCGGTGCCCGGCAGGCGGCGGCGCTGGTGGGCGGCGGTGCTGTGCGCCGGGCCGGGCTGGGTGGTGCCGGGCCTGTTGAAGCAGTTGGCCGGCACCTTCCTGGCCTTCCTGGTCATCCAGTACCAGTTCCCGCCGCATCGCGCCGAAGACCCGACGCTGATGTACGTGGTCGGCTTCTCCTACGTGTTCGATTCGCCGCAGGTCGCCTTGACCGCCGCCTGTGCCTTCGTGCTGCTGTCCCAGCTCAAAATCAACGTCACCAACGCCTACGCGGGCTCGCTCGCCTGGAGCAACTTCTTCTCGCGCCTGACCCACAGCCATCCGGGTCGGGTGGTGTGGCTGGTGTTCAACGTCGCCATCGCGCTGCTCTTGATGGAGGTCGGGCTCTACCAGGCCTTGGAGCAGGTGCTGTCGGTCTACTCCTGCATCGCCATCGCCTGGATCGGCGCGCTGGTGGCCGATCTCGTGGTCAACAAGCCGCTCGGCCTCTCGCCGCCGCACATCGAGTTCAAGCGCGCCCACCTGCACAACTTCAACCCGGTCGGCGTGGTGTCGACGCTGGTCGGCTCGGTGGTGTCGATCCTGGCCTTCGGCGGCGCCTTCGGCGCGGGCGCGCAGGCCTTCGCGTCCTTCATCGCGCTGGTCACCGCCTTCCTGCTCGCGCCGCTCATCGCCTGGGCCACCGGCGGGCGCTACTACATCGCCCGCCAGCCGTCGCCGACCCTGGCCGATGCGCCCAGCCACGCGTGCTGTATCTGCAACAACGAGTTCGAACGCGAAGACATGGCGCTGTGCCCGGTCTATGCCGGACCGATCTGTTCACTGTGCTGCTCGATAGACGCGCGCTGCGGCGACGCGTGCAAGCCGCCGCCCTTGCCCGGCGTCGGTCGGCTGTTGCCCCTGCCGCGGCTCGATCCGCGCCTGCGCGAGTTCGCGCTCACCTTCGGCCTGTTGTCCGCCATCGTCTCGGCGCTGCTGGCGACGGTGTACTTCCACCTCTACATGCAGGGCCTGCCCACCGCCGGGCCGCAGCGCCTGCTGACCATGGAGGCTTCGCTCGTCAAGATCTGGGCGGGGCTGCTGGTGGCGGTGGGCGTGATCGCCTGGCTGCTGGTGCTGACCCGCGAGAGCCGGCGCGTGGCGCAGGAGGAATCCGCGCGCCAGAACGCGCTGCTGCTGCAGGAGATCGAGGATCACCAGGCGACAGATCGCGCGCTGCAGCGCGCCAAGGAAGTGGCCGAGGCCGCGAGCCAGGCCAAGAGCCGCTTCCTGACCGGCATGAGCCACGAACTGCGCACGCCGCTCAACAGCATCATCGGTTACGCCCAGCTCGCGGAGCGCGATGCCGAACTGCCCGGCCGCTATCGCGGCCAGCTGGAAGTGATGCGGCGCGCGAGCGAGCACCTCCTGCGCCTGGCCGACGACATTCTGGACATCGCGCGGATCGAGGCCGGGAAGCTCAAGCTCGTGCCGCGCGAGACCGACTTCCCCGCGTTCCTGAACCAGCTGGTCGACATGTTCCGCCCGCAGGCGGCGGAGAAGGGCCTGTCCTTCGATTACGTGGTGGAAGGCGAACTTCCGCCCGGCGTGCGCTGCGACGACAAGCGGCTCGCACAGATCCTGATCAATCTCTTGTCCAATGCGCTCAAGTTCACGCGCAGCGGCGGCGTGACGCTGGCGGTGGACTGTCGACGCGAGACCACCACCTTCGCCGTCACCGACACCGGGCCCGGCATCGCGCCCGAGGATCTCGAGCGCGTCTTCCAGCCCTTCGAGCGCGCCGAGGGCCGCGCGCCGGGCGTGGGTCTCGGTCTCACCATCGCGCGCCTGCTCACCCAGCTGATGGGCGGCGAACTGACCGCCGACAGCGAGCCAGGACGCGGCAGCGCGTTCCGTGTGCGCCTGCTGCTGCCCAAGCTGCAGGCGGTGCGCTCGAGCGCGCGCGCGCTCGCGCCGGTGGTCGGCTATCGCGGCGCGCGTCGTCGCCTGCTGGTGGCGGACGACGAAGCGGCCCATCGCCAGGTGCTGTGCGGAATGTTGGAGCCGCTCGGCTTCACGCTCGTGCAGGCCGCCGACGGCGCCGAGGCGGCGCGCAAGGTGAACGAGGATCGTTTCGACGCCGTGCTGCTCGATCTCGCGATGGGCGAACCCGGCGGGCTCGAACTCACGCGGCGGCTGCGCGCCGAGGGCTTTCGCCGCCCCATTCTCATCGTCTCCGCCGACGGCTTCGAGGAGACCCGCGCCGCCTGCCTGAACGCGGGCGCCAATGCTTTCGTACTGAAGCCCGTCCACTACGACGAACTCCTGCGCCAGCTCGAGCATCACCTCGCGCTGCACTGGCTGCGCGGCGTGGCCCATGGCGCGCCGTGGGCGGCAGAGGACGGCCCGCGCATTCCCGCCCTGCCGGCGGCGCTGCACGCCAAGCTCAGCCACGCCGCGCGCATCGGCCATATCCGCGGCGTGCTCGGGGCGATCGACGAGGTCGAGGCGCTGGGATCATCCCAGGCGCCGCGCGCCGAGGAGCTCAGGCGGCTCGCCAAGGATTTTCAGTTCACCGAGATGTTGGCGTTCATCGCCGCTGGAGAGACCCATGAACCTGCCCATTGAGACCCACCGCCAGGTGATGATCGTCGACGACACGCCGGCCAATCTCGCCTTCCTGTCCGACGCGTTGACCGACGCCGGCTACGAGGTGCTGGTGGCCTTGTCGGGGCACACGGCGCTGCGCCAGCTGGACCTGGTGCGGCCCGACGTCATCCTGCTCGACGCGGTGATGCCCGACATGGACGGCTTCGAGACCTGCGATCGCCTGAAGGCGCGGCGCGACACCTGCGAGATCCCGGTGATCTTCATGACCGCGCTGTCCGACACGGCCGACGTGGTGCGCGGCTTCGAACTGGGCGCGGTGGACTACGTGACCAAGCCTGTGCGGGAAGCGGAGATCCTCGCGCGCATCGCCACCCACATCGGGCGCTCGCTCGACTTGAAGCGCGCGCACGGCACGGTGGAAGCGCTGCCGCGCCCGTCGCTCACGGTGCGTCACGACGGGCTCGTCACCTCCACCAGCACCCGCGCCCGCGAATTGCTGCTGGCGGCCGGCATGGGCCAGGCCTTGCCGCCGGCCGCGCAGGTGTGGCTGGCGCGCCAGGCCGCGGGCGACGGCGCGCCGTCGACCTGGAGCGCCGAGGGCGTGAAGGGACCGCTGATGTTCGAGTACTGCGGACGCGTGGACGCAGGCGAGTACGTGCTGCTGCTGGAGAGCGGCTCGGGGCCGTCCGCGGCGGCGCTGATGACCAGCCACGGACTCACTGCGCGCGAGGCGGAAGTGCTCGACTGGGTCGTGGCCGGCAAGACCAACCGCGACATCGCGCTCATCCTCGATATCAGCCCGCGCACGGTGACCAAGCACCTCGAACACATCTTCGTGAAGCTCGGCGTCGAGACGCGCACCGCGGCGGTGGGGCGGGTGATGGGACTCTGACGCGTCACTCGAGGCTTATTCCGTCAGGCTCGCGGACGGCTTGACGCCGCCTCCCCCCAGCCGGCCGCCGCAGCGCGCCCGCGGCGGGCGATGGTACCCTTGCACGCTCGACCTTTCCGGTGCCAGGGATGGACGTCCTCGTCATTCAGACCTCTTCAGCCCTCGTGCTGACACTGACACTGGGGCGCCTCGCGATCTCCCGAGTCGGCGAGCGTCTCGCCGCGCGATTCGCTTCGGCGTCGACCGCCTGGGTGATTGCGGTCCCCGTGCTGTGCTGCGTAGTACTGCGTCTGGCCTTGCTGCCCTGGCTGCCGGTTCCGGAACCTCAGTACCACGATGAGTTCGGCCACCTGTTGGTGGCCGATACCCTGACGCAAGGTCGCTTGGCGAATCCACCGCATCCGCTTGCGCGCCATCTGGACAGCATCTACGTGCTCCAGGCACCGACCTACGCCTCGGTGTACACCCTCGGTCAAGGCCTCGCGCTCGCCGCCGGTCACGCGCTGTTCGGTGAGCCGTGGGCCGGCGTGCTGCTCGCCAACGGACTCATGTGCGGCGCAGTCGCCTGGATGCTGCTTGCCGTGCTGTCCGCGCCGTGGGCGCTGTTGGGCGGCCTGCTGACGGGCTTCGCCTACGCCTTCGCCGGCTGGATGGACTGCTACTGGGGAGGCAGCCTGTCGGCGTTCTCTGGCGCGCTCCTGTGGGGGGCCTTGGCGCGACTGTGGAGGACGCCGACGTCGGGTATTGGCGCACTCGCGGGCTTCGGCTGGGGCCTGAACTGGCTGATCCGTCCATTCGAATCCAGCGTGGCTTGTCTGTTCGTGTGGCCCGCGCTCTGCACGGCAGTGGCCCGCGCGCGGCGCCGCGGGCAGCCCTGGAAGGGCGCGCTGGTCGCGATGTTGTTGGTGCAAGGCGCGGCCGGCGCGCTGAGTGCGTGGCACAATCACAGCGTCACCGGCTCGTTCCTGACGTTTCCGCAGGCGCTCGACCAGGCGGTGAACGGCTATCCGCAGAGCTTCGCGTTCCAGGCGCCCATCGAGCGGTCCGAGCATCGCTTCCTGGAGGCGCAGCAGGTGTACCGCTGGCAGCGCGAGTTCCGTGAACGGCGCTTCGCCAGTCCGTTCGCTCACGTCAAGTCGCTCGTCGGCGGCGCCTGGCGCTACTTCATCACGCCCTGGTTCACGCTGCCGTTTCTGCTCGGCATGGCCGCGTGGCGCGAGTGGCCGGTGCGCGGAGCTGTCGCCGCCTTGGGAACGATCTTCGCGGGCAGCTTGCTCTACCCGTACTTCTTCCCGCACTACGTCGGCGCGGCGGCCGGCCTCTTCATGTTCCTCATCGTCCGGGGCCTCGTAACGCTGAACAGTTTTTCGCGGGGCGCGCTGCCGGTCGGCCGCCTGCTGGCGCTGTTTCTGGTCCTTGGCGGGAGTGCGTCGGTGCTCCACGTCTTCCATCCGTTACCCCCGTACCGTCCGCTGATGATGGCGCCGACCCCGCGCGCCCAGCTGCAGGCGCGACTCGCCGAACTCGACGGCGCTGACGTGGTGTTCGTAGTGTACGAGCGCGGACACGATTTTACCGACGAGTGGGTATACAACGCGGCGGACATCGACGCGTCTCCGATCGTCTGGTGCCGGTCCCTCGGACTCGCGGAGGATGCCGAGGTAGGCGCCTATTACCGTGACCGCCGCCTTTGGCTGGCGTCGGTCGGACGCAAGACAGTGCGAGTCGCGCCCTATCCGAGCGCTGCCCTCAATCGAAGAGCGGGCGGGGCAGCGATCGGGCCGGCGTGGGACTTCCGCATCGAGCCGTTTGCTCGTTGAGCGCCGTGCTTCACCCCCAGCGCATGTTCTCCAGGTAATCGCGCAGCTGTCCCGCGGTCTTGAACTTGCGCAGGATGAGCGAGCGCTTGAGACCGCAGCACACGGCCTTGATCTCTTCGCGCTGGCGCGCGTAGCGACGCGCGCCGCCCAGCATGTCGTAGAACAGCCGCACCAGGTCGCAGACGTCGCCGTGGATATTCTCGTGCCGCGGCGCGCCCCACTGGTAGAGATCGATCAGCTTCAATTGGTAGCCGAGGCCGTGGCGGCGCACGATCACGTTCTCGGTATGCAGATCGCCGTGGTACTCCCGCGCGCGATGGATGTCGGCGATACCGCTCGCCAGGCTGTGCAGCATGTGCAGCGCCTCGAAGCTGTGCAGCGCATGGCCGGGCTGGCGCTGGATCCAGTGTTCGAGCAATTCGCCTTCGACGAACTCCGAGACCAGCACGGTGACGCGCTGTCCTTGGTGCTCGATCACGTCCTGGGTGTGGTACTGGATGAGTATCGGGCAGTGGCGCAGCTTGTGCAGCTTGCGCGCGTAGCGCCGCGCCGCGGCGTTGCGCGGGTTGCGATAGGGAAAGAACAGCTTGGCGGCGCGTTCGATGCCGGTGCCGAGTTCGGCGATCTTGTAGACCTCGGCCTCCCAGCCGCGCCCAAGCAGGGCAATGACGCGGTACTTGCCGGCGAGTACGTAGCCGGGCTCGAAGCCGAAACTCTCGATACGACGCGCGCCCGTCATGGTCTCCAGCGCCGATTAGTCTGCCGGCATTGTAGGCAGGCGTTCGCGCGGGCGTACAGGCGGCGACGAGCGGGTCGGACAGGCCCGTCGTGGCGACTTGCCGTGCGCTAGCCGCCCCAGACCTTGCCCAGCCAGGCGGCGGCGCTCGCCGCCAGCGCCGGCGCGTAGCCGTTCACGTCGAAGTGACCGTTGACCGCCGCGGTCGTGAGCGTGACCGGCTTGCCGGCCGCACTCAGCGCGTCGAGACGCGCGGCGAGCGGGGCCAAGGGAAACAGTTCGTCGCTCTCGCTGTGGTAGGCGTGCACCGGCAGCGTGGTGTCGAGTTCGCGCTGCGGGTAGCCGGCCACCGGCAGCGCCGCGCTGAAGCGTTCCGGGTAGTGCTCGAGGAAGTGCCAGGTGCCGATCGCGCCCATGCTGTAGCCGGCCACCACCACGCGCGCGGGATCCGCGCCGTAGGCGGCGAGGGCGCCGTCCAGCAGGGCCATGACGAAGGCCTCGTTTTCTTCGCTGTGCCATTGGCCGTTGCGCGACTCCGGCGCCACCAGCACCGGCGACAGCGCGCGCAGCGCCGGTTCGAACAGGTGCTCGACCAGTGGCCGGCCGTAGAAGCGCGTGGGTGTGCCGCCGTAGTGCAGCACCAGTACCAGCGGCGGCGCGCCATGGCCGGCAACAGGGACCGACAGGGTGTAGCGCGCGGCGCGACCGTCGGCGAGCGTCGTCTCGACATCGTGCAGACCGGGGGTGGTGGGAAAGTGCATCACAGGCGCTCCTCGGGACTCGCGGCACTATACGGAGGCCGCTCGCGGCGCGCACCAGCACCGTGCCGGGCCCGGCCGGCGTGCCTGATCGCGAGGCGTGCTACCGCGCTGGGCACGGCCTGCCACCGCCAGGCCTGTGGAGTGCGTCACGCTTTTTCACGATCGAGCCCGCCTGGCATTCGCATTGCAGCATCGGAGCGGGAACATCGCTCCCCGCAGGAGGGCCACCATGCACGGCACTATCGGTCGCATTCGGGGTCGGGTTCAGGAGCGGGAGGTCGAGAGCGCCGGCGACGGCGCGACGGGCGGCAACCGGCCACGCGGTCACTGGCTGGTGCCCTGGATACTGCTGGGACTCCTGGTGTGCGCCGCGCGCTTCGCGGTCGCCGCCGGCCCTTAAGCCTCACGCGCCGCGTTGCGCGGCGCTCGGTGAGCTTGCGCCTCGCGGCAGGCGTCGCCTCCGTGCCAGAATGCGCGTCCATCGCGGGGAGCGGGGACGCGTGCGTCGCATCCGCGGGTCACGGCCGGTCCGCCGCGTCTGCCGGCCCCATCCTCGAGGATCGAGCGCGCCGCGCAGGCGCCTTCGTCCCAGACGCTCACCCGCCATGGAAGCCCGCGCGGCCGCGGTCCGGCGCCACGCGCACCTGGTGGACGGGGGAGAGAACATGCAGCAGAGAGACGTGCCCGACGCCGTGGTGGCGGTCGAGGTGAGCGCGCGGCCGGAAGGCCGCTGGGCGCTCAGCTGGACACCAGCGTTCAGCCGCGGGCCGGTGACCGTGTACGGCGCGGCGCGGCCGACGGACATCGCGCGCGGAACTCCGCTGGCGCGGGACGCGCGGGACGCGGTGGAGGTGACGCTGCCGGCGCCGCGCGCGTACTTCCTGCTCGAACGCGAGGACGGCCCACCGGTGATGGTCGCGCAGCGCGACGTGCCGCTCGCCGGCAGCGTCAACTTCCGCGACCTGGGCGGCTACGCCACGGTCGATGGACGCCGGGTGCGCTGGGGCGCCCTGTTCCGCTCCGGCCACATGGCCAACCTGAGCGCGCAGGGGCTGGCCGACTTCGCCGCGCTCGATATCCGTACCGTCTGCGATTTCCGCATGCACGAGGAGCGGCAGTCCGAGGCGCTCGCGCTGCCGGGCGATCCCCTGCTGGAAGTGCTCGGCATTCCGCCCGGCATCGGCGACCGCTTCTTCTTCCATCGCCTGTTCGCGGCCACCGACGATCCCGAAGAGGTGCGCGCGGCGCTGCGCGACATGATGCAGGCGCTGGTGCGCACCGGCGCGCCGCGTCTCACGCGGCTGTTCGAGATCCTGCTCGCGGCGCCGCGCGAGGCGGTCCTGATCAACTGCTCGGCCGGCAAGGAGCGCACCGGGCTCGCGAGCGTCCTGCTCTTGTCCGCGCTCGGCGTGCCGCGCGCCACCATTCATCACGACTTCATGCTCTCGCGGCGCTACTTCCCCGCCGAGGCGGAGATCCCGCGCGTGCTGGTCAAGTACGAGGTGCGGAAATCCAGCGAAGAGGTGGCGCGACGACTGATCATGCCGCTTCTGGAAACCGACGAAAGCTATTTACAATCCGCCTTCGCCGCGATCGAGGCCGACCACGGCTCGGTGGAAGGCCTCTTGTCCGATCTCTACGGACTCGGGCCCGCGGAGCTCGCGCGGCTGCGCGATCATTTCACCGTCTGACGTCACACAGCATTCAAGGGGGGCAGCGATGGCCAAGCTCATGGTCGACAGCGACAAGTACGGCTACCAGTCGGAGTTCGCGGCGGTCGAGGCCTACAACAGCATGGTCAAGGACCTGGTGCGCAAGCGCTTCGCCGCGGCTGGCCGGCCGTGGCGCGAGTTCGTGTTCGGCCCCGACGAGGCGGTGCTCACCAAGGCCGACATGGAGGCCATCGAGGCGCAGCTGCTGGCGCTCGGCTACCGCTTCACGCCGTCCGCGATGTCCTCGGCCATCGAACGGCCGAACGCCTACAAGGACGCCGGCCTCGACAATCCCGATTTCAGCTTCGAGCACGAGGGGGCGCCGACCGCCGCGCCCGATGCCGACGGCCGCGAGCTGCGCGGCGCCGGCGACAACGTCGTGACCTACGAGAAGAACCTCACCGGCATCGCGCGCTACGTGCGCACCAGCGACAAGGTGCTGGAGTACCTGACCAAGGGCGTGCCGCCCGACACCATCGCCATCGTCGACGACTCCGGCGGCACGCTGACCGCGCCGGTACTGGAGGGCTTCAAGGGCGTGTTGTGCGCCGGCGGCACCACGCGTTCCCACCTCGCCATCCTGACGCGCGAGTACGGCATTCCCTGCCTGATGAACTCGCGCCTGTCCGGCATCAAGGACGGTGACCGCGTGGAGGTGGAGATCTCCGCGCGCGCCAAGACCGGCGAGGACTACGCCCATGGCATCGACGCCTCCGCGCGCGTCTGGCGCCTGACCAAGGCTTGACCCCGCGCTTGCGCGGCACCACCCAGGAAACGACCACGATGGCCGGCAAAGAACTCACCTACGCCCAGCTTCTGGAAACCAACAGTCTCATCCAGCAGAACGCCGACGAGACCTACTGGCTGTGCGCCACGCGCACGGTGCAGGAGTCGAAGATCTTCCCGGTCTCGGCCTACATCCTGTTCTCCTACCTCAACTGCTTCTACCGCTACGCGATGCTGCTGAAGAAGATCGAGGAACACATGTCGGCCGAGGAGATCGGTGACCGCGCGCGCAACAGCGGCATCAAGATCGTCGCCTGGACCATTCCGTGCTTCTATCTCCTCGGCCGCGAGATGCTGATCAACTGGGGCGTGATCAAGCCGACCGACGCGGTCGACGACGTGGTCTACGTGATGGACTTCTGGAAGCGCTTCCAGCTGTCCTGGCATCGCAACAACGGCAACCTGACCAACCGCATGGCCAATCATCGCGGCCAGATCCTGCCCGAGCAGCGCCTGCAGGTGTACCACGCCGACGCCTTCGAGTGTCGCATCGGCGACGAGCTGCACACCGCCGCGCAGAACTTCATGGCGACCATCGCACAGTACGGTTTCCTGGTGTCCTGCGAGTGCCGCGTCACCACCCACAACCACGGTCCGTACAAGATCTCGGACACGCGCGAGATGCTGGTGCGCGAATTCCGCGAGCTCGCCGAGCACGACTACCCGTGGCTGGACGGCGTCGGCCAGGACATCCCCTACAACAATCTCACCGTGACCATGATGCTGGAAGGCATCCACATCACGCTGCTGGACGACTGGGGGTCCTTCGAGTCCGAGCCGGAGATGAAGCCCGAACACATCGTGGCCGTGGGGCTCTACACCCAGGACAACCTGACCCATGTACCGCTCCCGGTCGGCATGGGCAGCCGCGAGGAACTGACCGCCACCTTCAATGACCTGACGGCGCGCATCAAGGCCGCGACCGCCAAGTTGTGGGAGCAGATGGCCGGCTGGACCCGCGACCAGCAGCTCGACGCCGGCGCGCTGGTGTACTTCGCCATCGCCAAGGAGATGGCGCACATCGCCGGCTGCTACGACGTCAACGACTGGATGATGATCGACGAGCGCACCGAGCGCTTCCGCCCGCTCCTGAACGACGAGTACGGCAACCTGTTCCTGGGCGAACTGGTCGGCTACATCTCGACCCCCAGCCAGCGCATGCACGACTACTACATGATGCAGCACACCGACCTGCCGCGCCGCGCGCTGTCCTACTTCCCGTACTCCATGCTGCAGGACAAGGACTACGCGCCGACCGTCGGGCCGATGCGGCCCGGCGCGAGCAACCTGCCGGCCAAGGTGGATCGCTACCGCACCTCGCAGGGCGTGCTCAGCCAGGAGGAGTACAACCGCCGCAGCCGCGAGTTCGTGCCGGATCCCTGCAACGAGAAGTTCCGCTTCCTGTGCACCGACTGGGTCAAGTACCACTATGACACGCCGCTCGCCGATGAACTGTTCAAGCTCGAGCAGCAGCACTCGCGGCTGTTGAAGGGCAAGGGCGCGGGGCTGACCCGCGCCGACATCGAAGCGCTGCGCGCCAAGGGCTGAGGAGATGAGCATGGCGACCGATCTTCATCGCGTGATGCACGGCGTCGCGATCCGCAAACATGGTGACGCCGCGGCCGTCGCGGGCCTCGCCGGCCTGCCGCTGGCCAAGGTGCAGGCGGTGCTGGCTGGCGCCGTGACCGGCGGCCGGGTGGCCGAGGTGGACGGCAAGTACATGCTGACGCCCTGTGGCCAGATGATGCTGGCCGGCGAGTACTCGCGCTTCAACGACGCGCTGCGCGCGAATGCCGACTTCATCGCCGCCTACCAGCGCTTCGAGGTCATCAACAAGGATCTGAAGCAGGTCATCACCGACTGGCAGACCCTGGAAGTGGGCGGCAAGCGCGTCGCCAACGATCATTCGAACAAGGCCTACGACGCCCAGGTGATCGGCAAGCTCGGGGACCTGCACGAGCGCTTCGAGCCGATCCTGAAGAAGCTCTGCGCCGGCGAGCCGCGCCTCAAGGTCTACAGCGACAAGCTGACCGCGGCGCTGGAGAAGGCCGAGGACGGCGACATCGCGTGGGTGTCGGACGCCAAGCTCGACAGCTATCACACCGTGTGGTTCGAACTGCACGAGGACCTGCTGCGCCTGACCGGCAACGTGCGGGAAGAATGAGCCAGGACCGACGCTGCTGACATGGCCCACGTAGAATTTCTCGACGAGACCATGCGCGACGGGCAGCAGAGCCTGTGGGGCATGCGCATGACCGCCGGCATGGCGCTGCCGGTGACGCCGCTCATAGACCGCGTCGGCTACCGGGTGGTGGACCTGACCGGCTCCTCGCAGTTCGAGGTGCTCATTCGCGAGTGCCGCGAGAATCCGTGGGAGGGGCTGGATCTCCTGGTGCAGTCCATGCCGCGCTCGAAGCTCCGCGCCGGCATGCGCTCGAACGCCGCGGTGACCTTCAGCGTCACCCCGGACGCACTGATGGACGCCTGGATCCGCCAGCTGAACGAGCATGGCTGCCGTTCCTTCTGGATCTACGACGTGCTGTTCAACATCGACAAGATGCACCGGCTCGCGAAGATTGCGAAGGCTTACGGTTCCGAGGTCGCGGGCACGGTGATGTACACCCTGAGCCCGGTGCATTCCGACGAGTACTTCGCCGAGAAGGCCGCGCAGATCGCCGCCTCGCCGGACATCGACACCATCCTGCTCTACGACACCGCCGGCGTGCTGGACGCCGAGCGCATCAAGACCCTGGTGCCGGCCATCGTTGCGCGCATCGGCGGGCGACCGCTGGAACTCCATTCCAACAACCGCCTCGGCCAGTCCGTGCAGGCCTATCTGGCCGGCATCGAGTGCGGCGTGAACATCCTGCACACCAGCACACGGCCGCTCGCCAACGGGCCCGCGGTGCCGTCCATCGAGGTGATGGCGCGCAACGTGACTCGACGTGGGCACACCCACGACATCGACGAGAAGCTGCTCGCGCCCATCGCCGACCACTTCGAGAAGGTCGGCCACGCCGCTGGCTACCTGGTCAACCAGTTCGCGGAGTACGACGTGCTGTCGGTCGATCACCAGATCCCGGGCGGCATGGTCGGCACGCTGCGCGCCCAGCTCGCCAAGCACGGCATGTCGGACAAGCTGGAAGAGGTGTTCGAGGAGACCGCCATCGTGCGTCGTGAACTCGGTTATCCGGGCATGGCGACGCCCTTCAGCCAGCTGGTCGGCATCCAGGCGGTGCTGAACATCGTGACCGGCAAGCGCTACAGCGTGGTGCCGGACGAGGTCATCCAGTACGCCGCCGGCTACTACGGCCAGACCGTCGCGCCCATCGAGCCGGACATCCTCGACCGCATCATGGCCGCGCCGCGCGCCAAGGACATTCTCGCCGAGCCGCCCGAGCAGCCCACCATCGAGGAGCTGCGCAAGCGCTATGACGTCGACAACGACGACGAGCTCATCCTGCGCGCGCTGGTGCCGGAAGCCGATCTCGCGCGCATGCGCGCCGCCGGTCCGGTGAAGACCAGCTACCCCCTGTTGTCCACGCCGGAGCTCGACCAGGTCGCGCGGCTGATGAAGCTGGCGCGCTCGCCGGTGGTGGAGATCGCGGCCGCGGGCTACGAGCTGAAACTAAGGAAACTGTAGGTCGGACTTCAGTCCGACATTTATCTTGCTCCGCTCGACGCCCTGGGACGGAATGTCGGACTGAAGTCCGACCTACAGGGCCTTCGCTTGCTTTACGAGGTTCACCATGGGACGTCTGGAAGGAAAAATCGCACTCATCACCGGTGCCGGCGCCGGCATCGGCCGCGCCTGCATGAGCATGTTCGCGAAGGAAGGGGCGACCGTGTTCGGCGTGGCGCGCACCCAGGCGAATCTCGACGAGACGCTCGCGCAGGTCCACGCGGTGGGCGGCAAGGGCAGCGTATACAGCGCTGACCTGTCACTACCCGAGCGTGCCGAGGCGGCGGTGCAGAAGTGCATCGAGGAATACGGCCGCATCGACATCCTGCTGAACGCGGCGGGCGTCGGCTACAGCTACAAGCTGCAGAGTCCCGGCTCCATGGACCCGGTGGACACGACGCCGGTCGACAAGTGGCGCGAGGTGATGGCCATCAACCTCGACAGCGTGTTCTACGTGTGCCGCATCGCGCTGCGCCAGATGAAGGCGCAGAAGAAAGGCGCGATCGTCAACGTCGCCAGCATCTTCGGCCTGGGCGGTGCGCCCGATGCCCACACCTACACCGCCACCAAGGGCGCGATCATCAATCTCTCGCGCTCGATGGCGGTGGCCTACGTCGATGACGGCATCCGCGTGAACGTGGTCGCGCCGGGCTTCGTGAAGACCCAGATGGTCGAGATGGTGCTCGACCAGCTCTTCTCCCCGGAGAACCCCAAGCTGGTCGCGCCGATGGGGCGCCCGGCGACGGTGGAGGAGGTTGGCTACGCCTGTCTGTACCTCGCCTCCGACGAGGCTTCCTATTGCACGGGCACGGTGCTGTGCGTGGATGGGGGGTCGACGGGGCGGGCGTGAGCCGGCGAGGCGCCGCCCTGCGCGGCGCCTCGGTGGATGTTTCGCGTCATGCCATCAGGGGCACGCGTAGCTGGCTCTGCAGCATGTAGATCATGAGCGCCCAGCTGAGCAGCGCGGCGCTGCCGAGCGCGACGGCCAGGGCGAGTTCGTGACGATGATTCATGGTGGCGCTCCTCGTGAGTACGTGAGGAGCGCAGATTAGGTGGGACGCGTGGCGCGCGAACTCCGTTTCTTGTCCCGCTTTCGGCGGCAACCCGCCAATGTATGGCGCTTCGACGAGCGCCATAGGTGTGTGAACCAATTCGCCCTACGACCGCATCTGCGTAGGGCGGGTTTCAACCCGCCATGCACGACGCTATCGTCGGCGCCGTACACGGCCGATTGAAATCGGCCCTACAAGGCGGGTTTCAACCTGCCATGCATGGCCGAATGTCGGACTGAAGTCCGACCTACAGCACGTCCAGCGGGATCTTGAGGTAGGAGACGCCGTTCGCTTCCGGTGGCGGCTTGTGCCCGGCGCGCATGTTGATCTGCACGGCGGGCAGGATCAGCACGGGCATGGCGAGGGTCGCGTCGCGCGCCTGGCGCAGTTTCACGAACTCCTGCTCTTCGATGCCGTCGTGCACGTGCACGTTGTGCTTGCGCTCCTCGCGCACGGTGCTCTCCCAGGCGTGATGGTCGCGAGTCGGCGTCAGGTAGTCGTGGCACATCCACAGCCGCGTGTCGGGCGGCAGGTCGAGGATCTTCTTGATCGAGCGATAGAGTTCCGCGGCATTGCCGCCGGGGAAGTCGCAGCGCGCCGTGCCGTAGTCCGGCATGAACAGCGTGTCCCCGACGAAGCACTCACCGCCGATGATGTAGCTGATGCAGGCGGGCGTGTGTCCGGGGGTGTGGAGCACGCGGCCGGTCAGTTCACCGACCTGGAAGGCCTCGCCGTCCTTGAACAGGTGGTCGAACTGCGAACCGTCGGTGGCGAAGCGCTCGTCCTCGTTGAACAGCCGCTTGAAGCCGGCCTGCACGCGCGTGATCAATTCGCCGATGGCGACCTTGCCGCCGAGACGCTGCTTCAGGTACTGCGCGGCGGAGAGGTGATCCGCGTGGGCGTGGGTCTCCAGGATCCAGTCGACGGTCAGGCGCTCCGCCTCGACGAAGGCGATGACCTCGTCGGCCGACTTGGTGCTGGTGCGACCCGACTTCGGATCGTAGTCGAGCACCGTGTCCACCAGCGCGCAGTGGCGCGAGGCCGGGTCGGCCACCACGTAGGTGACGGTGTAGGTGGCGGGGTCGAAGAATGCCTGGACGCGTGCGGACATGGGAGCCTCCTTCATGGGCGCTTGGCTTCGAGGCCAGCTTAGGCAAACCGCGCGTTGACACCTATATGTGGATATACGTATATATGCTTTCATGCATGTAAAAGACATGGAAGCGGTGGCCGAACACGTCAGCGAACTGATGAAGTCGCTGTCGCACAAGCATCGGCTGTTGACGCTCTGCCAGTTGGTCGAGGGCGAGAAGGCGGTGGGTGAACTCGCCGCCGCGCTCGATCTGAGTCAACCGGCGATGTCCCAGCAGCTCGCGTTGCTCAGGCGCGACGGCCTGGTGAGCACCCGGCGGGAAGGTCAGACGGTGTACTACGCACTGCCCGAGGGCGAGGTGAAGAAGCTGCTGAGATTCCTGTACAAGACGTACTGCGGATGATGCCCTGTAGGTCGGACTTCAGTCCGACATTCACTTCGCGCCTTTATCAGAGGCTCTGGAATCGAATGTCGGACTGAAGTCCGACCTACAGGCGCGTCTTGCGCAGCCTGAGCGCGTTGCCGATCACCGACACCGAGCTCAGGCTCATCGCGAGCGCGGCGATCATGGGCGACAGCAGCCAGCCGGTGAGGGGATAGAGCACGCCGGCCGCGAGCGGCACGCCGAGCGCGTTGTAGGCGAACGCGAACCACAGGTTCTGGCGCATGTTGCCCATCGTCGCACGCGCACAGGCGCGGGCCAGCGCGATGCCCCGCAGGTCACCCTTCACCAGGGTCACCGCCGCGCTCTGCATGGCGACGTCGGTGCCGGTGCCCATGGCGATGCCGACCGTCGCGCGCGCCAGGGCCGGCGCGTCGTTGATGCCGTCGCCGGCCATCGCCACCACGCGGCCTTCCGCCTGCAGCCGTTCCACCAGCGCGAGCTTGTCCTCCGGCCGCAGGCCGGCGTGCACCTCGTCCAGGCCGAGCGTCGCGGCG
>JAIEQK010000043.1 GCA_019747795.1 Gammaproteobacteria bacterium | reverse complement strand
GCGCGCGCCCGCCGGCCTGCCCCTCGCGCTCGCCGCGCTGTGGGCCGCCCATCCGCTCAACCTGACCGCCGTGCTCTACGTCGTGCAACGCATGACCTCGCTGTCGGCGACCTTCGCGCTGCTGACGCTGTGGCTCTATCTCGGCGCGCGGCAGCGACAGTGCGCCGGCCAGGCGCCGCTGCGGGGCTCGTGGCTGGCGGTCGCGTCGGCAGGCACGGCCGCCGTGCTGGTGAAGGAAACGGCGTTGTGCCTGCCGCTCTGGTTCCTGCTGCTCGAGACCTTCGTACTGCGCACGCCGGCGCGCGCCTGGCCGATACGCGGCTGGCTGTGGCTGGGTGCGATCGTCGCCGTCGCGCTGGCGGTTCAGGGTCCCGCCGTGATCGCCTACGTGATGCGCGGCTTCGCCGGCCGCGAGTTCGACCTGGTGGAGCGCTTATGGACCGAGACGCGAGTGCTGTGGCAGTACCTCGCCATGATCCTGGCGCCCCTGCCCGGCTCGCTTGCGCTGTTCCACGACGACTTCACCGTCTCCCGCGGCCCGCTCTCGCCGCCGACCACGCTGCTCGCCGCCCTCGGTCTGCTCGTGATCACCGTCGGGGTGCTCGTCCCCGGCGTGCGCCGCGCGCGACCGTGGCTCGCCTTCGGCTGGCTGTGGTTCCTGTGCGGCCACGCGCTGGAAGCTGGCGTGTTTCCCCTCGAGCCGCTCTACGAGCATCGCAACTACCTGCCCATGCTCGGGCCGCTGCTGCTCGTCGGCATCCCGCTCGCCGGCGCGCTCGACAAGCCCGGCATGGCGCGCGTGGTCGCCGCCGTGCTGGTGGCGCTCGCCGCCGCGCTCACCCTGCAGCGCGCGGCGCTGTGGCGTTCGCCGCCGCGCCAGCTGGCCTATGAACTCGAGCACCACGCGGACTCGCCGCGCCTGTGGTACGAGTCCGCGCGCCTGGCGCTCGCCGATATGGGCGGCGATCCGGCGCGGGAGCGGGCCGCGCTCACCGCGCTGGCGCGCGCGGCCGAACTCGCCCCCCATCCTTCGCTGCCGCTCGAGTCGCTGCTCAAGCTCGCCATCGAGCGCGGTGACGCGCCGGCGCAGGCGCGCCTGATCCCGCGCATCGCGAGCCATCCCCACGAACACCTCGGCGCCGAGGTGTTTCGCGACCTGGTGCTGTGCCAGGGCTACCACGGCTGCCGCGTGGATGCCGAAGCCACGCAGCGCCTGCTGCGCGCGCTGCTGGCGCGGCCCGGACTCAGCGTCAGGGGGCGCGCCCGCATCCTCGAATGGCTGGCGGTGTGGTACGCGCGTGTGCTCGGCGATCCCAAGGCCGCGGTCGCGATCATGGCTGACCTGGTGGCCGCGGCGCCGGACGATCTCGCACTCGCCGCGCGCCTGGCGGAACTGCAGGCGGTGGCCGGGCTGCACGCCGAGGCGCGCGCCACCGCCACGGCCGCGCTCGAACGTCTCGACTGGACCAGCGCCTTCACCGCGCGCGCGCTGCGCGCGCGTCTGCGGGCCGTGGCCCACGTCGGCGACGGGGCGCCCTGAGGTGAGCCGCGTTCACGCGCCGTGGCTGCTCGCCTGGGCCGGCCTGCTGGCGCTCACCACCTGGGTCTACCTGCCGGCGCTGTCCGGCCCGCTGCTGCTGGACGACCACGGCGTGATCGAGCCGTTGCTCGCGGCGCGCGCCGATGGCCAGCCGTGGCGCGATCTCCTCATCAGCAATACCGGTCCATTGGGACGTCCGGTCGCGATGGCGAGCTTCATCGGCAACGCGGTCGCGAGCGCCGATCTGCGCACCTGGAAGGCGACCAACCTCGCACTGCACCTCTTGACCGGTGTGCTGCTGGGCGCGCTGGTCGTCACCGTGGCGCGGGCCGCGCGGCCGTCGCTGCCGGCGGCGCCGGCCGGCCTGCTGGTCGCCGCGCTGTGGCTTCTGCATCCGCTGCAGGTCAGCACGGTGATGTACCTCGCGCAGCGCATGACCCAGTTGGCCACGCTGTTCGGACTGCTCGCGCTGCTGCTGCACGCGCGCGGTCGCGAGCGCGGCGCGGAGACCCGCGCCGGCCGCACGCTGATCCTGGTTGCCTGGTTCGTAGCCGCGCCGCTCGCCGCGTTCGCCAAGGAGAGCGGGCTCCTGACGCCCTACCTGCTCGCCGCGCTGGAGTTCACCGTCTACGCCGAGCGCGCGCGGCCCCGCTGGCTGCGAATCCTGCTGCCGGCCGCGACGTTGGCGCCGGCCGCCGGCGCACTCTTCGTGCTCGCGACCCACTGGCAGCGTCTCATCCTGAACCCCTATGCGCTGCGTGCATTCGGTCCGCTCGAGCGCCTGCTCACCGAGGCGCGCGTGCTCCTGGACTACCTGGGTTGGATAGTCGCGCCGCGGCGCGGCGCGCTCGGGTTTCATCATGACGACATGGCCATCGCGCACTGGCCGCCGACTGCCTTCACCTGGCTGGCGCTCGCGCTGCACTTGGGCCTGCTGGGACTGATGGTCGCGCTCAGGCGGCGCCTGCCGCTGGTGGCGCTGGGGCTCGCGCTCTTCTACGTCGGTCACGCGCTGGAATCGAGCGTGTTCCCGCTGGAACTCGCCTTCGAGCACCGCAACTACCTGCCGTCCGCCGGCGTGCTGCTCGCGCTGGTCGCGGCGCTGGCGGCCGGCCTCGGCGCGCGCCGAGGCCTCGCGCTCGGCGCGCTGCCGGCGCTGCTCTATCTCGGCGTGACGGTGAGCATGACGCCCACCTGGGGCGACGCGGGTCGGCTCTACGCCGCCATGCACACCGCCCATCCGCACTCGCCCCGCGCGCGGGCCCAGTTGGTGGAATGGCTGCTGGCGCAGCGGCGCTCGGATCTCGCCGAGGCCGTGCTCGGCGATGACCAGGATGCGGCGGCGCGCCTGCATCGGCTGCGCCTCGCGTGTCTGCGCGAAGGCCATGCCGATCCCGCCTCGGCCTTGGCCGCCGCCGCGCGCCTGGCGCGGCCGGACGACATGTCGCTCGAGATCCTGCTGTGGCTGGCCGAGCGCGGCGCCGCCGCCTGCGGCATCGAGCAGGGTGCGCTGCTCACCGCCCTGGAGGCGGTGCGCGATCGACCGATGAGCACGCCCACGCGGCTGCGACTCTACGTGCACACGCTGAAGCTGCGTCTCGCGCGCGGCGAGTTCGCCGACGCCGCCAAGGCGGCCGAGATCGCAATGCGTATCGCGCCGCGCGATCCCATGCCGCGCTACCTGGCGGCGGAAGTGGCGCTCGCGATGGGAGACCGGGCGGCGGGACGGCGCTGGCTTGACGAGGGCCGCGTCTTGGCCCGCGAGCAGCGTGCGGATTTCGCGCAGATCGAAGCGGGCCTCGCACGCGCGCTCGACGCGCCGCGCTGAGCCGCCGACATCAGTCCTTGGGCGGTGGCCGGCGCAGCAGACGGCGCTCGGCGTCGGCTTCCTTGTAGTGCAGGGCCGAGACCAGCTCCGCCAGGATACCGATCAGGAAGGTGGTCACCGAGGTGGTGATGAGCAGCGCCGACATGTTGGTGAAGCGGTGTTCGGTGGCGTAGGTGAAGCCGTAGTAGCCGAGGCCTAGCAGGAAGATCAGCAGGCTGACCGGCAGGAACAGGCGCATGGGTGAGAACAGCGCGCCGACCTTCAGGATGATCATGAAGAAGCGCAGGCCGTCCTCCAGCAGGCGGATGTGGCTGCGGCCCTCACGCCGGCCCGCGACTATCGGCACGTAGGCGACCGGCAGACCGGCGCGGAAGAACGCCATGGTGCTGGTGGTCGGATAGGAGAAGCCGTTCGGCAGCAGGTAGAGAAAACGCAGGAAATGCCGGCGCCGCACCGCGCGAAAGCCCGAGGTGAGATCGAGCACCGGGCGCCCGGTCATGTAGCTCGCGAGATGGTTGTACAGCCAGTTCGCGGCGCGCCGATGGCCGGAGGCGTGGGAGTCGGTGCTGCGCGCGCCGACCGCCATCTCGTAGCCCTGGGCCATGCAGGCGAGCAGGGCGTCGATCACCGCCGGGTCGTGCTGACCATCGGCGTCCATGAACACGATGATGTCGCCGCGCGCGTTGCGCGCGCCGGTCTTGATGGCCGCGCCGTTGCCGATGGAGTAGGGGTGAGACAGGCAGCGAACGCCGGCCGCTTCGCATACCGCCACGGTGTCGTCGCTGCTGCCGTCATCGACCACGATGATCTCCGCGGTCGGCTGCAGTTCGCGCAGGCGCGGCAGCAGCTTGCGCAGGCCGACCGCCTCGTTCTTCGCCGGCAGGACGATGCTGACCTTGTCCATGGTCGCGTTCACGTGGCCTCAGCGCGCGTCGACGACCGCCGACCGTCCGCCCTCGCGCCTGGCGAGGATCACCAGCAGCTGGCGGAAGATCTTGGGATTGGCCGCGACGATGTCGCCGCGCTCGAGATGGTTCTCGCTGCCGTCGGCGTCACCGATGAGGCCGCCGGCCTCCTGCACGATCAGTCCGCCCGCTGCGATGTCCCAGGGCTTGAGGCCGAACTCCCAGTAGCCGTCCAGCCGGCCGCAAGCGACGTGCGCGAGATCGAGGGCCGCGGCGCCCGCGCGACGCACGTCGGCGCAGCGTTCCAGCACCGCGCCGAAGGACGCCACGAAGGGTTTCACCTCGGCCTTGCGCCGCACCGGAAAGCCGGTCGCGAGAAGCGCGTCCTCGAGGTGCGGCGTGCGGCTGACGCGCAGGCGATGGCCGTTCAGCTGCGCGCCCGCGCCGCGCGTGGCGGTGAAGAGTTCGTCGCGCAGCGGATCGTAGACCACGCCCTGCTCGACGCGGCCCTTGACGGCGAGCGCGATGGACACCGCGTACTGCGGATAGCCGTGCATGAAATTCAGCGTGCCGTCCAGCGGATCGATGATCCACTCATAGTCCGATTCACCCGAGCCGCCCGACTCCTCGGCGAGCACGGCATGATCGGGATAGGCGGTGCGCAGCGTGTCGATGATCGCCGCCTCGGCGTCCTTGTCGACCTGCGTGACGTAGTCCTGCGGGCCCTTCTTGCTGACTTTGACTTCGTAGAGCCGGGCCTGGCCGCGCACGATGATGGTGCCGGCGCGGCGAGCGGCGCGCACGGCGATGTTGAGCATGGGATGCATGGCGCGATCCGGCGATTGGATAGAATGCCGGGATTCTAACCGATAGTCGGTGCCAGACCCTTGAGCAAGGCGGACGTCGCGACCAACAGCCCGGCCGGGGTACGCATGCGCGTGGTGCTGGTGGAGACCTCCCATCCCGGCAACATCGGCTCCGCGGCGCGCGCGATGAAGGCCATGGGGCTGACCGATCTGCGCCTGGTCGCGCCCGAGCGCTTTCCCGATGCGCAGGCCACCGCGCTCGCCGTCGGCGCGGCCGACCTGCTCGAGCGCGCCACCGTGCATGGGACCCTGGCCGAGGCCCTGGTCGGCGCGTCGCGGGTCTACGGCAGCAGCGCGCGCGGCCGTCGCGTCGACTGGCCGACCGTCACGCCGCGCGAGGCGGCCGCCGAAGTCGCGGCCCTTCCCGAGGGCGAAGTGGCCGTGGTATTCGGCCCCGAGCGCACGGGCTTGAGCAACCCCGATCTCGATTTGTGCCAGCGCCTGATCGCCATTCCGACGGTCGCCGATTTCAGCTCGCTGAATCTCGCCCAGGCCGTACAGGTGATTGCCTACGAGATGTTCGCCGCGCGCCACGCGCGGGACAGCGTCCAGCCGCGTCGCGGCCGGCGTGCGAGCGAGCGCGCCGCGCGTGCCGACGAGGTGGCGGGCCTCCTGGAACACTGTCTCGCGGTGATGACCACGGTCGGTTTCCACGACCCGGCGCGACCGAAGCTCCTGGAACGGCGCCTGTCGCGGCTCTGCGGCCGCGCCGGGCTCATCGATAGTGAAGTGCAGATCCTGCGCGGCTTCCTCACCGCGCTGGAGGCGCGGCTGCCGCGCGAGTGAGGCGGCTCAGGCGAGCGCGCCGCTGTAGCTGACGCCGGTGCCGCCCGCGATCACGCGGCCGATCTCGCGCACCGACTCGCCGGCCTCCTCGAGCACGCGCGTCACCGTCGCGACCGCCGCGGGCGGCGTCACCACCACCATGCCGACGCCGCAGTTGAAGGTCTTCAGCATCTCCGACTCCGCTACGCCGCCGGCCTCGCGTAGCCAGGTGAAGAGCGGCGGCAGCGGCATGCGGGACAGATCGATGCTGACCGCGAGCCCGTCGGGAATGACGCGCGGAATGTTCTCCGTGAGTCCGCCGCCGGTGATGTGGGCGAGCGCGTGGATCTCGCAGCTGGCGAGCGCGGTCAGCAGGGGCTTGACGTAGAGGCGGGTCGGTTCGAGCAGCGCCGCGCCGAGCGTGCGATCGCCGAAGGGCTCGTCGAGTCGATGACCGCCGCGCGCGAGGATCGCGCGCACCAGCGAGTAGCCGTTCGAGTGCACGCCGCTCGAGGCGAGCGCGAGGAGCACGTCCCCGTCCCGCACCTTGCTGCCGTCGAGCAGTCGTTCACGTTCCACCGCGCCGACGCAGAAGCCGGCCAGGTCATAGTGCCCGGCGCCATACATGCCGGGCATCTCGGCGGTCTCGCCGCCGAGCAGCGCGCAGCCGGCCTCGCGGCAGCCGCGCGCGATGCCATCGACCACGCGCGCGGCGATGTCGACCGCGAGCGCGCCAGTCGCAAAGTAGTCGAGGAAGAACAAGGGCTCGGCGCCCTGCACGACGACGTCGTTCACGCACATCGCGACCAGGTCGATGCCGATGGTGTCGTGCAGCCCGGTCTCGATGGCGAGCATGAGCTTGGTGCCGACGCCGTCGGTGCCCGACACCAGGATCGGATCGCGGTAGCCTGTGGCGCGCAGGTCGAACAGTCCGCCGAAGCCGCCGAGGCCGCCGATCACGCCGCTGCGATGGGTGGCGCGCGCGCCGGGCGCGATGCGTTTCACCAGGGCTTCGCCGGCCTCGATGTCGACGCCGGCGTCGCGATAGGAGAGTCCCTTGGAGTCTTCGCTGCTCATGCCCGCATGTTAACAGGCGACCCGTGGACCGGCGAAGCGCGCCTCACGACCGTCGCGACGCACCTGCTACCATGACCGCGCCGCGTGAGCGGTGGAATGGAGCTGTCGATGCAGGCTGTGGGGCGAGGATTCCGGCGGGCGTTGCTGCTCGCGCTGTGCGCGCTCTTGTTCACGTCGCCGCTCGCCGCGCGCACCGTGAGCGGGCTCTACAACGCCAGCGTGCCGGTGAAGGATCGCAGCCCCGCCGAACGCTCGCGCGCCGCGGCCGCCGCGCTCGGCCAGGTGCTGGTGAAGCTCACCGGCAACCGCGCGGCGGCCGGTGATGCCAGCGCGCGGCCCCTCCTGTCGCGCGCGTCGACTCTGCTGTTGCAGTACGGCTATGCCAACGCGTCCGACGGCGGCCTGCTGTTGAACGCGCGCTTCGACGAACACGTGCTCGATCGCGAACTCAGCGAGCGCGGCGTGGTGACCTGGGGCCACCAGCGGCCGGACACCGTGGTGTTCCTGGTGAGCGACGCCGAGGATGGTCGCCAGCTGATCGGCGGCGACGCGCCCGGAGCGCTGGGCGAGACCCTGCTGCGCAAGGCCGACACGCGCGCCCTGCCGCTGGTGTTGCCGATGCTGGACCTAGAAGAGAGCGCGCGCCTCAACGCCGCGCAGGACTGGGAGGCGCTGGCCACCGGCGCCGGTGAACTCGGCGTGCGCTACGGCGCGCCGGCGGTCCTGGTCGGACAGCTGCATGCGGCGAACGAGGGCGTGTGGGAAGCGCGCTGGCGACTCACCATCGACGGCGACGCACTCGATTGGCAGGACGAGGGCGATCTCGGCGAGGCGCTGGTCGAAGCGGCGGTCGACGCGCTCGGCGACGCGCTCGCGCGGCGCTACGCCGAGCCGGCGCTGCTCGGCGGCGCGGAGCGCGTGAGCATGACGGTGGTCGGCCTGCGCGGCGCGGAAGACTACGCGCGCCTTTCCAATTACCTCGAGTCGCTGGATACCATCACCGATCTGTTCCTGCGCTCGGTCGACAACCAGCGCGTGCTCTACGAGGCCACCGCGCGCGGCGGCCGCGCCGGGCTCGCCCAGGCGATCGGCTTCGGCCGCGTGCTCGCACCGGTGCCTGGGCAGGTCGACACCTGGGAGCTCAAGCCATGAGCGCGTCCGCGTCCACCCGTTCTTGGTTCCTGCTGGCGCTGACGCTTGCGGGCGGCTGGCTGCTCTACCTGCTCGCTCCCGTGCTCACGCCCTTTCTCATCAGCGCGCTGCTCGCCTATCTCGGCGACCCGCTGGTCGATCGCCTCGAGCGGGCAGGCGCGAGCCGCACCACCGGTGTGCTGGTGGTGTTCGGCGCGATGTTCGTGCTCGGACTGCTGGCGCTCCTGATCCTGCTGCCGATGCTGAGCCACCAGCTGGTGGCGCTGGTGAACAACATTCCCGAAGCGCTGGACTGGCTGCAGAAGAGCCTCGCGCCGCGCATCGCGGAGCTCATCGGGCGCGACGTGGTGACCGTCGACATCGAGGCGCTGCGCGGCGCAATCGTCGAGCACTGGAAGCAGGTCGGTTCGGTCGCCGGCCAGGTGATGTCCTCGATCGGCCGCTCGGGCCAGGTGCTGCTCGGCTGGCTCACCTACCTGCTCCTTATCCCGGTGGTGAGCTTCTACCTGCTGCGCGACTGGGATGCGCTGGTCGCCGCGATACGCGAGCTCCTGCCGCAGCGCTCCGCGCCCACGGTGGAGCGGCTGGCCAGGGAAATAGACGCCGTGCTGGCGGAGTTCCTGCGCGGCCAGCTGACGGTGATGGCGGCGCTCGCGCTCATCTACACCGTCGGCCTGTGGCTGGTGGGGCTCGACCTCGCCTTCGTCATCGGCATGCTCGCCGGCCTCGTCAGTTTCGTGCCCTACTTGGGCGTGGTGGTGGGACTGGTCGCGGCCGGTGTGGCCGCCTTCCTGCAGTTCCATGACCTGCTGCACGTCGCCGGCGCGGCCGCGGTGTTCGGCCTGGGCCAGGTGCTGGAGGGCATGGTGCTGTCGCCGCTCCTGGTCGGCGATCGCATCGGCCTGCACCCGGTGGCGGTGATCTTCGCGGTGATGGCGGGCGGCCAGCTGTTTGGCTTCTTCGGCGTGCTGGTCGCGCTGCCGGTCGCCGCGGCGGTGGTGGTCGTGCTGCGTCACTGGCGGGACGAATACCTGAACAGCGCGCTCTACAGTCCATGAACGGACGCGTGAGCCGGCCGCAGCTGACGCTGGACCTGTTCAAGCCCGCGCCGCACGACTTCGCGAGCTTCGTGCAGGGCGTGAACGGCGAGGCCACCGCGGCGGTCGAGTCCTGGGCCCGCGGCGCGGGACCGACGGTGCTGTTCCTGCGCGGCGCGCGGGGCACGGGCAAGAGCCACTTGCTGCAGGCCGCGATCTCGGCCCTGCCCGTCGGCGGCATGTACGTGCCGCTGCGCGAGCTGTTCGCCGCCGGCGAAGCGTTGCTGGACGACCTCGACACCGTCGGCGCGGTCGCGTTGGACGACATCGATCTGTGCGCGGGCCACGCCGGCTGGGAACGGCGGCTGTTCAACCTCTACAACGCGCTCTCGGCGGCCGGGCGCCGACTGCTGTGGGCGGCGCGCGCCGAACCGGCCTTCACCTTGCCCGACCTCGCCTCGCGGCTCCGCGCGAGCCTGACCTACCAGCTGCAGGAACTCACCGACGTCGACAAGGCCGCGGTGCTGCGCGCGCGCGCCGCGGTGCGCGGCCTCGAACTGCCGGAGGCGGTGATCGAATTCGTGATGGCGCGTGAGCGCCGCGATCTCGCGACCCTGGTCGCGCTGCTGGAGGAGCTCGACGCCGCCGCGCTCGCCGCCGGCCGCGCGCTCACCGTGCCGCTGGCGCGCGAGGTACTGGCGGCGAGGCAGGCGTGATTTCATTCTGGGGCGGTCTTCAACCCGACATTTCGTTGTAGGTCGGACTTCAGTCCGACATTGGATTCGCCGGCTTCGACGAAAGCTCTGGGAGTGAATATCGGACTGAAGTCCGACCTACACGGCCAAGCGCAGCGCCGTCTCCGCCAGACGGCGTCCCAGCGCGCGGCCGATCCGCTTCTCGTGTTCGCTCAATGCCCGGCTGTTGTCGGCGCCCGCCACGTGGCTCGCGCCGTAGGGCGTGCCGCCGGTCGCGGTGTCCTGCAGCGCGGGCTCGCTGTAGGGCACGCCCATCAGCAGCATGCCGTGGTGGAGCAGCGGCAGCATCATCGACAGCAGCGTCGCTTCCTGGCCGCCGTGCAGGCTGCCGGTGGAGGTGAACACGCAGGCCGGCTTGCCGATCAGGCTGCCGGAGATCCAGAGATCCGAGGTGCTGTCGAGAAAGGCCTTCATCGGCGCGGCCATGTTGCCGAAGCGGGTCGGCGAGCCGAGCGCGAGACCTGCGCAGGCGCGCAGATCGTCCTTGTGCACGTAGGGTGGGCCGCTCACCGGCACGTCGCGCGCGCCCTCCAGCGGCGGTACGGTGCGCAGCCGCGCGTTGACGCCGGGCACGGCGATGATGCCGTGACGCAGTTCGTCGGCCAGCGCGGCGGTGTGGCCGTGGCGGCTGTAGTACAGCACCAGGATCTCGAGCGCCGCGCTCATGGCAGCAGTTCCAGGACGCGGCTCGGCGGGCGCGCGATCACGGCCCGCTCGCCGTGAACCAGTATCGGCCGCTCCAGGAGTTCGGGATGCGCGACCAGTGCATCGACGAGGCGCGATTCGTCCAGGACCGCGTCGAGCCCGAGCTCGGCGTAGGCCGCTTCCTTTTCGCGCAGCAGCGCGCGCACCGGCACGGCCAGCTTGGCCACCAGTGCTCGCAGGGCCGCGTGGTCGAGCGGCGTGCGCAGGTACTCGACGATGGTGGGTGTGAGACCGCGGGCGGAGAGCAGGGCCAGCGCCTCGCGCGATTTCGAACAGCGGGGGTTGTGATAGAGGACGAAGTCCATGGCGCGTGCATTGCTCGGTATCGGGTCGCGGCATTCTACGGGCTCGGCGTGCGCGCCTCGCTATAATCGCCGCTCGCAGCCGAGTGGAGAGCGAAGCATGGCGGAGATCGCCGGGTCATCGAGCGATGCGCGCGCGAGCTTCGCCCGTCGCCTGCGCGTGACCCGCCAGTTCCTCGGCTACCTCGCCGAGCGCTTCGAGAGCGATCGCTGCCTGCGCGCCGCCGCTGCGCTCGCCTATACCTCGCTGCTCGCACTGGTGCCCTTGTTCACGGTGGTGTTCGTCACGCTGTCGGCCTTCCCCGCTTTCCAGGACTGGCGCGCGTCCATCGAGCACTTCCTGTTCCGCAATTTCGTGCCCGCGCTCGGCGAGCAGGTGCAGGGCTACCTGGTCGAATTCAGCGACAAGGCGCGCGGCCTGCAGACGGTGGGCGTGCTGGTGCTGGTGGCGACGGTGCTGTCCATGCTGTCGACCATCGAGACCGCCTTCAATGTCATCTGGGGCGTGCACCGGCGGCGCCCGGTGTGGCTGCGCTTCCTGGTCTACTGGGCGGTGCTGACGCTGGGCCCCGTGCTGATCGGTGTCGGCCTGGTGGCGACCTCCTACCTGGTGTCGCTGCCCTTCATCGCCGGCGAGTCGCTGGCGACCGGCGTGTCCGGGACGCTGCTCACGCTGCTGCCCCTGTTCGCGACCGCCATCGCCTTCGTGCTGTGCTTCAAGCTCATTCCCTACAGGCCGGTGCCACTGCGCCACGCGCTGGCCGGCGGACTCGCCGCCGCCGTGCTGTTCGAACTCGCCAAGCACGGCTTCGCGCTGTTCGTCACCCGTTTTCCTTCGCAGGAGGCGATCTACGGCGCCTTCGCCACGGTGCCGATGTTCCTCACCTGGCTCTATCTTTCCTGGGCGATCGTGCTGCTGGGCGCCGAGATCACCCACTGCCTGACCACCTTTCGCCCGCCGCGCGCGCGCCAGCACGCGGTGCTGGGCGACGACGATCCGCTGTACTGCGTGTTCCGCGTGCTGCTGCACCTCTCGCGCGCCCAGGAGCGGGGACGCGCACTGTCCGACCGCGCGCTGGTGCGCGAGGAGCCGGATCTCGGCTACGCCGCCATCGACGCCGCGCTCGACACCCTCGATCGCGCCGGCTGGGTGACGCGCAACGAGAACTTCGCCTGGATGCTTGCCAGGGACGTCGATCGTCTGACCCTGCTCGACCTGCTGCGCCTCGCGCCGAGCTTCCCCACCGAGGCGGACGTGGTCACCCTCGCCGACGACCCGCCGGACCTGCGCCTGCACGGCCAGCTGCTCGAACTCGCGCGCTGGTCCGATACCCATCTCGACACGCCACTGGCGGCCCTGTTCGCCGGCCAACCCGAAAGGACCGAGTGATGAACGATGAGATACGCGCCTGCCGGCGCTACCAGGTGAGCGGCAAGGTGCAGGGCGTGTACTTCCGCGCCTCGGCGCGCGAGGCGGCGCGCGGCCTGAGCCTCTCCGGCTGGGTGCGCAACCTGGCCGACGGGCGCGTCGAAGCGGTGGCCGCCGGCACGCCGCAGGCGCTCGCCGAGTTCGAGCGCTGGCTGGCCAAGGGGCCGCCGCGGGCCGAGGTCAGCGCCGTGGTGAGCGAGACCTGGCAGGAGGACGTGGCGGAGGGGTTCCTGGTCTTGTAGGGCGGATTTCAATCCGCCGTGTACGGCTTCGATAAGGGCGCGGTGTTGGCCGGTTGAAACCGGCCCTACAGGGCCGCCGCCACCCGCGTCTTGATGAACTGCACCACCTCCGCCAGCGGCAGCTCTTCGGAGGCCTCGGCGGTCCGCGCGCGATATTCAATCGTGCCGGCCTCGAGGCCGCGGTCGCTCACCACCAGGCGGTGGGGAATGCCGATGAGCTCGAGGTCCGCGAACATCACGCCCGGGCGTTCCTTGCCGTCGTGGAACAGTACGTCGAGCCCGGCGGCCTGGAGATCGCGGTAGAGCTGTTCGGCGGTGGCCTGCACACGCTCCGACTTGTGCATGTTGATCGGCGCGATGGCGACCTCGAAGGGCGCGATCGCGACCGGCCACACGATGCCGCGGTCGTCGTGGTTCTGCTCGATGGCGGCGGCGACGATGCGCGACACGCCGATGCCGTAGCAGCCCATGACCATGGTCACCTGGTTGCCGCTGTCGTCCAGCACGCGGGCCTTCATCGCCTCGCTGTACTTGGTGCCGAGCTGGAAGATGTGGCCGACCTCGATGCCGCGCTTGATGTCCAGCGGGCCGGAGCCGTCCGGACTCGGATCGCCGGCCTGGGCGTTGCGGAGATCCGCGACCACCGGCTCGGCCGCGTCACGACCCCAGTTGACCCCGGTGAGGTGGAAGCCTTCCTCGTTCGCGCCGCAGACGAAGTCCGCCAGCACCGCGGCCGAGGCATCGACGATGACCGGCATGGGCAGGTTGCAGGGGCCGAGCGAGCCCGGCCCGCACTTCACCACCGCGGCGATTTCGTCGGCCCGAGCCATGCGCAGCGGCTCGGCCACCTCGGGGCGCTTCTGCGCCTTGACCGCGTTCAGTTCATGATCGCCCCGCAGCACCAGCGCCACCAGGCCGCCGTCCGCGCCGGCGACGATGAGGGTCTTGACCACCTGGCTGGGCGCGACCTTGAGGAAGCTCGAGACCTCGTCGATGGTGTGCTGCTTGGGCGTCGCGACCTTCTGCATGGTCGCAGCGGGCGCGGGGCGGGGCGTGGTGGGCGCCGGCGCCGGCACCATCTCGACATTGGCCGCGTAATCGCCCTGGGTGGCGAAGGCGATGAGGTCCTCACCCGAGTCGGCCAGCACGTGGAACTCGTGGGACTTGGAGCCGCCGATGTTGCCGGTGTCGGCCAGCACCGCGCGGAAGGAAAGGCCCGCGCGCTCGAACACCCGCGAGTAGGCGCGGTACATGTCCTGGTAGGTCTCTTCCAGCGAGGCGTGATCGAGGTGGAAGGAGTAGGCGTCCTTCATCAGGAATTCGCGCGCGCGCATCACGCCGAAGCGCGGCCTGACCTCGTCCCGGAACTTGGTCTGGATCTGGTAGAAATTGGCCGGCAGCTGCTTATAGGAGTGGATCTCGCCGCGGATGAGGTCCGTGATCGCCTCCTCGTGGGTGGGTCCCAGGCAGAAGGCGCGGTCGTGGCGGTCGGTCAGGCGCAGCAGCTCCGGACCGTAGAAGTCCCAGCGCCCCGATTCCTGCCAGAGCTCCGCCGGCAGCACGCCGGACATCAGCACCTCCTGGGCGCCCGACCGGTCCATCTCCTCGCGAACGATACGCTCGACCTTGCGCAGCACCTTCAGCCCGAGCGGCAGCCAGGTGTAGATGCCGGAGGCGAGCTGGCGAATCATGCCGGCGCGCACCATCAACTTGTGGCTGATGACTTCGGCGTCGGCCGGCGCGGCGCGCAGCGTGGGGACGAGGATCTTGCTGAAACGCATGGGGTTGGCTGCCTGCACTTGAAGGACACGCGTCGCGCGGTCCGAGGGCCGGCATTCTCGGGAACTCGGTCCGGGCCTGCAACCGCGCTCAGGCGATTTTTGCTTGACCGAAGCGGCGCGGGCGCGCAGGATCCCGCGTCCGCTCGCCCATCGTCCGTCGCCTCTCTCGGCGGCGCCTGTCGACGACCTGCCCGTACGCAACCACGCGCACGCGGCGGTGCCCAGGGTCCGCGGCGTGGAAAACAGCCACGACAACCCAGCAACACGCGGGTCCGACAGGGACTCACAAGACCTCTACAAGGTGGTGACGAGATGACTGAGCGACTGCGCGGCGCGGAGATCTTCGTGCGGGCCCTGGCCGACGAAGGCGTGGAATTCCTGTTCGGCTATCCGGGCGGATCGGTTCTGCACATCTACGACGAGATCTTCAAGCAGGACAAGGTCAAGCACATCCTGGTGCGGCACGAGCAGGGCGCGACCCACGCGGCCGACGGCTACGCCCGCGCGACCGGCAAGCCCGGCGTGGTGCTGGTGACCTCCGGCCCCGGCGCGACCAACTGCGTCACCGGCATCGCCACCGCTTACATGGATTCCATCCCGATGGTGGTCTTCACCGGCCAGGTGTCGACCGCGCTGATCGGCAACGACGCCTTCCAGGAAGTGGACTGCATCGGCATCACGCGGCCCTGCGTGAAGCACAACTTTCTGGTGGAGCGGGTCGAGGACCTGGCCGAGACCATCAAGAAGGCGTTCTACATCGCGAGCACCGGCCGGCCCGGCCCGGTGGTGGTGGACATCCCCAAGGACGTGACCGCCAACGTCACCGAGTACCACTACCCGGAGAGCGTCGACGTGCGCTCCTACCGGCCGAACCTGAAGGGCCATCCCGGCCAGATCAAGCGCGCCGCGCAGCTCTTGCTGACCGCCCAGCGCCCGATGATCTACACCGGCGGCGGCGTGGTGATCGACAACGCCGCGCCGGAGCTCACCGAGTTCGCGCGCCTGCTCGGCTACCCGGTGACCAACACGCTCATGGGCCTCGGCGCCTATCCCGGCACCGATCCGCTGTTCGTCGGCATGCTCGGCATGCACGGCACCTACGAAGCCAACATGGCCATGCACCACTGCGACGTGCTGATGGCCATCGGCGCGCGCTTCGACGACCGCGTGACGGGCGACCTGGCCAAGTTCTGTCCCGAGGCGAAGATCATCCACGTCGACATCGACCCGGCGTCGATCTCGAAGAACGTGCCGGTGGACGTGCCGATAGTCGGCGCCGTGTCGCACGTGCTGCGTGACCTGATCGAACAGCTGAAGGCGAGCGGCGCGAAGCCGGTGGATCGGCGCAGCTTCCCCTGGTGGCAGCAGATCGACGAGTGGCGCAAGCTCGACTGCCTGCGCTACGACAAGACCAGCGACAAGATCAAGCCGCAGGCGGTGATCCAGGCGCTGTATCACGCCACGAACGGCGACGCCTACATCACCTCCGACGTCGGCCAGCACCAGATGTGGGCCGCGCAGTTCTATCCCTTCGACCAGCCGCGTCGCTGGATCAACTCCGGCGGGCTGGGCACCATGGGCTTCGGCCTGCCGGCGGCGATGGGCGTGCAGCTCGCGTTTCCGGACAAGACCGTCGCCTGCGTCACCGGCGAGGCGAGCTTCGTGATGTGCATGCAGGAGCTCTCCACCTGCCTGCAGTACGGCCTGCCGATCAAGGTCGTGAGCCTGAACAACCGCTACATGGGCATGGTGCGCCAGTGGCAGGAGTTCTTCTACGACCGCCGCTACTCGCACTCCTACATGGACTCGCTGCCCGACTTCGTGCGCCTCGCCGAGGCCTTCGGGCATGTCGGCATGCGCATCGAGAAGCCCGGCGACGTCGAGGGCGCGTTCAAGGAAGCTTTCGCCATGAAGAACCGCCTGGTGCTGATGGATTTCATCACCGACCAGACCGAGAACGTCTACCCGATGATCGCGGCCGGCAAGGGCCAGCACGAGATGCATCTCGCGCCGTCGGCCGACGCCACCACCAGCGAGCGCGAGCTGGCCTGAGGCGCATTCGATGGCCAACAGCGAACGCCATACCATCGCCATCCTGCTCGAGAACGCCTCGGGCGCGCTGTCGCGCGTGTCCGGACTGTTCTCGGCCAGGGCCTACAACATCGAATCCCTGGCCGTGGCGCCGACCGAAGACCCGACGGTCTCGCGTCTCACCGTGGTCACCACCGGCTCGCCGCAGGTCATCGAGCAGATCACCAAGCAGCTGAACAAGCTGGTGGACGTGATCAAGCTGGTGGATCTGAACGAAGGCCCGCACATCGAGCGCGAACTCATGCTGATCAAGGTGCGCGCCGCGAGTCCGGACCATCGCGCCGAGATCAAGCGCCTGGCCGACATCTTCCATGCCCAGGTGGTCGACATCACCGACATCAGTTTCACCATCGAGCTGACCGGCTCCCCTAACCGCCTGGACGACTTCGTCGAGGCGGTCGGCACGCGGCACGTGATGGAACTGGCGCGCTCCGGCGTGCTGGGACTGTTGAAGGGCAGCAAGGCGCTCAAGGCCTGAGCGCGGGCGGCTATCACACACACTCAAAGACAGGAACACCACCATGGCTATGAACATCTACTACGACAAGGACGCCGACCTCTCGCTCATCCAGGCGCGCACGGTGGCGATCATCGGTTACGGCTCGCAGGGCCATGCGCACGCCAACAATCTCAAGGATTCCGGCGTCAAGGTCGTGGTCGGTCTGCGCCCGGGTTCGACGAGCGCGCAGAAGGCCGAGGCCGCCGGCCTCGAGGTCAAGGCGGTGCCGGAGGCGGTGAAGTCCGCCGACGTGGTCATGATCCTGGCGCCCGACGAACACCAGGCCGATCTCTACGCGCGCGACATCGAGCCGAACATCAAGCAGGGCGCGGCGCTGGCCTTCGCCCACGGCTTCAACATCCATTTCGGCCAGATCGTGCCGCGCGCGGACCTCGACGTGATCATGATCGCGCCCAAGGGTCCCGGCCACCTGGTGCGTTCCACCTACCAGCAGGGCGGCGGCGTGCCGAGCCTGATCGCCATCTACCAGAACGCCTCGGGCCAGGCCAAGGACATCGCGCTGTCCTACGCCTGCGCCAACGGCGGCGCGCGCGCCGGCGTGATCGAGACCAACTTCCGCGAGGAGACCGAGACCGACCTGTTCGGTGAGCAGACCGTGCTGTGCGGTGGCATCACCGCGCTGATCCAGGCCGGCTTCGACACCCTGGTGGACGCCGGCTACGCGCCCGAGATGGCCTATTTCGAGTGCCTGCACGAAGTGAAGCTCATCGTGGACCTGATCTACGAGGGCGGCATCGCCAACATGCGCTACTCGATCTCCAACACCGCCGAGTACGGCGACTTCACCCGCGGCCCGCGCATCGTCACCGACGAGACCCGCGCCGAGATGAAGAAGATCCTGGCCGAGATCCAGAACGGCGAGTTCGCTCGCGAGTGGATCGGCGAGAACCGTACCGGCACCGCGGTGCTGAAGGCCAAGCGCCGCAATGCCGCCCAGCATCCCATCGAGGAAGTGGGCGAGCGCCTGCGCGGCATGATGCCCTGGATCGGCAAGAACAAGCTGGTCGACAAGAGCCGCAACTGAGCGGCGCGCGGCCACCGGCCGCGCGTTTTCTCGCATAATGGCCTCGAGGCCCCGCGCTCACACCCAGGCCGCCTGGGTGTGAGCGGTGCCGGCACGAGGACCCCTTGATGCAAGACGATCCCCCGTCATTCGACAGCGAACCCGCCGACCCGGCGGCCGCCGCGAGCACGTCCGCGCCGCCGCGGCGTCGTCGCGGTATCTACCTGCTGCCGAATCTCTTCACCACCGGCGCGCTGTTCGCCGGTTTCTACGCCATCGTCGCCGCGATCAATGGCCGCTTCGAGGCCGCCGCCATGGCCATCGCCGTGGCCGGCGTGCTGGACGGCATGGACGGCCGCATCGCGCGCCTGACCAACACGCAGAGCGACTTCGGCGCGCAGTACGACAGCCTGTCCGACATGGTGTCCTTCGGCGTGGCACCGGCGCTGGTCATGTACGAATGGGGCCTGCGCGAACTCGGCAAGCTCGGCTTCGTGGTCGCCTTCATGTACGCGGCCGGCGCGGCGCTCAGGCTCGCGCGCTTCAACACCCAGGTCGGCGTGGCCGACAAGCGCTATTTCCAGGGGCTGCCGAGCCCCTCGGCGGCGATGCTGATGGGCTCACTGGTGTGGTTCGGTGACACCATCGATGGTCGCGGCGCCGGCCTCATGATGCTGGCGGCGCTCCTGGTCACCATCTCCGCGGCGCTGCTCATGGTCAGCAACCTGCGCTACTACAGTTTCAAGGAACTCGATCCCCACGGCCCGGTGCCCTTCGTCGCCATCCTCGCGGTGGTGGCGGTGTTCGTGCTGGTGTCGATCGAGCCCGCGAGCGTGCTCTTGTTCGGCTTCGGCGGCTACGCCGCCTCCGGCGTGGTCGAGACGCTCAAGCAGCGCCGCCGCCGCCGCGCCGAGCGGCGCCGCGAGAGTCGCATGGGTCCGCCGCCCACGCATTGAACACGCAGCCAACATCGATACACCCACCCGAGGACAACGCCATGGATCTCGCCACCGTCGATCACCTGCTCTCCACCACCCGTTCGGTGCGCAAGCGCCTGGACTTCTCACGGCCGGTCGAACCCGAGGTGGTGCAGCGCTGCATTGACCTCGCGCTGCAGGCGCCGACTGGCGGCAACTCCCAGGGCTGGTCCTTCGTGGTGGTGAGCGACGCGGCCAAGCGCCGCGCCATCGCCGATCTCTACCGCAAGGCCTTCGACATCTACCGCAACGACCCTTCGGTGATGGAGGCCTATGCGAAGGGCGACGAGCGTCACCAGAAGCAACTCGGGCGGGTGATCGATTCGGCCATCTACCTGGCCGAGCACCTGCACGAGGCGCCGGTGATGGTCATCGCGTGCATCGAGGGCCGGGTGGAGAACGCCGGTGTGCTGATGCAGGCCGGACTCTACGGTTCGATCCTGCCCGCCGCCTGGTCCTTCATGCTGGCGCTGCGCTCCCGCGGACTCGGCACCGCCTGGACCACGTTGCACCTCATGTTCGAGGCCGAGGTCGCCAAGCTGCTCGGCATTCCGGACAACATCACCCAGACCGCGCTGTTCCCGGTGGCCTACTACACCGGCGACGACTTCAAGCCGGCCACGCGCCAGCCCAGCGCGCGCTTTGTGCACTGGGACAGCTGGGGCGCGACCCGCGGCTGAGCGGCGCGGGGGCTCCGGCATGGCGCAGCTCGACGCCCGTCGTCAGGCCATGCTCGCGCACATGGGCGTGGACCTGTGGCGCGCGCGGGCGGACGCTTCGACGGCGGTCGAGTTCGAGCCGGTAGAGTCCGCGCCTGCCGCAACGCATCCGTCGGCGCCGGTACCGGCCTTCGTCGATGCGCCGCTCACTGCGCCGCCGCTGCGGCGCGACGGGCCCGATCCCCACACGCTCGACTGGCCCGCCCTCGAAGCCTGCGTGCGCGACTGCCAGCGCTGCGAGCTCGCGCGCGGTCGCACCCAGACGGTGTTCGGCGTGGGCAACCGCGCCGCGCGCTGGCTGGTGATCGGCGAGGCGCCGGGCGCCGAGGAGGATCGCCGCGGCGAGCCCTTCGTCGGCCGCGCCGGACAGCTCTTGAACAGCATGCTGCGCGCCATCGGGCTCGCGCGTGAAGAGGTCTACATCGCCAACATCCTGAAGTGCCGGCCGCCGAACAACCGCGATCCGCGGCCCGAGGAGGTCATCGCCTGTAGGGGTTACCTCGAAAGACAGATCGCGCTCATCGACCCGACCCTCATCCTTGCGGTGGGCCGGATCTCCGCCCAGAATCTGCTCAGCGTGGACACGCCGATAGGACGCCTGCGCGGGACGCTTCATTCCTACGGGCAGCGGTCGATACCTGTGGTCGTGACCTACCATCCTGCATACCTGCTGCGCTCGCCGGGCGAGAAACGCAAGGCCTGGGACGACCTGCGCCTGGCGCTCGCCACTTTCCGGAGTCGGGAGGGGGCGGCGTCGTGAGCGCGGTGCTGCAGACCGAGACCGTACGCATACGGCCGATGCAGGACGAGGACGTGCCCGAGGTCCAGTCCATCGAGCGGCGCGCCTACGAGTTCCCCTGGTCGGCCGGCATCTTCTCCGACTGCCTGCGGGTCGGGTACTGCTGCTGGGTACTGGACGGCGGCGCCATGCTGCTCGGCTACGGCATCATGTCGGTGGCGGTCGAGGAGAGTCACATCCTGAACGTGTGCGTCGCGCCGGAGGCGCGGCGTCGTGGCCATGCGCGTTCGCTGATGGGCCACCTGCTCACGACCGGCGCCGAGCATGGCGCGCGCATCGCCTATCTCGAGGTGCGCCCGTCCAACGCCGGCGCGCTCAAGCTCTACACCGATCTCGGTTTCCGTCATGTCGGCACACGGCGCGCCTATTACCCGGCGCGCAACGGACGCGAGGACGCCTTCGTGCTGAGCGTGCCGCTGGTGCCGACGCCGCGACCGGCCGCGAGTTGAACGCCCCTGGTCAAACCCGCTAGGCTCACGCCTCGAACAACAAAGAAGACGAGTGCCGCATGAACCGCACTGCCCTGTTCGGCCCGCTGGCCGGCCTCCTGCTCACCGCGGGCACGAGCCCGTCCGTCCTGGCCCTCGACCTGACGCCGACCGCGATGAGCGTGGAGGGTGGCACCACCGAGGACCGCGTCGACGCCGATCGCTTCGGCTTCACCCTGCGCTGGGACCTGGCGCAGCCGTGGTTCACGGTCGGTGACTGGCGCTTCACCAGCTACCTGGAAGCGGGCGTCAATTACTGGGATTCCACCAAGGGCCGCAGCGGTGAGGACAGCCTGGTCGACTTCCACCTGACGCCGGTGTTCCGCTACGAGATGAAGGCCGGCGGTGGCGCCATCGCGCCCTTCGTCGAGGGCGGCGTGGGCGTGCATCTCTATACCGAGGATGCGCTGAACGACAAGGACTTCGACATTCCCTTCGCGTTCGGCAGCCATCTCGGCGTGGGCGCGCGTTTCGGCGCGAACGGCGAGTACGAACTGATGTACCGCTACCAGCACCAGTCCAACGCCGGCCTCGGCGACAAGAATCCCGGCATCAACTTCCACCTGGTCTCGCTCGGCCTGCATTTCTGAGCGGGTCTCGGTCGGGTTTCGGTCCGGGATTCCGCTGTAGGTCGGGTTTCAACCCGACATTCGGTTCCAGAGCGCCTGTCGAAGCCCGAACGAATGTCGGACTGAAGTCCGACCTACAGTCCGACCCACCGCCCAATTTCGTTACACTGTCCCCATGGACTGGCCCACGCTCGATCACTTCGTAGGCAACACGCCGCTGGTGCGCCTCAAGCGCCTGCCGGGTGAGACCAGCAACGTCATCCTCGCCAAGCTCGAAGGCAACAACCCGGCGGGTTCGGTGAAGGATCGGCCGGCGCTCTCGATGATCAAGCAGGCCGAGGCGCGCGGACTCATCAAGCCGGGCGACACGCTTATCGAGGCGACCAGCGGCAACACCGGCATCGCGCTCGCCATGGTCGCCGCCATGGCCGGGTACCGCATGGTGCTGATCATGCCGGACAACATGACCGCCGAACGGCGCGCGACGATGAAGGCCTACGGCGCCGAGCTGGTGCTGGTCTCGGAGCAGGGCGGCATGGAGGCGGCGCGCGATCTCGCACAGGCGATGGAAGCGCGTGGCGAGGGACGGGTGCTGGACCAGTTCGCGAACCCGGACAATCCGCTCGCCCACCACGGCGGCACCGGCCCCGAGATCTGGCGCGACACTCACGGACGGGTCACGCACTTCATCGCGTCGATGGGTACCACCGGCACCATCATGGGCGCGTCCGCCTACCTGAAGGCGCAGAACCCCGCCATCCAGATCATCGGCGTGCAGCCGGGCGAGGGCGCACGCATTCCAGGCATCCGCCGCTGGCCCGAGGCCTACCTGCCGAAGATCTACGATCCCGCGCGGGTCGATCGCATCGAGCAGGTCACGCAGGACGAGGCCGAGCACATGACGCGCGAACTCGGCCGGCGCGAGGGCATTTTCTGCGGCATCTCCTCCGGCGGCGCGATGGTCGTGGCGCTGCGCCTGGCGGCCGAGGTCGAGAACGCGGTCATCGTGTCCATCGTCTGCGACCGCGGCGATCGCTATCTCTCCACCGGCGTATTCCCCGACTGAGCGAGCCGGCCGTGAACGTGTTCGTGTTCGACATCGAGACCGTGCCGGACGTCGCCACCGCGCGCCGGCTGTGGAACCTCGACGAGCTGGACGACGACGGCGTCGCCGCCGTCATGTACAGCAAGCGCCAGCAGGAGACCGGTGGCCAGAGCGAGTTCCTGCGTCACCACCTGCACCGCGTGGTGGCCATTTCCGCGGTGTTCCGCGAACACGATCGCTTCAACGTGTGGTCGCTCGGCAGCGAAGAGGCGGGCGAGGCCGAACTCGTGCGTCGCTTCTTCGAGGGCGTCGAGCGCTACACGCCGACGCTGGTGTCATGGAACGGCGGCGGCTTCGATCTGCCGGTATTGCACTACCGCGCGATGCTGCACGACGTGCCTGCGCCGCGTTACTGGGACACCGGCGACGACGATCGCAACTTCCGCTACAACAACTACCTCGGCCGCTTTCACTGGCGGCACATCGACCTGATGGACGTGCTGGCGGGCTACCAGGGCCGCGCCACCGTGCCGCTCGACCAGATGGCGGTGATGCTCGGCTTTCCGGGCAAGCTCGGCATGTCGGGCGCTGAAGTGTGGAACGAGTACCGCGCCGGCAATCTCAAGGCGATTCGCAACTACTGCGAGACCGACGTGCTGAACACCTGGCTCGTGTTCCTCAAGTTCCAGTTCATGCGCGGGCATCTGAGCGCCAGCGCGCTCGCCGAGGAATACGAACGCGTGCGCGCCTTCCTGGGCGCGCATGCCGCGCCGCATTTCGCCGCTTTTCTCGACGCCTGGAACGCCCATGGGGCGAGCTGATCGCGGCCGCCGCGGCGGCCG
>JAIEQK010000175.1 GCA_019747795.1 Gammaproteobacteria bacterium | reverse complement strand
ACCGGGTGCTGCGAGACCGAGGACAGCATCCAGATGAAGCCGATGAGGGTGCCGACGAAGCCGACCTTGAGCATGAGATCGATCATGAACCAGCCGAACTCGTGCTCGCCGCGCATGCGCCCGGCGTAGGCTTCGAGCAAGTCGCCGCTCGCGCTCGAACCGTTCTCGCCGTTGCCGTTTGGGGCGGTGGCGCGACTGCGCACGATGTCGCGCACGTAGTCGGTCAGCATGCCGGCCGGCAGGGTCGCGCCGCCGGCGGTCGCGATGCCGGTCGGCGAGAGCGAGAGCACGCCGCCGTCGCCGGCGAGCTGCTGCTCGGCCGCGGTGACCCGCGCGAGTTCGTTGGACAGCAGCCACGAGCGGTGCAGCGCGTGGCCGGCGCCGACCGCGTACATCAGGATCAGCACACCCGACACGTAGCTCTTGTCCTCGTGCAGCATGGTCTGCAGGAGACCCGTATCGATCACCACCACCAGGCCGAACACGGTGATGCCGGTCAACAGCAGCCAGAACAGCACGAGAAAATGTTCGATGCGACGCATGCCCTGCTCCCCTGGCGCCCGCGAGTCGAGTGACGAAGTGCGCCGCATTGTATGCGGCGCCCGGGATGCGGGATAGCCGCGCTCAGGCGCGGCGCGCGCGGCTCAAGGTGTCGGCCAGCAGGCCTTCGCCGTGCTCGTCCAGGATCTGCACGATGGCGCGGGACAGCGCCGCCAGCACCGAGTTGGCGAACAAGAGCGGAATGGCGATGCCGAGACCGAGCACGGTCGCGATCATCGCCTGGCCGATGCCGTGGGCGACGAGCTTGGGATCGCTCGCGCCCGAGGCGGTGATGGTCTGGAAGGTGATGATCATGCCGATCACGGTGCCGATCAGACCGAGCAGCGGTCCGGCCGCCACGGCGAGTCGCAAGAAGCCCTGGAAGCGTTCCAGGCGCGGCACTTCGCGCAGCACCGCCGCCGAGATCGCGAGCTCCGCCATGTCCGGCTCGGCGGCCTGCTCTTCACGCGCCGCGGCCAGCACGCGACCGAGAGGATTGCGCGGACTCGGCTGGCCGGGATTGCGCAGCTGCCAGGCGACGGCGGCGCGCACCGACAGCAGGTAGACCACCTGCCCGAGCCAGGCCAGCGCGCCGAGCGCTCCCAGGCCGATGGTGACGTAGCCGACCATGCCGCCGAGCTCGATGCGCTCGAACCAGTTGGGGCGCTCGACCACCATGCTGAGCAGCGCGCCACGCGCGGGGTCGACGACCGCCTCGACATAGCCGTCACCGTTCGCGCGCGCGAGCGTCGCCGCCACGTCACGCAGCGCGCTCGCCGGCTGTCGCGCGTAGGGCGTGAAGGCCTTGTCGCTCGGCAGCCAGGCGAGGAAGCGATCGCCGGCGCTCGCGGTGAAGGGACCGACGCGCAGCACCTCGGTCGGCGCGGCCGCCTCGGCGCCGGGCGCGCGCAGCGGCGCGGTATAGCGTGCGACCTGGCCGCTGGCGGTCATCTCGCGCTGCAGTTCCAGCCACAGGCGCTCCAGTTCCTCGATGGACGGCAGCGCGCGAGCGCTGGCCAGGCGACGCAGGAAGGCCGTGCGGTCCTCGCCGTCCGGCGCCACGTCCAGGTACTGCGAGGCAATCAGCGACTGGCTGAGTTCGCCGAGCGCGTCGCTCGCCACCTGGCGGGTGACGCCGAACAGCTCGCCCAGGTTGCCCTGGTGCTCTTCGAGAAGCTGCTGCAGCTCGACCACGCGCTTCTCGTTGTAGTCGAACTTGGCCGACAACGCGTTGGTGGTGGCGTCCAGCGTGGCGCGCCGGCTCTGCACGTCGTTCAGCAGCGCCTGCTGACGGTTGTATTCCTTCTGGAAGGCGGCTTCGCGCGCGGCGTTCTGCTTCGCTTCCTCGGCGCGGAGCGCGGCGGCTGTCTTCGCCACCTGCTCGAGGTTGACCTCGGCGACAGCCGGCAGGGCGAGCAGGCAGGCGAACAGCAGGGCAAGGGCGTTCGGCAGTCTCATTGCGTGTTCAGCCGCGTGTCGATGGCCTGGAGATAGCTCTTCGCGTACTTGCGCATGTCGTCGGCCTGGGCGGCCTGCTCGAACACCCCGCGCGCCTCCTCCAGCTTGTTCTGGTTGAACAGCGCGATGCCGAGATCGAGCTGGGTCGAGGCGCGGTTCTTCAAGCTGCCCTTGGCGAGCGCCTTCTGCGCGGCGGCCTCCGCGGCCGGCCAGTCGTTGCGCTGCAGGTGGATGGCCGCGATGCGCGCGCCGATGTTCGCGTCGCCGGAGAGATCCATGGCCTTCTGCAGCGGCGCGATGGCGCGATCGTATTCGCGCGCGGCGAGCCAGGCGGTGCCGATCTTCTGGTAGACCGCGGGTTCGGCCTTGACCTGCTTCTGCTCCACCGCACGGGTCAGGAAGCTCGCCGCGCGGTAGGGGATCTTGGCGTACAGCATCTGGTCGACGAGACGCAGGTATTCCTCCTCGGACTTGAGCAGCCCGCCGTACTCCATCAGCTCCGCCACCACCAGCGCGCGGTCGTGCTGCTGCTGCTGGCCGTAGACCGAGGCGAGCTGCTGCCAGCCGTTCTTGTCGTCGGGATTGGCGCGCACCTGGTAGGTGACGAGCGGCACCGCCTTGTCCCATTTCTCGAGATGGAGATACAGCGCGAGCAGGAGCTGCACCCAGTTCGGCTGCGGCTTGTCGCTCGCCTGCACGGCCTTTTCCGCCGGCGGCAGCGCGCGCGCATGATCGCCCATCTGGTAGTAGGCCATGGCGAGCATGTAGTAGGCCGACGCATTGGGCGAACTCGCGGCCTGGAACCATTCCTCGAGCGCCGCCGCGCCCTCCTTCCATTTCTCCTGGGCAAGGTAGAGCTGCGCGACCTGGAAGCGCACCTGCAGCGCCTCCTCGGGCTTCAAGCCGCCGGCGTCGAGCGCCGCGGTCAGATGCTTGGCCGCACCCGCGAAGTTCTCCGCGTCGTTGTCGATGGCCGCCATGATCTGCTCGACCCGCGAACGCTCGTAGGGCGAGAGGTTCTCGAGCTTGAGCTTGCCGATGGCGGCGCGCGCGCCGGCCGGGTTCTTCGCGTTCAGGAGTTCGATGGCGTCGTTGATGGCCTTGCCGGCCGCGGCGCCGATCTCCGGCGCCTCGCGCTGACCTTCGCCACCCTTCTTCTTCTCCGCCGCCGACGCGCCGCCGCCGAGCGCGAGCGCGAGCAGCAGCACGGTGAGCAGTCGGGCCAGACGGGACGGACGCGCCATCGCTCAGTTCTCGAGCTTGAAGCGCACGAGGGTCTGTTCGCCGACCCGCTCCACCGCCACGCCGTTCTGCACCGGCGGGTTGTAGCGCCAGCGCATCACGGCCTTGGTCGCGGCCTCGTCGAACACGCCCTTGGGCTCGGAATCGACCACCACCAGGTCCTTGACGGTGCCGGCGGTGGTGATGGTGAAGCGCACATGCACCCAGCCTTCGATGCCGCGTTCGAGCGCGCGGCGCGGGTACTCCGGCGGCACACGCACGAGCGGCGCGACGCCGCGATCCGAGCCGCCGGCCGAGAGGTTCATCTTCACGCTGGTGGCATCGACCTTGGGCGCGACTATCTGCACCGGCGCGGTCGAGACCTGGGTGCTGGTGGTGACCGACATGCGCGGCGCGGTGGGCACCTGGGCGGTGCGCTCGCGCTGGGCCTTCTTCAGTTCCTCGCGCTTGCTCTCGGTCGGCGTGTCCTTGCGCATGCGGGTGAACTCGATGCGCGCCGCCTTGACCAGGTCGCCGGGCCCGTCGTGCACGGCGATGAGCCGCGCCAGGAACCAGAACATGGTCGCGGTGACGACGAGACCGAGCACGAACGCGACGGGAATGCGCAGCGCCGCCATGGTCACTCGCCTCCGAGCGGCGCGCCGGCCAGCGACACCTGCTTGATGCCGCCCGAGCGCACCTCGTCCATCAGCTTGGCCATCACCGCCGCGTTGGAATTGCGATCGGCCAGGATCACCACGGTGTCCTCGGGACGCTCGACGTGCAGCCGCTCGATGGCCGGCCGCACGTCGCGGATGTCGACCTGGCGGCGGTCCATCCAGATGTCACCGTTGGCGCGCAGCGCGATGAGGATGTTGCCGGACTCGCTGTGTTCGACGGTCTCGGCGCTCGGCTTCACCACCGTCACACCCGCCTCCTTGATGAACGAGGTGGTGATGATGAAGAAGATGAGCAGGTTCAGCACGAAGTCCAGCATCGGCGCGAGATCGATGCCGTGATCCTCCACCTCCGGGTTGTGTCGCCGCGATTTCACGCCCTGCCGCCGCCCGTCATTCCGAGGTGCTGAAGGTGATGTCGGTGATGCCGCCCTGGCGCACCTGGTCGGCGGTCTCGATGACGAGACCGTTCTTCGCGCCGGGTTCGGCCACCAGCAGCACGCCGGCCTTGTTGTCGGCGGTGCGCGCGCGTTCGATGTTGGCGCGCACCGCGCGCAGATCCACCGTGCGTCCGTCGACCGAGATCTCGCCGTTGGCGAACACCCCGACCGTGATCGCCGTCGACGGCGCGCTCGACTGCTCGAAGCTCGACGGGCGATTGACCTCGAGCGCGTACTCCTTGACGAAGATCGCGGTGATGATGAAGAAGATGAGCAGGTTCAGCACGAAGTCGAGCATCGGCGCGAGATCGATGCCGTGCTGCGACTCGTGCTCCTGCTGACGGTAGCGGCGCATGCGCATGGCGGTGTCTCAGAACGCCAGCCGGTCGGCCAGCAGCTCGGTCTCGCGGCGCGCGCGGCTGCGGAAGTAATGCACCGGGTAGAGCCCGGTGATGCTGACCGCGAGGCCCGTCATCGTGCAGATCATGGCGTGGGACACGCCGCTCGCCATGGTGCGCGCGTCGGCGTTGCCGCGCAGCGCCATGGAATCGAACACTTCGAGCATGCCGCTCACCGTGCCGATGAGACCGAGCAGCGGCGAGAGCGGCACCAGCACCTGCAGCAGGGGAAAACCGGCGGTCATGGCGCCGTTCACCCGCGAGATCATCGCGTCGCGGATCTGCCGGGCGCACCAGGAACTCCTGTCCTGCCGCGCGAGCCACGCCTGCTCCGTCTCGCGCGCGAGCCTCGGCAGCACGGCCATGTAGAACCACCAGCGCTCGATCACCAGCGTCCACAGCACCACGCCGCTGGCGAAGATCCAGAACACGAACGGCCCGCCCTCGTCGACCAGCTGGGCGACGGCGGCGACGGTCTGGCCGTACATGCCGGTCTCAAGCACCGCGCTTGCGCTCCAGGGTCTCGGCGAGCAGGCCCGTGCTCTGCTCGTCCAGCACCTGCACCACCGCCCGCGACAGGGTCGAGAGAATGGCGTTGCCGAACAGGAGCGGAATGGCGATGCCAAGGCCGGCGACCGTCGCGATCATCGCCTGGCCGATACCGTTGGCCATCAGCTTCGGATCGGACGAGCCGCTCTCGGTGATGGCCTGGAAGGTGATGATCATGCCGATGACGGTGCCGATGAGGCCGAGCAGCGGGCCGGCCGCGACCGCGAGGCGCAGGAAAGCCTGGAAGCGCTCAAGCTTCGGCACCTCGCGCAGCACGGCCTCCGAGATGCGCAGTTCCGCGACATCGGCATCCTGCTCGATGGTCGCGGCGTCGCCGCGGAAGGCAAGCAGCACGCGGCCGAGCGGGTTCGACTTGGACAGCTTGTCCAGGTTGCGGAGCTGCGACCACACGCCGATGCGCACGACCAGCAGGTAGACGAATTGCAGGGCCCACAGCAGGAGGCCCAGCGCGCCGACCACCAGGATGACGTAGGTCACCTCGCCGCCGAGGTGCACGCGCTCGGCCCAGTTCGGCCGTTCGACGTAGAGCGAGAGCAGCGCGCCGCGCGCGGGATCGACGGCCGCCTCGACATGGCCGTCGCGCGCCGCCGCCAGGCGGCTCGCGATGTCGCGCAGCGCCGCGGGCGGCTGCCGCGCGAGGCGCACGAAGGTGCCGAGCTCCGGCGAGAAGGACAGGTAATCGGGCCCGGACGTGGCGGTGAACACGCCCACGCGCACGACTTCCTGCGGGCTCTGGCCGCCGTTCGGCTGTGCGACCGGGGCGGTGAAGCGCGCGACCTGGGCGGCCAGCGTCATCTCACGCAGCATCTCGGTCCACAGGCGCTCGAGGTCCTTCGCGCCGGGTGCTTCGTCGGCGCTGGCCAGCGTGCGCAGCGCCGCGGCCCGGTCGTCACCGGCCAGCTGGGCCGTGGTCATGGACTGCGTGAGCAGCGGTGCGGTGTCTCCGGCCACCTGGCGCGCCAGGCCGAACACTTCACCGAGCCCAAGCGCGGACTGGGCTTCCTTGAAGCGCTTGGCGAGTTCGGCGAGCTTCAATTCGTTGGCGTTGTAGCGCTCGAGCGCAGCCTTGCTCGCCGCCTCGGCCGCGGCCCGCGCGGCCTGCGCCTCCTTCAGGAGCTTGTCTTGCTCGGCCGCGCTGGCGGCCTGGTACTTGGCCGCGCGTTCCGCAGCCAGCGCAGCGCCGGCCGCGGCGCCGCTCTCGGTCTGCTTCAGGAGCTCGGCGAGATCGGCCGCGGCCTGGGTGAGGGGCGCCGCACATAGCATGGCCGCGAGGGCGAGGCCTCGCGCGAGGACTGCGGAACGCGCGTTCATCAGGACTTCTCGCCCTGGGGCGCCGGCACCGGCACGCGCAGGAGGTCGGGCGCGCCGATCTTCTTCGCCACGCGCAGCGCATCCCGGACCGACTTGGCGTAGGCATCGTCGCGCTGCCACTCGCGCTTGGCCTGGTTCCAGAAGCCGGTCTCGCTGCCGTCCAGGGTCTGGTACATGAGCGACACGCGGCCCAGGCGCACGAAGTCGACGATGCGCGCCTGGTCGCCCTCGCCGAGCTTGCCCTGGTAGGCGTCCAGGGTGCGGCCGTATTCGAGTTCGATCTGGTAGGCCTCGAGGATGCGGCGGTACTTCTCGGCGACCGTGACGTCGGCCTGCTGCATCATGTCCTTCAGGTTGGCGACGCGCTTGCTGCGCTCTTCCAGCAGGAAGGGGGTGTCGAGGCCGACGAACTGCTCGAGGGTGTCGACCATGCGCTGCATGAGCGGCTGCACCTCGCGCTCGGTGACCTGCAGGGCGTCGAGCTGGCGCTCCAGCGAGCCCACCTCCTCGTCCTGCGATTTCACCTGGCGGGCGAGCTGCTCGTTGTACTTGTTCAGGCTGTCGACGTCGGCCAGCGCCTGGACGTACTTGGCCGCGATGCCCTGGGTCTGCTCGTCGAGCGCGTCGATCTTCTGCTGGGACGCGGCCGCGGCCTTGTCGGCCTCGGACTGGGCGGCGACCGCCGCCGCCAACGGCTCCGCCTGGACGGCCACCGGGCCCGCGGCGGACGCCGCGCTGAGCAGCACGCCGAGCACGACCTGCCGGCGGCGTGAATCGAGGAATCCGATCACTCCGAGTTACCCCTATGGAAGTAGCGAAAAAAGTGTATCGGCTAGGCGCAAGCATTGAAAGCCGCACGCACGCCCACACCTTGCCGTACGGCCAGGGCCGCGCCGCCGGTTGCGAGTCGTCTGGACCTCACCTCCCGAGGCGGCGTACGCCGTACAGCCGGGCCAAAAGGCGGTTTGACACGCCTCCGGGGCCTCAGCACAATGGCGCGCCGCGCGGGGAGGCCGGTGATTCATCGAAGAATTTTCGATGAGTACAGCGTCAATACCGATAAGCACAGAGGAACGGTCACTCGACCCGCGTCATCATGTTCATTCGCATCACACTCCTCGCCGCGCTGCTCGCGCTCCTCAGCGCCTGCGGCACCACCACCATCACGCCCAACTACTCGGCGTCCAATCCCAACATGAAGGTCGGCAACGACCGACCCGAAGACACCGAGGACGAGATCGAGAACGCCGGCTCCTTCTGCCTGCAGATCAACGAGAAGTGGCACAAGGACGGCAAGACGCCGGACGGCAAGGCGCTGTGGTCGAAGGACACCTTCCGCAAGGTCGTGCCCTGCCCTTGAGTTGACCTCCCCGGACGCGTCCCGGATCGGGTAATTGACTGGCGAGCGTGCACCATTAGGCTGCACACAACACGCTAGAACAAGAATTCACCGACGGAGAGAGTTTCATCGTGCGCGGCTCACGAGCCGGCGCGCGCGGTGTCGTTTCGCGTCGTGCAAAGGGGAGCTGTCGGATGTCGATGATGCGGTCGCGGCCATGGGTCGCGCGAGTGGCAGGACTGCTGGCGCTGGCCGCTGGGCAGGCGCAGGCCGGCACGGTGTCTGACATGTTCTCGGAGGTCGACCGCGCGATGGCGGTGTTCGACCCGATAGGCACCCATGTGCGCGCGCCCATCGAGCGCGCGGTGCCCAACCTTCGCTTCAAGGGCTTCATCCGGCAGTGGACCGACATCCTGCTCGAGCAGCAGGGCCAGACCGGCTTCCAGAACCAGGACTACCGCTTCCTGCAGCTGCAGAACCTGCTGGAACTCGAGACCGCCTACCACATCCAGGAAGGCCTCGACGTCAACGCCGTGACTCACGTGATGTACGACGGCGTGTACGACTGGCAGCGTTCCAAGGGGCTCTACGCCGACCGCTACTTCGACCAGGCCGAGCTCTACGACACCAGCGAGCGACTGCTGCGCGAGTTCTACGTGAGCTACCGCCGACCGAACTTCGACCTGCTGCTCGGCAAGCAGCAGATCGCCTGGGGCAAGATGGACGGCCAGTTCATCGACATCATCAACGGCATGGACCGCCGCGAGGCGGTGCAGCTCGAGACCGAGGACTTCGAATGGCGGCGCATGCCGCAGTGGATGGCGAACGCCACTTTCCACTTCGGCCAGAACTCGCTGCAGATGCTCTACATCTTCGACTTCGAGCAGGACCGTTTCGCCCAGCCCGGCATGCCCTGGTATTCGCCGGCCCTGCCGCAGACGCGCAGCGACATCATCCTGCCGACCCGCCGGCCGGACACCGACGACTTCGGCGATCACGAATATGGCCTGCGCTTCGACCGCATGCAGGGTTCGTTGTCCTACGGGTTCATCTACTTCTACGGCTTCGCCAAATCGCCGACCGAGCACGTGCTCGGCACCGCGCAGCGCGGCGGGCAGACCCTGCTGCGCCTCGAAGGTCGGCACGAACGTCTGCACCACGCTGGCATGACCGCGGACTACGCCTTCGCGTTGAACGACGTGCCGCTGGTCGGCACCCTGCCGATGGTGGTGCGCGTGGAAGGCCTCTACACCAACGGCGTGCGCTTCGTGGACTTCCGCGAACAGGCGCTGGCCCGTCTCGGCGCGCCGACCGACGGTACCACCAAGCGCGACACGGTGCGCGCGGCGATCGCGACCGAGTTCGGCCTGCCCGGCCGCACCACGGCCATCGTGCAGGCCTCCTACTACCGCACCCTGAACTGGACCCAGACCCTGGGGCCGGGCTTCGGCGGCGGTTTCGGCGATGCCTGGACGCTGATCCCGGTGGCCTTCGTCTCGCGTCCGTTCGCCTTCACGCGCGACCGGCTCAGCATGGAGGCCACCGTGTTTCCCATCCTGAGCGGCCCGGATCGCGGTTGGCAGGGTGTGAAGACCAAGCTGCGCCTGATCTACAAGGTCTCGCAATTCGTGAAGGGCCAGCTGGTCTACAACGGTTATGACGGTGGTGCGCCGACCGACACCTACGGCCAGTACAACCACTGGGACAACGTCGGCTGGGAGTTGAGCTATGAATTCTGAAGCCCTGACCCGCGACTCCGCCCCTTCCCCGGCCCGCGCCACGGGCTGGCGGGCGTGGCGCCTGCTGCTGCTCGCCCTCGCGTTGCCGCTGGCCACCTCGGCCGCCGACGACGTGCGCGACCAGCAATGGAAGACCGTGGAGCAGATGTCCGAGGAGGATCGCGCGCTGTTCGACCCGGCGACCTCCACGCCGCGCGACGCGGACATTCCCTACATCCCGGCCGAGCCCTATCCCTTCCAGCCGCCCTATACCGCCGAGGAGATGGGTTACCGCTCGAGCGAGTTCGTGCACATCGCGCGCTGGCCGCTCGGCATCGTCGACGTATTCGGCGTGGTCACGAGTTCCGGCTACATCAACCAGGGCGTGTCGGTGTCCTACACCAAGCTCTCGGGCCGGCCCGGCCTTGAGGGCTACATCCGCGACGTCAAGCCCGGCGAGCCCTACGCGCACTGGACCATGTTCGACATGTTCCCGCCGGAGTCGGAGGGCACCCAGCAGCTGTGGATCCCCTACCGCACGGACAAGGAACACACGACCAAGATCGACTACTACATCTATTCCGATTCCCTGCGGCGCGTGCGGCGCCAGCCGCAACCCATTCGCGACCAGCGCTTTCCCGACAATTCCCAGACCTTCGATGACGTGATAGGACGCGATCCCTGGGAGATGGACTGGCAGCTGTTGGGCACCGACGTGCTCTACGAGACCGTCCGCTATCCCAACACCCGCGCGACCGTCACCCACAACATCGGTGGCCAGCTGGTGGAGCGTCAGACCGCGTCGATCAAGATGATGGGCGACAAGTACGCGCACTATCGCCCGGACGGCGGCATCGACTGCTTCGTGCTCAAGGCCGCGGTACGCGAGGACTGGCTGCCGGGCTACCGCGAGAAGACCCTGGTGTTCTGGATCGACAAGCACCACTTCTTCCCGTTGCGCATGGAAAAATACTCACCGACCGGCGAGCTGATGATGGTCGAGACGCGTTTCGCGGAACTGGAAAGCCCGGCGCGGGGTGATTTCGGCTTCGCCGCGCACACCACGGTGTACTGGAACCTCGAGCAGGACCTGATCAGCTACAGCATGCACGACGGCCAGGCCCCGCGGGAGTGGACCGACGAACAGAAGCGCACCATCTTCACGCCCGAATTCATGCGACGCCGTTGGCTCATCGATCCGATCAAGTCGCAGGCCGTGGTGCGCGATCCGGAGCAGTTCTTCCTGCGTCCCAAGCTGTACCCGGGCAAGTTCCCCGGCGAACGCAACTGGACGGTGAAGCCCGAAATCCAGGCGCGGGTCGATGCACAGGAGGCGGCCGGCCACCTGGTGTTCGTGACGCCGGGCGACGGCGCGGCCACCGCGCAGGCGGAGGCCGCCGCCGGGCAATGAGCGCGACCGGCGCGTGACACGGCGACGCGCGCGGGCGCTGCTCGCCGGCCTGTTCGCGACGGCACTTCTCGGCTGCGGCGAGCAGCAGGGCGAGCACGTCATCGAGGGTCGTCCCGGCGGCCCCTATCGCATGACGCTCGCGACATCGCCGGCCGCGCCGCGCCCGGGCGAGCTCACCGAATTGCACTGGCGGCTGACCCACGCGAACGACGGCAGTCCGCTCACCGGCCTGCAGGTGGCGCACGAGCGCGTGGTGCACAACTTCATCGTCGCGCGCGACTTCAGCGCCTTCGCCCACATCCACCACGAGGATTTTCGTCCGCTCACGGACGAGGACCTGCGGGCCGCGCGCTTCATGCTCCCCTACACCTTTCCCCACGCCGGGCACTACCGCCTGGTCAGTGACTTCACGCACCGCGATCGCAACTGGGTGAAGCATTTCGACCTGGTGGTGGGATCCGCGTCCGTCGCGCCGCCAGTCCCACCGGTCGCCGATCTCACGCGCCAGCGCGCGGTGGACGGCTATACCGCGACGCTCGAGACTTCACCCGCGACCCCGGTGACGGGCTACGAAACCGAGCTCGTGGTGAATCTCGCGCGCGATGGCCTGCCGGTCACCGATCTCGCGCTCCATCTCGGCAGCGAGACCCACGTCGCGGTGTGGCGCGAGGACGGCGCGCACTTCGGGCACACCCACAGCTACACGCCGCGGGTCGCGGCGATGATCGCCGCCATGCACGACCGCGCGCTGGACGCCGAGACGCGCGCGCGCACCATGGCCGAGATGATGGTGAAGCTCGCGTGCATGAAGGCCGAGCAGGTGTTCAACGGGCCCAAGGTGCCGGTGCACTACGTGTTCCCTGAGCCGGGCGTGTACCACCTGTTCTTCGAACTGGCACCGGGCGGTGTGACGCGCGTCTTTCACTTCGCGCTCGCGGTGGAGGCCTACCACACGGGCATGGACACCGAGGTGCGTTCCATCGTCGCGCCCGCGCTGCCGCAGCCATGATGACGAACAGGGCCTGGCTCATGCTGTGCGCGCTGCTGGTCGCTGGCGCGGCCCGCGCCGGGCACGGCCTGCTGAACTCGTTCAACGACATCGAATGGCTGAGCACACCGAGCACCACGCCGGCGGACTGGTACTACCCGGCGCTGCTCGCGAGCGAGGACCTGGCGATCCGGCTCACAACAGACCGCGAGGCGCGCGCCACGCGCTGCTTCGCCGGTTTGCGCGCGCGCCTCGCCGAGGCGCTCGCCATGGTGAAGCAAGGCGACGCGCAAGCCAGCCGCCCGGCGCTCGACGGTTACGGGGCGCGACTCGCCTGCCTCGAGGATCTCGCGCGCGACGCGCGCGGGGACGAATTCCGCGTACAGCTTGTCCAGGCGCTGCTGGAACAGCGCTACATCATCTCGGTCGAGTATCCCGATCTCCCCGCCGACGCCCGCGCGCCACTTGCGACCTGGATGGACGACACCGACGCGCGCTACGTCGCGCTGCGCGCCACGCTGCCCAAGAGCACGGCCGAGTCGTTCTTCTTCAAGGAAGAAGAAGTTCGCTGGTCATGGGAGATGGCGCGGCGCGCCGTACCGGACACGCCGCCGCCGGCTCTGTGAGCCGCGCTCAGTCGCGCCGGATGGTGGTCGCCTCGTCGAACGAAGCGGCGTGAGCGTCTTCGAACGCTTTGATCTGGCGCTCCGCCTCCTCCTTGGTCAGGCCGTAGGTCTCCTGAACCCGCCCGGCGAGCTGCTCGCGCTTGCCGTTGATCACGTCCAGCTGGTCGTCGGTGATGCGGCCCCACTGCTCCTTCGCCTTGCCCTTGAACTGCGTCCAGTTGCCTTCGATGCGATCCCAATTCATGTGTCGTCTCCAGGATTTCAGCCACGCACGGACGCGTGGCGCCTGACCTGCAAGAGCAAACTCGGGACCAAGTCCGGGACGCGCGCAGAAACACGGCAGCTCGCAGCGCGCGGGGTGAGTTCACTGGCAAGGCTTGCGCGGCGGCGTGCAATTTTTACTCGGCGCCGAGGCGCCAGGCGTGGCGCACGGCCGGCACACCGGCGCGGCGAACACTGGCACGCGCTTCGCAATGAACAACCCCGACGCGCCGCGGCGTGCGCGGACGAATCGGGAGTCAAGCCATGTTGGGATGGGCCGCAACTTTTCTGGTCATTGCCATCGTCGCCGGCGTGCTCGGCATGAGCGGCGTGGCGGGCATGTCGATGCAGATCGCCTGGGTGCTGTTCGTGGTGGGCCTGGTGATCGCGGTGGTGCTGTTCGTGCTGGGACGAAGACCACAGGTGTGAAGCGGCGGGGCGCGGCGCGAGCCGCGCCCCGTGGGCTCATTCCGTCAGACGCGGATCGGCCGCCATGCGCGAGAGCGCGGCGCCGAGATGCCGGTTCATGACCTCGGCGTTGTCCGCGAGGTTCGGTTTCCACACCATCTCCTTGCCCTGCGCGTCCTTGTAGGTGCCGGTCACCGACTTGCCGTTCATCTCGCTGGTGGCCTCGATGGTCGCGCCGGTATTGATGTTGTTCACCACCCGACCCGCCTGGCGCGTGTAGCCGAGCTCGGCAATCTTGACGGTGAGCGCGATATCGGCCGTTTCGCCCTGGGGCACCACGCGGAAGCCAAGCCGGGTATAGGCCTGCTCCACTTCACGCTGCACCACGCGGGTCAGCTCCGGCGCGGTGGTGATGACGGAGTTGGTGTCCGCCGGGTCCCGGTAACCGACCACGTTGTTGCCGCGCCCGTCGACCACGCTGATGGCGATGGTGCGTCCCGCGCCGCGCGCCGCCGCGCCGGAGAGATCCATCTGGGGCGTGACGGGCAGGATCTGCGGCTGCAGCGCGCAGCCGAGCAGGACGGCGAAGGTCAGGGCGAGTACGAGTAGACGCAGGAACGGGGTGAGGACTGGCACGCTGGAAACCTCCGGATGTGCAGCGAGCGGGCAGTATAACCGCCCCACTCGCCGCGCATTTCGTGGCGCGCGTCTCAGCCCGCGCTGGCCACGCGTCGCCGGCCGGCCTTGCCGTCGCGGTACATCTCCAGGTACTCCGCCGCGGGCTTGAGCCCGGCCGCCTGCGCCATGCGATTCGCGCCGGCGTAGAACGCCGCGGTCGCGATGACGCTCCAGATGGCTTCGTCATCGAAACCCGCGTCGCGCAGCGCCTGGCGATCGGCATCCTCGATGGCCTCGGCGTCGGTCAGCACCTTGACCGCGAAATCGAGCATGGCGCGGTGACGCGGCGAGAGTTCGGCGTACTTGTAGTTGCGCGAGAGGTACTCGGCGAACAGCGCGTCGCCGGTCAGTTCGCGCATCAAGGCGCCGTGGTGCGAAGTGCAGTAGACGCAGCCGTTGGTCGCGGCCGCGAGCAGGGCGATCATCTCCACCTCCAGGTGGGTCAGCCCCGAATCGGGCCGGAGCAGATCCATGTACGGCACCATGAAGGCGCGCAGGCGGCGATTGTCGGTGGCGAACAGGCGGACGAAGTAGGGCAGGAAGCCGTACTTCTTCTCCACGCCCTTCACCAGGGCCGCCATTTCCGGGTCGAGGTTGTCGCGGTCGCGGAGATCCAGTCCGCAGATGTCTTTGGTGGTCATGAGTCAGATCTCCTCGGGGCCTGGCCCCGTCGTTGGGTCGACTAACCCAGCCACTATGCAAGGCTGCTCGGCGTTCGCCAAGGTGAAATCGCTGCTTTGGACATGCGATACGCGCATATGGCGGGCATGCGGCGCAACCTTGCGAGACGCCTTGGCCCATGCGACGCTCCTTCGCGTCCCGCAGGAGCGCCCCCATGTCCCACGTGATGACCAAAGCCGAGCGCGAAGCCTTTCTCGCCGAACCACGGGTCGGCGTGTTCAGCGTCGCGCGCGCCGGCCGACCGCCCCTGAGCGTGCCCATCTGGTACGCCTACGCGCCGGGCGGCGAGGTCGGACTGTGGATGGAGGCCGACACGCCGAAGGCGCGCGCGCTCCACGCGAGCGGCTGCTTCAGCCTGGTGACGCAGGACGGCACGCGGCCCTATCGTTACGTGAGCGTGAGCGGGCCGGTGGTCGCGATGGCACCGATAGACTGGCACGCCGAGTTGCTGCCGCTCATTCGCCGTTATCTCACCGGCGCGGACGCCGACAGCTATATCGCCTCGCTCGGCGGCCCCGCGGGTGTGGCGGACAATCTCTTCGTACGCATGCGCCCCGCGCACTGGCGCGCCGAGGTGTTGTAGCGCATCCACGCCACGGCTCAGCCGCGGCGCATGTGGGTCGTCATCGCCTCCAGCACGCGACGCCCGCCCTTGCCGCTGATCACCGTGCGCACCACCGCGGTGTTGCGCCCGCGATGTTCGACCCGCGCGTCGGCCTCGATGTGGTCGCCCTCGCCTGGACTCAGGAACCAGGCGGAAATGCCCGACACCGCCCACTCGGCCGGCAGCGCGGCCTCGGCGGTGATGATCGCCATGCCGATCTGCAGCCCGCCCTGCATGTGCCCGACACGATTGCCGAGGTGTGCGCCGTTGGCGGTGCGGCAGCGCGCGCCCTCGGCCGTCGTCCAGGGCAGGAACCCCCAGAAATGCCGCAGAAAGCCGCGGGATCCGCTGCTCGCCGCGAGCGCGTGGTCGGCGCGCGCGAGCAGCGCGCGCTCGGCCGGGTCGAGTTCGTCCTCGGCCAGCGGTCGCGCGCCTTCGTGCACCGCGTCGACGATGGGATACATGGTGCGGCCCGGTGGCGGGTTCATCACCATGAAGGCGCCGCTGCCGTACAGCGCCGGACGCCCGTCGGCGAACACCGTCGCCCGGCACAGTCCCTGGCGGCTGTCGATGCCGTCGACGAAGTTCTCGAACTCCCCGAGCCCGGAGATCTCGCCGGTGAGCGGCACGCCGGTCAGTTGGAAGTTGAGGCTGACGGTCGCGAGGCGCTGGGAAGGCGTGAGATTGGCGCGCACCACGCAGCCCATCGAGACGTCCGCCATCAGGCTCACCGCGGCGATGTCGACCCGGCCACGCTCGTCTTCGCAGTGCGCACCGGCATCCATGCGCACTTCCACCGCGCGCGGCGTGGTGCGCGGGAAGCGCACGCCGAGGAAATTGCCCGAGTAGTTGAATCCAGGGGTGCGCTCGAGGGCGAGGCCGGTGAGCACGCGGCGGCGGATGTCGGTCATGGGTGCTGAACTTGAAGAAGGTCCCAAGAATAACGCTCGTCGCCACGCGGCACGAAGCCCTGGCGAGCCGCCAGCCACGCGTCACGCCATCCCCCATGCGCGGACTTTCGAGGCCGCGCATGGGGCTCTACCATGCGCGCAGTCACTGTCAGGAGTTCCGTCATGCCGTCCGTCACCTTGACCCATCCGGCGCCGCACATCGCGCTGGTCACCATCGACAATCCCGCCAAACGCAACGCCATGAGCCGCGACATGATGCGCGAGCTGTGCGGCATCTGGGACAGCCTGGAGAACTCCGAGGTGCGCGCCATCGTCATCACCGGCGCGGGCGAACAGGCCTTCTGCGCGGGCGCCGACGTGAGCGGCGACCTGTCCGCGAGCGAGGAGATGGCCCGCATGATCAACCGCTCACTGTTGAAGACCTCGTCCTATCCCAAGCCGATCATCGCCGCGGTGGTCGGCACCTGCGCCGGCGGCGGCGTGGAACTCATGCTGTCCTCCGACGTGCGCGTGGCCTCGACCACCGCCAAGTTCGGTCTGCCGGAAGTGAAGTGGGCCATCTATCCGTTCGGCGGCGCGACCGCGAAGCTGGTCCACCAGATTGGTTACGTGCACGCGATGAAGCTGCTGCTGACCGCCGAGATGATTCCCGCCGAGGAGGCCGCGCGTATCGGCCTGGTCAACGAGGTCGTACCGCCCGCCGAAGTGCTGCCGCGCGCACTGGCCATCGCCGCGCAGATCGCCGCCAACAGCCCGGTGGCGGTGCAGGCCGTGAAGCGCCACGTCACCAGCGTCAGCGCCCAGGCCGCCCTCGACCAGGAGCCCGCGGAGCAGGCGCTCGGCGACCAGGTGCGCGCCAGCGCCGACTTCGCCGAAGGCGTGGCGGCGTTCCGCGAGAAGCGCACGCCGAACTACGGCTGAACCCGCGATCGGCCGCGTACGCGATCCTCACCGCCCATGGATGCCCGCTTTCGCGGGCATGACGGAAGGCTTGGTGGGAACGATCTGCGCTGTCCTTCCACACCGTCACCCTCGCGAAAGCGAGGGTCCATCGGCGAGCGGCGAAGCCCATGGATGCCCGCTTTCGCGGGAATGACGGGAGGCCCGGGGCGAACGATCTGCGCTGCCCTCCCACACCGTCACCCTCGCGAAAGCGAGGGTCCATCGGCGACCGGCGAAGCCCATGGATGCCTGCTTTCGCGGAAATGACGGGAGGCCCGGTGGGAACCATCCGCGCTGTCCTCCCACACCGCCACCCTCGCGAAAGCGAGGGTCCATCGGCGACCGGCGAAGCCCATGGATTCCCGCTTTCGCGGGAATGACGGAAGGCTTGGTGGGAACGATCTGCGCTGTCCTTCCACACCGTCACCCTCGCGAAAGCGAGGGTCCATCGGCGACCGGCGAAGCCCACGGATGCCCGCCTTCGCGGGCATGACAGAAGGCTTGGTGGGAACGATCTGCGCTGTCCTTCCACACCGTCACGCTCGCGGAAGCGAGGGTCCATCGGCGACCGCCGATGCCCATGGATTCTCGCTTTCGATGGAGCGACGGGGCTGGTGGTTGTGAGTCTCCGGCACGGTAACCGCCTTCAGCGTTGCCGGGACAGGCTCCGTGCAGGGTCTGTCTCTTCCCTCGCCCTCTTTCGAGGGGCTACAACCCCACGACGATTGCCGCCATGATGACCATCCATCCAGCGCAGGCGGGGAGCGCGCGGCCATGGAATTCAACCTCGACGAACAGCAGCGTCAGATCCGTGAGGCGGCGCTCGCGCTCTGCGCGCGCTTCGACGAACACTACTGGCTCGAGCACGACAACAGCGGCGAGTTCCCCGAGGACTTCTGCCAGGCGCTGGCCGACGCGGGCTTCGTCGGCATCGCGGTGCCGGAGGAATACGGCGGTAGCGGGCTCGGCCTGACCGAGGCCGCGCTGGTGCTGCAGGCGGTGTCGGAGTCGGGCGCGGCCAACAGCGGCGTGTCGGCCATCGGCATCGGCCTGTTCGGCGCGAAGCCCATCATCCTGTACGGCAGCGACGCGCAGAAGCAGGCCTGGTTGCCGCGGCTGGTGAAGCGCGAGGACGTCGCCTGCTTCGGCGTCACCGAGCCCAGCACCGGCCACGACACCACGCGGCTCAAGACCCGCGCGGTGCGCAACGGCGACTACTACCTGGTACACGGCGAGAAGGTCTGGATCTCGACCGCCCAGGAGGCGAACAAGATCATGCTCATCGCGCGCACCACGCCGCTCGAGCAGACCAAGCGACCGATGGACGGGCTGTCGCTGTTCTACACCGATCTCGACCGACGCCACGTCGAGATCCGCGAGATCCACAAGATGGGCCGCGCGTGCGTCGACTCCAACCAGATCTTCTTCGACGGCCTGCCGGTGCCAGTCGAGCATCGCATCGGCGAAGAAGGCAAGGGCTTTCGCTACCTGCTGGCCGGGCTGAACGCGGAGCGCGTGCTGGTGGCCGCGGGGCTGGTTGGCCTCGGTCGCGCGGCCTTGAAGCGTGCCGTGGACTATGCCAACACGCGCGTGGTGTTCGACCGGCCGATCGGCATGAACCAGGCCATTCAGCATCCGCTGGCGAAGAACTGGATGGAACTCGAGGCGGCGAACCTCATGGCGTTCAAGGCGGCGAGCATGTACGACCGCGAAGAGGAATGCGGCGCCGAGGCGAACAGCGCCAAGTATCTCGCCGCCGAAGCGGCCTTCAGCACCTGCACCAACGCGGTCATGACCCATGGCGGCATGGGCTATGCGAAGGAGTACCACGTCGAGCGCTACCTGCGCGAAGTGCTGATCCACCGCATCGCACCCATCAGCCCGGCGTTGATGCTGTGCTACATCGCCGAGCGCGTGCTGGGACTGCCGAAGTCCTACTGAGCGGCAGCGGCGCGATTCAAGTTTCGCTGCCCGGCGCCGCTACGCACACCGCACCCACGCGCACGGCGCCGCCGGCGCGTCACGCCAACCCATGAGCCGCTCACCCCATACCGAACTGCTGTACACCCTCGCCCCCATCGGACTCGAGCGCACACTGATCGCGACCGAGAGACCGTCGGGGCTCGCCGTGCATCGCATCGCCCGAGACGGCTCCAAGTACCGCCTCGAGCCGCTCGGCGCGCTCATGCCGCAGCGCTTCGCCGCCATCGGCCGAGTAGCCGCGCCAGAGGCCCTGCTGCGCATTCCGTGGCAGGACTCGCTGACCTTCTACGGGCGCTGGTACGACGAACTCGCCTCGGCCGACCGCAGCTACCGCCTGCGCCGGAAGATCGCCCAGGTGCCACGCGAGACCCAGGTCGCGCAACTGCTGCGTGACGACAAGTACGCGCTGGTCGGCACCTACTACGCGGTGTTCCAGGCGATCATGGAAGCCAAGCAGCGGGTGCCGCTGGTGCTGTTGAACGCGAGCTTCCTCGAGGAGCGCAGCTTTCCGGTGGTGCTGCCGCGCGAGGCGCGCGATCCTCTGTATCCCGAGCTCGAGACCTTGCTGCGCGAGCTGCTTAAGCCGGAGCACGAGGCTGAGCGAGCGCGGGCGCGCAGGGCAGGCTGAAAGCGGGTCAGATCCTCGCCGCGTCCAGCGCCCCTGCGCGAAACATCTCCACCAGCCTGAACTTCTGCAGCTTGCCCGACGCGGTGGCGGGAATCGCGTCGAGCGCGAACCACTGGCTCGGCACCTTGAGACGCGCGATGCGCGCGGCGACGTACTCGCGCAGCGCCTCGCCGCTCGCGCTCTGGCCCGCCTTGAAGGTCACCACGGCGCCGACCACTTCGCCCCAGTAAGCGTCCGGCAGGCCGACCACCGCCACTTCGGCCACCGCCGGGTGGGTGTAGAGCACTTCCTCCACCTCGCGCGGATAGATGTTCTCGCCGCCGCGGATGATCATGTCCTTCAAGCGCCCGGTGACGCGACAGAAACCCCGCGCGTCCATGCTGCACAGATCGCCCGTGTGCAGCCAGCCGTCGGCGTCGACGGTCGCGGCGGTCGCCTCGGGCATGTCGTAGTAGCCCATCATCACCAGGAAGCCGCGCGTGCAGAGTTCGCCGGGCTGGTCGACCGGCAGGGTCACACCGGTCACCGGGTCGATGATCTTGACCTCGACCTGCGGGATTGGCTGCCCGATGGTCTCGCTCTTGTCGATGGGCGCGTCGTGCGGACGGGTGTGGGTGATGGCGGGCGAGGTCTCGGTCTGGCCGTAGCCGATGATGAGCGACACGCCGAAGACTTCTTCCACCTGGCGGACCACTTCCATCGGCACGATGGTCGCGCCGGAGAACATCGACTTCAGGCTCGAGACGTCGCGCGGCCGCCTGGCCTGGGCCGCGAGCAGGGCGATGAGCATGGTCGGCACGCCGAAGCCGTAGGTGATGCGCTCCTGCTCGATGAGATCGAGCATGAGCTCGGGCTCGAAGGCCGCGGGCAGCACCACGGTCGCGCCGATCTGCGCCATGCCGAGCACGTTGGCCACGCAGCCAGCGGTATGGAACAGCGGCGCGACGGCGAGGTTCACCGTGTCCTGGTCGAGCCCCTTGACCAGCGCCATGATGCGCGAGTTGTTGGTGATGCTGTAGTGATTGAGCAGCGCGCCCTTGGGCCTGCCGGTGGTGCCGGAGGTGTACTGGATCATGCACGGCTGGCGCGGGTCGACGGCGGGCAATGCCGCGCCGCGATCATGCTCGCGGGTGAAGGTCGCGAGGTCGTCCAACACGACCACGGTGTCGAGCTCGAGCTGCTCACCGCCCAGCGCTTCGCGCACCGCGGCCGCCATGTCGAGTCCTCGATACTCGCGATCGTGGAACACGCCGCGCGCGCGCGACTGCTTCAGCACGTAGCCGAGTTCGGCGGCGCGGTAGGCGGGATTGACCGTCACCAGCACCAGGCCGGCGAGCGCGAGCCCGTACTGCACGATGATCCACTCGGGGGAGTTCCCTCCCCATACCGCGACGTGCTCGCCGGGCTGGAAGCGCGCCAGCAGCGCGCGCGCGGTGGCCTCGGCATCGCGCAGCAGTTCGGCGTAGGTCCAGCGGCGGCGACGCGCGGGGTCGGGATGGCCTTCGATCAGCGCGACGTGGTCCGGGCGGGACGCCGCCGCGGCGCGCAGCGCATCGCCCGAGGTCGTTTCGATGAGCGGAATGTCGTCCTGCGCGGGCCAGTAGGACTCGGTCAGCGGCCTCATGTCGGCAGGTCCAGCACCGCCTTGGCGATGATGTTGCGCTGGATCTCGTTGCTGCCGGCGTAGATCGGCGCCGGCCGCGCGTTGTAGAAGTGGCTCAGCACGTCGACCCGCGCGGCGCCGAAGGCCAACGGCCCGCGATTGCCGCCCGCTTCGCCGGCGGCCGCGACTATCTGCTCGCTCAGGCGCACGTAGGTCTCGGTCGACCAGATCTTGAGGATGGAGATGTCCGCGCCCGGCGTGCCACCTGCCTTGACGATGGCCGCGTACTCTTCGTAGAGCGCTTCCAGATCGAGCACGTCCAGCGCCGCGCGCGCCAGCTGGTCGGCGAAGATCGGATCTGTCAGCCGCCCGCCTTCGACGCCTATCTCGCGCAACTGGTGCAGTGCGTGCTGGCAGAGCTTGGGACTGCCGACGAACAGCCGCTCGTGGCCGAGCAGCGACTTGGCGATGGTCCAGCCCTGGTTCAGTTCACCGACCAGGTTGGCGCGCGGCACGCGCACGTTGTCGAGGAACACCTCGCAGAAGTCGACGTGTCCGCCGAGATTCACGATGGGCCGCACGGTCACACCCGGCTGGTCGAGATCAATCAAGAGGAAGCTGATGCCGGCCTGCGGCTTGACCTTCGGATCGGTGCGCACCAGGCAGTACATGTGGGTGGCGTCGAGCCCATGGGTGGTCCAGGTCTTCTGGCCGTTGACGATGAACTCGTCGCCGTCCAGCACCGCGGTGGTGGCGAGCGAGGCGAGATCGGAACCGGCGTTCGGCTCGGAATAGCCCTGGCACCAGATCTGTTCGCCGGTCAGCGCCTTCGCGAGATACCGCGCGCGCTGGTCGTCGCTGCCGAGCGCGATCAGGATGGGCCCGATCATGACGATGCCCTGGTCCGGCGCGCGCGCCACGCCGTGGCGCTCGAGTTCCTCGATGAAGATGAGCATCTTGCCGGGCGCGAGGCCCATGCCGCCGTGCTCGCGCGGCCAGGCCGGCGCGGCCCAGCCCCGGGCCACCAGCCTGCCGTGCCACTCGGCGAGCTCCGCCCAGCGCAGCTGGCCCGGCGCATGGCGAAGTTCCGGCGGATAGTTACGTTCGATCCAGTGCCTGAGCGTGCTGCGGAAGAGCGCATCGTCCACGGTGTTCCAGTCGCCGCCCGCGGGCTCCTGATCGTCCGGCAGCGGCGCCGGCAGGGCATCGTCCGCGCCGCGCGCGCCGTGCAGCAGGGCCGGCATGGCGCGCAGTTCCTCCATCGCGCCGGCGAGACGCGCCGACATCACCAGCGCACGCTGCACGTAGAGCGAGACGTCGCACTGCTCGGTGTAGCCGATGGCGCCGTGGAACTGGATGGCCTCGCGCACCACGCGGGTCGCGGTCTCGCCGACGCGGTGACGCAGGCGCGCGGCGGCGAGGGCGAGCGCCTCCGCATCCGATTGCTCGCAGGCCAGCAGCGCGGCGTGGAGCGCCACGCCGGCCAGGCGGGTGTGCAAGTAGCAGTCCACCGCGCGATGCTGCAGCGCCTGGAAGCTGCCGATGGCGCGGCCGAACTGGCGGCGGGTGCGCAGGTAGTCGAGGGTGATCTCGTTCAGTGCTTCGCACAGACCCAGCAGGTAGGCGCCATTGGCGATCGCGGCGAGATCGAGCGCGCGCCGTACGGCGGCTTCCGGCGCCGCGCCGAGCGGCGCCGCGCAGACGACCTTGGTGAAACGCACGCGTGCGTCGTGTCCGCCGTCGGCGAGCGGCAGCGGTTGGCGCTCGAGGCCTGGCGCGTCGAGCGGCAACAGGAACAGCAGGACTTCGCCCGCGGCGCGCGCGGGCACCAGCAGCGCATCGGCGGCGAGGCCTAGCGGCAGCTGCGCGATCTCGCCGTCGAGCGTCCAGCCTTCACCGGCGCGCCGCGCCTCGACGCCGTCCAGGCTCGCGGCGCCGAGCGCCGCGACGCACACTCGCTCGCCCGCGCAGACGTCGGCGAGCGCCTCCGCGCCACCGCCGGCGAGCGCCAGGCCGAGCGCCGC
>JAIEQK010000303.1 GCA_019747795.1 Gammaproteobacteria bacterium | reverse complement strand
GCGCGCACTGCGCGTGGTGGAGCTGTCACTGGTCGCGCCCGTTGCCGCGCCGCAGATCGACTCGCGCTTCATGGGGCTGCTGGGGGCCGCGACCGACGCCGCGCTGCTGACCGATGTCGACGGACGCGTGCAGTGGGCCAACGAGGCGGCCGTCGCGCTGTGCGGTGAACACGACGCGGAGGCGCTGTGTGGACAGCGGATCGAGCGCCTCGTGACGCCCGCGCCCGTGGACATGGCTGGTGTGCTGGCGACGCTGCGCCACGGTCGGCGCCATGCCGGACTCACCGCGCGCCTCGCGGATGGCGCGCCGGTCGAACTGACGGCGGTGCCCCTCTTGGACTGCCTGCCGCCGGGTTGCGGGTTCTTCCTGCGGCCGGCCGCGCCGCGCGGTGAGGCGCCCTTCGTCGCCGCCGACGCGTTGACGAGCCTGCTCGCGGCGCAGCCGCTGCGCGCGGTGGTGCGTGACGCGGCCGACCGGGTCGAACGTCAATGCATCGAGGCGACATTGCGTCTGACCGGTAACAACCGCGCGCTGGCGGCCAAGGTGCTCGGCATGAGCCGTCAGGGCCTCTACCTCAAGCTGCACCTCTACGGTCTGGCCGGCGGCGAGGAACGCCCGCGCGACGACTGACTCAGGCGACCAGGTCTTCGCCCGGCGGCGGGTCGAGGCTCTCCAGCAGCGCGGCGAATGCGCGGCAGGCATCGCTCACGGTGAACACGCCGACCAGCTTGTCATGACGCGTGACCACCGCGGCGTCCACGCGACGCGCGGCGAGCGTTGCCAGCACCTCGGCCAGGCGCGTGTCGATGTCCACCACGTAGGGCGACTCTCCGCACAAGTCGCGCAGCGCGCGACCCTCGCTCGCGGCCAGGCGTCCGCTGCTCACCATGCCCACCAGGCGTCCGTGCTCGGTCAACGGCAGGTGATGGAAGCCGTGCTCCATGAGCAGCGCCCTGGCCGACGCGACGTCCGCGTCGACGTCGAGCGAGTAGGGGAAGGGCGTCATGACGGTCTTGAGCTGGGGCAGGGTCTTCTTCATGGTGACTTGTGGCGTGGCTTTCGATGCCACGAGCTTCGAGCAGCGCCGCGGCGCGACGCAAGCGCCAGGAAGCGTAAAGTTGATCTGCCGCAGGAAGAGGCAGGGCGAGCGGGGATGAATCGAATGTCGGGGTGAAACCCGACGCGGGACAGGCCCCGAACGGGGCCTGTCCCGGCAGAACGTCGGCTATCAGGCGGCGAGCTGGCGCAGCACGTACTGCAGGATGCCGCCGTGCTGGTAGTACTCCCACTCCTTCGGCGTGTCGACGCGCACCGTGACCGGGAAGCGCGTGACCTTGCCGTCGGCGTCGGTCGCGACCACGGTCAGCTCGCGCGCGCCGGCGGCGAGGCCTTCGAGGGTGAAGGTCTCGAAGCCCGTCAGGCCCAGCGAGTCCGCGGTCTGGCCGTCCTTGTAGGTCAGCGGCAGCACGCCCATGCCGACCAGGTTCGAGCGGTGGATGCGCTCGAAGGATTCGGCGATGACCGCGCGCACGCCGAGCAGGTAGGTGCCCTTGGCCGCCCAGTCGCGGGACGAACCCGTGCCGTATTCCTTGCCCGCCAGGATCACGAGCGGCACGCCGTCGCCCTGGTAGCGCATGGAGGCGTCGTAGATCGACATCTGCTCGCCGCTCGGTACGTGCTTGGTCACGCCGCCTTCCACGCCCGGCACCATCAGGTTCTTGAGCCGGATGTTGGCGAAGGTGCCGCGCATCATCACTTCATGGTTGCCACGGCGCGAGCCGTAGGAATTGAAGTCCGCCGGCTGCACGCCGTTGGCGATGAGGTACTTGCCGGCCGGGCTGTCCTTCTTGATGTTGCCGGCCGGGGAGATGTGATCGGTGGTGATCGAATCGCCGAGCTTGGCCAGCGCGCGCGCGCTGCTGATGGGCTGGATGGCCCCCGGGGTGCGCGGCATGTTGACGAAGTAGGGTGGGTTCTTCACGTAGGTCGAGCTGTCGTCCCAGCCGTAGCGGTTCGACTTCGTGACCTGGATGCCGGCCCAGCGCGCGTCACCCGCGTAGACGTTGGCGTAGCTCGAACCGAACATCTTCGAGTCGATGGTGCCGAGCGCGGCGGCGACTTCGGCGGTGCTCGGCCAGATGTCCTTCAGGTACACGTCCTGCCCGTCCGCGCCCTTGCCGAGCGAGTCCTTCTGCAGGTCGATGTTCATGGTGCCGGCAATGGCGTAGGCCACCACCAGCGGCGGCGAGGCGAGGAAGTTCATCTTCACTTCCGCGTGCACGCGGCCTTCGAAGTTGCGGTTGCCGGACAGCACCGAGCAAGCGACGAGGTCACCCTGGCGGATGGCATCGCTCACTTCGACCGGCAGCGGCCCGGAGTTGCCGATGCAGGTGGTGCAGCCGTAGCCGACGGTGTTGAAGCCGAGCGCGTCGAGATGCGACGACAGCCCCGCCTTGTCGAGGTAGGCGGAGACCACCAGCGATCCGGGCGCGAGGCTGGTCTTCACCCACGGCTTGACCTTGAGCCCGCGCTCGTTGGCCTTCTTCGCCAGCAGGCCGGCGCCGAGCATGACCGAGGGGTTCGAGGTGTTGGTGCAGGAGGTGATGGCGGCGATCACCACCGCGCCGTCCTTCACTTCGACCGGCTTGCCGCCGATCGAGACCGTCGCAGCGCCGCCGGCGGCGCGCGCCGCGGTGTCGACTTCGAGCTGCTTGAGATAGGCCGCCTTCACGGCGGACAGGTCGATGCGATCCTGTGGGCGCTTCGGGCCGGCGAGCGCCGGCTGCACGCTCGCCATGTCGAGCTCGAGGGTGTCGGAGTAGACAGCGTCCGGGGTCGAGGCGTCGCGCCACATGCCGGTCGCCTTTGCGTAGGCTTCCACCAGAGCGACCTGCTCGTCGCTGCGGCCGGAGAGCTTGAGGAAGCTCACGGTCTCGGCGTCGATCGGGAAGATGCCGCAGGTCGCGCCGTATTCCGGCGCCATGTTGGCGAGCGTCGCGCGATCGGCCAGCGGCAGCTGGTCGAGACCCGGACCGTAGAACTCGACGAACTTTCCGACCACGCCCTTCTTGCGCAGCATCTCGGTGACGCGCAGCACGAGGTCGGTGGCGGTCACGCCTTCGTTCAGCTTGCCGGTCAGCTTGAAGCCGACGGTCTGCGGAATGAGCATGGTCACCGGCTGGCCGAGCATGGCGGCCTCGGCCTCGATGCCACCCACGCCCCAGCCCAGCACGCCAAGACCGTTGATCATGGTGGTGTGGGAATCGGTGCCGACCACGGTGTCCGGGTAGGCTTGCAGCACGCCGCCGTTCTCACGCGCGAACACGGTGCGCGCGAGGTACTCGAGGTTCACCTGGTGCACGATGCCGGTGTCCGGCGGCACCACCACGAAGTTCGAGAATGCTTCCTGGCCCCAGCGCAGGAATCCGTAGCGCTCCTGGTTGCGGTCGAATTCGATCTTGGCGTTCTCTTCGGCCGCGGTCTTGGTACCGAAGACGTCGACCTGCACGGAGTGATCGATCACCAGCTCCGCCGGCGAGAGCGGGTTGATCTTGTTCGGGTCGCCGCCGAGCGCCTGCATGGCGTCACGCATCGCGGCGAGATCCACCACCGCCGGCACGCCGGTGAAGTCCTGCATCAGCACACGCGCGGGGGTGAAGGCGATTTCCTTGTCCGGCACCGCCTTGGCGTCCCAGTTGGCCAGCGCTTCGATGTCGTCCTTGGTGACGTTGACGCCGTCCTCGGTGCGCAGCAGGTTCTCGAGCAGGATCTTCTGCGCGAACGGCAGCTTGTCTATCGGGTACTTCGCGGCGAGGCGCGCGGGACTGAAGATCTCGTAGGTCTTGCCGCCGACTTCGAGCTTCGTGCGGGCGTCGAAAGAGTTGTTCATGGTGTCTCCATGCAGCTAGAGAGGAATCGTGGGGCCGGAATCAGCCGATTATTATCGACCAATCGTGGCCCGGTTTATAGCCGTGCGGCCGCCTCGACGCTGTCGATGATGCCGCCCCCGAGGCAGCATTCGCCGTCGTAGAAGACCACCGACTGGCCGGGCGTGGCCGCGCGCTGGGGCTGGTCGAACACCACTTCGAGGCGGTCGTCGACCAGTCTCGTCAAGGTGCAGGGCTGGGCCTTCTGGCGATAGCGGGTCTTGGCCGCGCAACGATGGGGCAGGGCGGGCGCTTCGCCCGCCACCCAGGAGAGCACGCGCGCCTCGAGCGCACGGCTCTGGAGCGCGGGGTGGTCGTGGCCCTGCACCACCACCAGCACGTTGCGCGCGAGATCCTTGGCCGCGACGAACCACGGCGCCTCGGCCGCGCCGCGCACGCCGCCGATACCGAGGCCCTGGCGCTGGCCGAGGGTGTAGTACACGGCGCCGTGGTGGCGCCCGATCACCTGTCCGTCCAAGGTCTCCACCGTGCCCGGCTGGGCCGGCACGTAGCGCGCGAGGAACTCGCGGAACGGCTGCTCGCCGATGAAGCAGATGCCGGTCGAGTCCTTCTTGTCGTGCACCGGCAGGCCGGCCGCGCGCGCCAGCGCGCGCACCTCGGCCTTGGGCAGGCCGCCGACCGGGAACAAGGCGGCCGCCAGCTGCGCCTGGCCGAGGGTGTAGAGGAAATAGCTCTGGTCCTTGTTGGTGTCGACGCCGGTCAGCAGCCGGTAGCGGCCGTCCACGCAGTCGCTCCGCACGTAATGGCCGGTCGCGATCAGGTCGCCGCCCACGCTGCGCGCGGCGTCCAGGAAGGCCTTGAACTTGATCTCGCGATTGCACAGCACGTCCGGGTTGGGCGTGCGACCGGCGCGGTACTCGGCGAGGAAATCGGCGAACACCCCGTCCCAGTATTCCTTCGACAGGTCGATGGTGTTGAGCTCGATGCCGAGCGCGTCGCACACATCGAGACAGTCCTCGACGTCCTGCTCCCAGCGGCAGCGCCCGTCGGCGGTGGGCTCGTTCCAGTTCTTCATGAACAGGGCCGAGCACTTCACGCCCGCCTCGCGCAGGCGCAGGCAGGCGACCGCGGAATCGACGCCGCCGGACAGCGCCACCACCACGTGGGGTGAGGGATGGCGCGCGAGCGTCGCGCGCGGCAGCCAGTCAGGGACGCAGGAAGTCATGCAGCAGGGACAGCGGGTGGCGCGCGCCGCCGAGGTGATCGTCCACCGCGCGCAGCACCAGCGGACTGCGCAGCATGGCGGCGTGCGCCTCGAGTTCGTCGCGGCTCCACCAGTGGGTGCGCACGATCTCCTTGTCGAGCTTGCGCGTCGCGTCGAACTCGCGCGCGGTGGCCGCGAAGCAGAAGCGCAGGAAGGTCTTGCCGACGACCTCGGTGTCCAGCAGGTAGACGCCGATCAGGGCGTCGATGTCCACCGTCCAGCCGGTCTCCTCCAGCGCCTCGCGAGCCGCGGCCTGGGGCAGGGTCTCGCCGGGATCGAGATGGCCCGCCGGCTGGTTGATCACCCGGCGTCCGTCGATGTCTTCTTCGACGAACAGGAAACGTCCGTCGCGCTCGACGACGACGGCCGCGACCACGTGCGGGCGCCACAGGTCGGTGGTGTAGGCGAGGCGCGGATCGTCGTGCTTGGACATGGGCGGTGCTCTCTCGAACGCGACGGGACTCAGATGCGCTTCACCACCGGGTTGTCCCACGAGCCGGTGATGGTGTACTTGCGGGTCAGGAAGCGATTCATCTGCTCCGGGATCGACTTGAACATCTTGCTGCCTATGTAATACGCCGCGCCGGCGCCCGCGCCGATGGGCCCGAACAGCGCGCCGGCCAGCGGCAGGCTGGCCGACAGCGCGGGCGTGACCACGATCTGCTGATCGTAGTCCTTGGTGGCGAGCCCGGTGCGGCCGGAGATGTCGAAGCGCGCCGACGGCCCCTCGATGGTCAGGCTGTTGGTGTAGGCGTTGCCGTCCTGCAGCTGGAACACGCCCGAGATGCGGTCGAACACCAGGCCCTTGTCGAACAGGTCCTCGAAGTCGAGCGTCAGGCGCCGCGGCAGCGCCTGCAGGCTGAGCAGCCCGAACAGCCGGCCGGTGCCCGGATCGATGTCGAGAAAGCGTCCGTCCTTCACCTTCAGTTCGAAGCTGCCGTCGATGCCGGCCAAGGCGAAATCGGCCGGTGTCCCGTCCCAGTGGGCGTTGATGTCTATGCGCGTCTTGCCGTGCTTGATGTTGGCCACCTGGTAGCCGAAGCGCGACAGCAGCTGGCCGAGCGCCTCGGCCTTCACGTCGATGTCGAAGTTGCTGCGATGCCGTTCGCCGTCGAACAGCCACTCGCCGGTGGCACCGATGGTGAAGCCGTCACCGGCGAAGCTGAGCTTGTCGAGCGCGAGGCCGGCCGCGTGCCGGCTGGTGACGATCTCGGCCTGGCCGAGTTCGCTGTCGCCGTAGCGGAAGTCCCCGCAACGCAGTTCGAAGGCCGGCAGGCGGCGCGGATCGATGTCGCTGGTGCGGGCGCTCGCCGCCCCGTCCGGCGTGGGCGCGAGGTGCAGGCGCTCCAGGTCCAGGCGCAGCGCGCCGGCCGCCGGATCGCGCGGCATGGCGAGGCGCCCCGCCACGTCCTCGCCGCTGACCGCCACTTGCCAGCCCTGCGCGTCGTAGGTTCCGACGAGGCGCTGTGGGCCGAAGCGCCGACCGAGAACGTGCAGTTCGTCGGTCGCGACGTCGAAGCTGAGCGGCAGGCCGAGGGGCGCCGGCGCGCCGTCGCGGGCCGCCGCCGCGTTGGCCTGGCTGACGAAGCGCGTCCAGTCGCCGAGCGGCAGGAGCGCCGTGCGCCCCCGCAGGCTCAAGCCCGGCAGTCCCTCGAAGCGCGGCGCGCGTTCGCCGAGCACCGCCTCGGCGCGCAGCAGCCGCGCGCGACCGGTCTCGTCCAGGCCGCTCTCGAGTTCCACGGCTACCGCGTCGTCCAGCGTCACCTCGGTGCGCGTCGGGCGCCCGCCCTCCAGGGTCATCGCGATCTTCAACGGCCGCAGGCTGTCGCGCGGCTTGGCGAGCGGCGCGGGCAGGTCGATGCCGAGGCCCTGCAGGTCCGACTCCACCACCAGCCGCTGGTGCGCGCCATCGGCCACGGCCGCGGCGTTCGGCAGCGCGAGCGTCGCGCGCCAGCGGGCGCGGCCGCTGAACGCGTCCAGGCGCGCATTGGAGGCCAGCCAGCCGTGCAGCGCGGGCGTGTAGCGGTGCAGGTCTTCCACCAGGTCCGCGGCGCTCGCGGCGCCCTCCAGGGAGAAGCTCGTCTCGGCCTCCGGAGCGCCGCCGCCCTGCACGGCGAGCTGCACCAGGCCGTCGCCGTAGCGCGCCGCCAGGTGCCTGCCCTGCCAGGCGCCCTGGTCGAATTCGACCGTGCCGGTGACATCGTCGAGCGTGACGTGATGGGCGGGCGCGCTGATGCGGTTGCCGTCGAAATGCGCGACGCCGTCGACCAGGTGCGGACCGTTGGGATAGAGACCGATGTCGATGTCGAGGTCGAGCGCGATGGGGCCGTCGATCTCGAGTTCCTGCAGGCGCCGCGCGCGGCCGAGGGCCAGCGGGCTGTCGCGCACCACGGTGAGCGCGCTGGCGGCCGGGCCGCGCGCGGTGCCGTGGATGTGCAACTGACGCTCGCGGGTCGCGACGTCGGGCAAGGTCACCACCGCGCCGTCGATGCGCGCGCCCGAGATCGCGCCGTGCTCGAAGCGCACTTCGACCGCCGGGCCGCGCGCGCTCACCGTCGCGTCCACGCCGTTCGCCGGCGGCCAGTGCAACGCGTAGTGCAGCGTCGCCGCGCGCACGTCGAAGTCCGCGCTGAACTCGCCCTCGCCGCGGCGGAAGGGAAAGTCGGCCGCCACGCCGTGAAAACCGATACGCCCGGCGCTGACTTCGCCGTCCTCGAACAGGCGGCGGGCCCAGGCATCGCCATGGCCGGGCAGCGCGCCCTGCGGCAGCAGCTCGGCGAGGCGCGTGGCGGCGGGGCTGGCGAGGCGCATCTCGAGGTCGTAGACGGGCGCCGCGTCGGGTGGCAGTTCGACGCGACCCGCGACCTCGACCTCGTTGCCCGCCACGCTGGCGGTGAGCGTGCGCAGTTCGATGAGCGGTGGGGTCTCGCTCGCCGCCGGTCGCCAGGTGACGGCGCCGCCGAGACCCGCGATCGCGAGCGGCGCGGGGTAGTGCGCCGGGTCGCTGAAGCTGAAGGCCTCGTCGTCGAAGGTGAGCGACACGCCACCGCGGTTGGCGGCCAGGTCGAACGAGAGGTCCTCTACCGCGCGCTCGCGCGCGGCTTCGCGCAGCGCCAGGCGCCGCACCCTCGCGGCGACGAAGTAGGGCGTCGCCCCGGTGTCCATCGGCCGCCACCAGGCATCGAGCCGCGCTAGCCGGCCGTGCGGCGCAAACTCGCCGAGCCTGGCCGCCAACGCGCTGTCCGGCGCGCCCACCGCGACGAGATGGGCGAGGGATTCGAATGGCAGGCCGGCCGCGCGCAGGCCCAGTTCCCGCGGCCCGTCGCCGCGCTGGCGCAGGCGCAGCGTGAGGCGGCCGTCGCCACGGTCCCCCGGCACGTCGGGCAGCGCCACGTCCGCCAGCGCCAGCCGCCAGCCGTCGTCCTTCTGCAGCAGCTGGCCGCGCGCGGCCAGCAGCGGCTTGGCGTCGTCGCGTCCGCGTTCGGCCGTGAGCTCGAAATCACTGTGTCGCAGCTGACCGTCCTGCCACTGGGACCAGGCGACCAGGTTCACCGGCACGTCGTTCGGCAGCGCCCCGCGCCAGCCGCCCTGGCGCAGCAGCCAGCCGCTCGACAGGCCGTCGAGGCGCGCGTCGATGGTGCCCTCCCAGTGCGGGTCGAGAGGATTGCCGCGGGTGCGCAGTTCGAGCGCGGCGTGGCGGCCGAGCGTGGGCGGCAGGTCGACGTAAGCGGTGATGGTCTTGCGCGTGCCACGCCCGAGCACGCTCACGGACAGGCCGGACAGCGCGTAGCTCTGCTGGGCGCGCTGGTCGTTGATGGTGACGTCGGCGTCGCGCAGCGCGAAGTTGCCCTGCTCGAACAGCCAGCGCATCACGGGCGCGTGAGCGGGTGGCATGCCAGCCACGTGCAGGCGCCCGTCCACGTCGCGCACCAGGCTGATGGCGACGCCGGCGGCGCTCAGCTTCTGCGGCTTGAGGCTGCGCGCGCGCAGCGACTCCCACGGCGCGATGTCGATATGGGCGCTGTCGAAATGCATGAGCTCGGCATCCGCCTGCTCGTCCAGGATCACCAGGCGAGTGATGGCGATGCGCGGCGCCCAGCCGCGCCAGCCGGCGTCGATCGCGCCGACCTGCACCGGCCGGCCGATGAGCTCCGACAGCCAGCCTTCCACCGCCGCGCGCTGTTCGCCGATCTGCGGCAGCAGGGTGCGCAGCAGCGTGACGAACGCGGCGCCGGCGATCAGCAGCACCGCGATCGCGGTCCACAACAGGGAAAGGCTGCGCTCGAGAAAGCGACGCATGCGTCGGTTACAGCAGGACGACGTCGTACTGTTCCTGGGTGTACGCGGTCTCCACTTGGAAGCGTATCGGCACGCCGACGAACTCTTCCAGCTCCGCGACGCTGGTCGACTCCTCGTCATGCAGACGATCGACCACTTCCTGCGAAGCGACCACCAGCAGGCTCTGCGCCTCGAACTGGCGGGCCTCACGCAGGATCTCGCGAAAGATCTCGAAACAGACGGTTTCCGCGGTCTTGATCGAGCCGCGCCCGGCGCAGGTCGGACAGGTCTCGCACAGCACGTGTTCGAGACTTTCCCGCGTGCGCTTGCGCGTGATCTGCACCAGGCCGAGCGAGGTCAGCTCGCTGACCGTGATCTTGGAATGATCGCGTTCCAGGCTCTTCTCCAGCGCGCGCAGCACCTGGCGCTGGTGTTCGGCCTCGGTCATGTCGATGAAGTCGATGATGATGATGCCGCCGAGGTTGCGCAGCCTGAGCTGGCGCGCGATGGCCTGCGCCGCCTCCAGGTTGGTCTTGAAGATGGTCTCTTCGAGATTGCGATGTCCGACGAAGCCACCGGTGTTGACGTCGATGGTGGTCATCGCCTCGGTCTGGTCGATGATCAGGTGGCCGCCGGACTTCAGATCCACCTTGCGCTGCAGGGCGCGGTGGATCTCGTCCTCGGTGGAGTAGAGGTCGAGTATCGGCCGTTCGCCCGGGTAGTGCTCGATACGCGCCACCAGCTCGGGCGAGAAGGTCGCGGCGAACTCGCAGACCTTGTGGAAGTTCTCCTTGGAGTCGATGCGGATCTTCTCCACCGAGGCCACCGCCACATCGCGGATGGTGCGCAGCACCAGCGGCAGGTCCTCGTGCACCACGGCCGGGGCCCGCTCGATGGCGAGCCGCTCCTGGATGGACTGCCAGAGCCTGTCCAGGAATGCCATGTCGGCCGCGAGCTCCGCGCGGCTCACGCCCTCGGCGGCGGTGCGCGCGATGTAGCCGCCGACCCGCGCGCGGACGTCGCCGCCACGGCCCAGCGCCTGGTCGCCTTCCAGGTCGTCGGCCGGCTGCAGGCCGGGCGCGAGTTCCAGGATCAGCTCGCGCAGGCGCGCGCGCTCGTGTTCGTCCTCGATGCGCTGTGAAATGCCCACGGTGTGCGAGCCCGGCATGAACACCAGGTAGCGGGACGGCACGCTGATGTAGGTGGTCAGCCGCGCGCCCTTGGTGCCGAGCGGGTCCTTGGTGACCTGCACCACCAGGGTCTCGCCCTCGCGCACCGCCTGCTCGATGCTGACCGGCTGGCCGCTCTCGGCCGCGCGACGGTTGGCGGCGGCGATGTCGGAGACGTGCAGGAAGGCGGTGCGTTCGAGGCCGATGTCGAGAAAGGCCGCGCCCATGCCGGGCAGCACCCGGCTAATCTTGCCCAGGTAGACGTTGCCGACCAGGCCCCGGTTGCGGGTGCGCTCGATGGCGAGCTCCTGGAGTACGCCGTTCTCGATGATCGCGACGCGGGTCTCCTGCGGAGTGATGTTGACGAGGAATTCTTCCGCCATGCTGGACTGGGCCGCTTGTGTCGACGCTGCCGGGGTAGCGGCGGTGGCCGGCATTATACCGACCGTCACCGGAGCGGCCAGTCAGCGGCCCGTCCGGACGGGCGGCCCGAGCCTGTCATCGCCGGCCTGCCCGGATATAATGCGCGGCCTTCGCAGGGGCCCAACCGTATGCTCATCTCTGACCTGAACGACACCCTGGCCATGGTCCTCGCGATCGGCGATGGCAGGGTCCTGGAGCCCCTGACCGCGCGCCGCGCGATCGCCGCCATGCCCTTCGGCGGCAACTATCGCATCATCGATTTCGCCCTGACCAACTGCCTGCACTCGGGCCTGCGCCGGGTGATGGTCCTGACCCAGTACCACTCGCTGTCGCTGCAGAATCACATTCGCGACGGCTGGTCGATCTTCAACGCCGATCTCGGCGAATACATCATGCCGGTGACGCCGCCGGTCAACACCCAGATCACCACCTACGGCGGCGTGGCCGACGCGCTGTACAAGAACCTCTACCTGCTCGAAGGCCTGAAGGAGGAGACCCTGCTCCTGGTCTCCGGCGAGCAGATCTACCGCATGGACTACGCCGCGGTGCTGGCCTTCCACGCCGAGCACGGCGCCGACGTCACCATCGCCGGCGTGCCGGCGGTCAACGCCTACGGCGCGACCTTCCCGGTGGCGCTCGAGGTCGACGGCATCGACGTCAAGGGCGCGCGCAACGACGCCACCCTGCCGGCGCCCGACGACAATTTCCTGTGGCCGATGCGGGTGTTCGTGTTCAACCGCGCCAAGCTCTGCGCGCTGCTGCGCAAGTGCGGTGGCGAGGGGCCGCTGGAGGCGCCGCTCTCGACGCTCGTGAGCGACAACCTGGCGATGTTCCGACGGGTGTGCGCCTACCGCTTCGGCGGCACCTCCGGCCGTGTCACCCAGGACCGCTACTGGCGCAGGCTCGACGACCTCGACGATTACTACGAGGCCAACATGGATCTCCTGGAGCTCGAGCCGCCGCTCGACCTCTACCAGGCCGACTGGCAGATCCGGACGTACCAGACGCAGCGGCCGCCGGCGCGCACCGTGCCCGGCCGCTCGTGCAACGAGGGCATCTGCGTGAACTCCATCGTGTCCGGCGGCACGGTCATTGCCGGCGGCGGCGTGAACCACAGCGTGCTCGGCAACCGCGTCTATATCGACGACGGTGCGACGGTGGAGGACTCCATCCTGTTCTCCGATTCACGCATCGGCGAGGGCGCGCAGCTGCGGCGCGTGATCCTCGATCGCGGCGTGCAGGTGCCGCCCGGTGAGCAGATCGGTTTCGACAAGGCGAAGGACGCCAAGCGCTTCGTCATGACGCCGGGCGGCGTCATCGTCATCCCGTCCGACTTCAAGTTCGAGTAGCGGTACCGGCCCATGAGTTTCGAAGCGCGCCTCGCCGCAGTCCTGCCGCCCGGCGCGCTCCTGACCAGCGAGGAGGCCAAGCGCCCGTACGAGTGCGACGCGCTGTCGGCCTACCACGAGCTGCCGCGCGTGGTGGTGGTGCCCGAGACCCGCGCCCAGGTCGAGCAGGTCGTGAAGCTGTGCCGTGAGTTCGACGTGCCCGTGGTGACGCGTGGCGCGGGCACCGGGCTGTCCGGCGGCGCGCTGCCGCTCGCCCAGGGCTGCCTGCTGTCGCTCGCGCGCTTCAATCGCATCCTCGCCGTCGACGTCGACAACCGCACCGCGACGGTCGAGCCCGGCGTGCGCAATCTCGCCATCAGCGAGGCGGTCGCGCCCCATGGCCTGTACTACGCGCCAGACCCGTCCTCGCAGATCGCCTGCACCATCGGCGGCAACGTCGCCGAGAACTCGGGCGGCGTGCATTGCCTGAAGTACGGGCTCACCGTGCACAACGTGCTCGAAGTCGAGGTGCTGACCATCGATGGCGAGTGGCTGACGCTCGGCGGGCGTGGGCTCGACGCGCCGGGGCTCGACCTGCTGGCGCTGATGCACGGCTCGGAAGGCCTGCTCGGCATCGTCATGCAGGTGACGGTGAAGCTCCTGCCGAAGCCCGAGCTGGCGCGTGTCGTGCTGGCAGCGTTCGACAGCGTCGAAGCCGCCGGCGCGGCGGTCGCCGCGATCATCGCCGCCGGCATCGTGCCCGGCGGCCTCGAGATGATGGACAAGCTCGCCATCGAGGTCGCCGAGGCCTACTGCCACGCCGGCTACCCGCTCGACGCCGCGGCCATCCTGCTGTGCGAGGTCGACGGCAACGCGGTCGATGTCGACGCCCAACTCGAACAGGTCGGCGCGGTGCTGCGTGAGGCCGGCGCGCGGGATCTGCGCGTCTCGCGTGACGAAGCCGAGCGCCTCAGGTTCTGGCTCGGCCGCAAGTCGGCGTTCCCGGCCATAGGTCGCATCGCGCCGGATTATTTCTGCATGGACGGCACCATTCCGCGCCGGCACCTCGCGCCGGTGCTGGAGCGCATCGCCGCGCTGTCGCGCGAGTTCAACCTGCCGGTCGCGAACGTGTTCCACGCCGGCGACGGCAATCTCCATCCGCTCATCGCCTTCGATGCCAACGACGACGATTCGCTGCGCCGCGCGGCGCTGCTCGGTGGACGCATCCTCGCCGCATGCGTCGAGGTCGGCGGCACGGTCACCGGCGAGCATGGCGTCGGCGTGGAGAAGCTGAACGAGATGTGCCTGCAGTTCACCGATGCCGAACTCGACACCTTCCTCGCGCTGAAGGCGGCCTTCGATCCCAAGGGGCTGCTGAATCCCGGCAAGGCCGTGCCGACGCTGCATCGCTGCGCGGAGTTCGGCGCCATGCACGTCAAGGGCGGCAAACTGCCGCACCCCGAACTCGAGCGCTTCTGAGAAGCGCGTCTCCACGGCGGCTAAACGGGGACAGACCACGGTTTCGCAGAAACCGTGGTCTGTCCCCGTTTAGCCGGCCCCTCTCGATTACCGCGCGAAGGCCTCGATCGCCCGCCAGCACGGCAGCGATGGATTCACCGGGTTGATCGGCACCAGCGGCACGTGGGTCGCGCCGGCGTCGAGGTGTTCCTGAATGCGTCGTTCGACGGTGGCTTCGTCGCCCCAGGCGAGCATGGCATCGATCAGGCGATCGCTGCCGCCGTGCTCGAAGTCGGCATCGGTGTAGCCGTAGTCGCGCCACATGTTGAGATAGTTGGGCAGGCCCAGGTAGAGCGCGAGCAACTGGCGGCCGACCTGCCGCGCGACGCTCGCGTCCTTGGTCAGGCACACGCGCTGCATCGGCGCGAGCCACGGACCGCGCCCGAGGATCTCGCGCGCCTTCGCGGTGTGCTCGGGCGTGGTGTTGGCAGGGTGGGAGCCTTGCGCGATCTCGGCCGACAGCGCGGTCATCTTCGGTCCGAGGGCGGCCAGGATGATCGGCATCGCGCCGACCGCGGCGTGCATCACGTTGCGCTCGTCGCGGCACAGCGGCTGTTCGCTCATGCCTTCCACCGCGAGATTGGTCTTGATGGCGATCATCTTGTGACAGGCGGCGATGTTGTCCACGTAGCTGCGCATCGTCGCGAGCGGCTTGCCATAGTCATGGCCGCGCAGGTTCACGAACAAGGTGTGGGACACGCCGAGGCCCAGCAGGAAGCGTCCGCCCGACTGCTCGGTCAGGGTCTGCTGCATCATCGCGCAGGCCATCGGGTCGCGGCTGTAGATGTTGACGATGCCGGTGGCGGCGATGAGCTTGCTGGTGTTCTGCAGCACGATGCTCGAGGCGAGCACCGGTTCGCGGCCCACCGCTTCCGGAAACCACACCGCGCCGTAGCCCAGGCGCTCGATGTGCTGGGCGGCGGCGGCGAGTTCGCCGGCCGACATGCCTTCGCTGAAGAGAAAGATGCCGCGTTCTTTGAGATTCATGGGACCCCTCTGTCGCTTGTAGGTCAGGTTTCAACCCGACATTCGTGTTGTGTCCAGGTCGGGATCAATCAGAGGGGACAGACGCCGTACGGGTCTGGCCCCGCGTCATCCCCACCGGGCCGCCCGTCAGGTGCGCGTGCCACCCACCGTCAAACCATCGATCTTCAACGTCGGCTGCCCCACGCCCACCGGCACCGACTGGCCGTTCTTGCCGCAGGTGCCGACGCCGTTGTCGAGCGCCAGATCGTTGCCGACCATGGAGACGCGGGTCAGCACGTCGGGACCGTTGCCGATGAGCGTCGCGCCTTTGACCGGCGCGGTCACCTTGCCGTCCTCGATGAGATAGGCCTCGGCCGCGCTGAACACGAACTTGCCGTTGGTGATGTCGACCTGGCCGCCGCCGAAGCTGACCGCGTACAGGCCCTTCTTCACGCTCGCGATGATTTCCTCCGGCGTGCTCGCGCCGGCCAGCATGTAGGTGTTGGTCATGCGCGGCATGGGACGGTGGGAGTAGGACTGGCGACGGCCGTTGCCGGTGGTCGGCACCTTCATCAGGCCGGCGTTGTGCCGGTCCTGCATGTAGCCGCGCAGGATGCCGTTCTCGATCAGCACCGTGCACTGGCCGGCCACGCCTTCGTCGTCGACGTTCAGCGAGCCGCGTCGCGCGGGCAGGGTGGCATCGTCCACCACGGTGCAGAGCGGCGAGGCGACCTGCTGACCGACGCGCCCGGCGAAGGCCGAGGTGCCCTTGCGGTTGAAATCGCCCTCGAGGCCGTGGCCGATGGCCTCGTGCAGCAGGATGCCGGGCCAGCCGGCGCCCAGCACCACGGTCATCTCGCCGGCCGGCGCATCCTCGGCCTCGAGGCTGACCAGCGCCTGGCGCAGCGCCTCGTCGGCGATGTGCTCCGGCCGGCCATCGGCGAACAGCGCGCCGTAGCCGGTGCGCCCGCCGCCGCCGTGGCTGGCGGTTTCGCGCCGGCCGTTGTGCTCGACGATCACCGTGCAGTTAAGCCGCACCAGAGGCCGCAGATCGGCCGCGAGCGTGCCGTCCGAGGTCGCGACCAGTACCGCGCTGTACTGGCCGGCGAGGCTGACCATCACTTCGCGCACGCGCGAGTCCGCGGCACGCAGGCGCGCGTCCAGGTTTCGCAGCAGCGCGAGCTTGGCCTCAACCGGCAGCTCGGCGAGCGGATCGAGCGCGGCGTACAGGCTCGGCACGGCGGTCGCGCTCGCCACCCGCACGTCGCGCGCCTGGCCCTGGCGGGTGATGGCGCGCGCGGTGCGCGCCGCTTCGAGCAGGGCCGGCACGGTCAGGTCGTCGGAATAGGCGAAGCCGGTCTGCTCGCCGCTCACCGCGCGCACGCCGGCGCCCTGACGAATGCTGTGCACGCCTTCCTTGACGATGCCGTCCTCCAGGCTCCAGGACTCGGCGCGGGTGAACTCGAGGAACACGTCGGCGAGATCGACCTGGCGCCCGCAGAGGTCGGCGAGCACGGTCTCGAGATCGCGGAATTCGACGCCGGTCGGGGTCAAGAGGCGCGCGCGCGCCTGGTCGAGAGCGGTGCTGGTCATGGTCGGGCTCGCGATGGTCTGTCGCGAGTATACGCCTCGGCCGGCGCTCAGCCGGCGCTGGCCTGCGCCGGCCACAGCGCCTCGGCGCGCGCCGGCGCGCCAAACAGGTAACCCTGCATCTCGCGGCAGCCCTCGCGCTGCAGGAAGTCGCGCTGCTCGATGGTCTCCACGCCCTCGGCGATGGGCGTGAGGTCGAGGCTGCGGGCCAGCGCCAGGATGGCGCGCGCGATGGCCACGTCCTCGGGGTCGTGCGGCACGCCGCTGACGAAGGCGCGGTCGATCTTGAGGTCGTCTATCGGGAAGCGCTTCAGGTAGGCGAGCGAGGAATAGCCGGTGCCGAAGTCGTCCAGCGCCACGCGCACGCCGTGCGCATCGAGGCGCGACAGTGCGGTCTGCACCTTGGCGGGATGCTGCATGGCCATGCTCTCCGTGATCTCGAGCTCCAGCGCCTGCGGCGCCACCCCGCATTCGGCGAGGATACGGAGCACTTTGTCCACCAACTCCTCGTCCAACAGCTGGCGCATGGAGAGGTTCACGGCCACCCGCTGGAGGCCGTGGCCGGCGTCCCGCCAGGCGCGGAACTGGCGCAGGGCGCCGCGCAGCGCGAATTCGCCGAGCGCGAGGATCGCGCCGGTCTGCTCGGCGAGCGGAATGAAGCGCTCGGGTTCGATCTCGCCGTGGACGGGATGGGTCCAGCGTAGCAGCGCCTCGACGCCGACGGTCTCGCCGCTCTGCGAGTCGACCCGCGGCTGGTAGGCCAGCCACAGCTCGCCGTTCAGGATGGCGTTTTGCAGGCCGGCCATGAGCTGCGCCTTCTCCTGCACCTCTTCGTGCAGTTCGGCGGTGAAGAAGCGGAAGTCGTTGCGGCCCGCTTCCTTGGCCGAGTACATCGCGAGGTCGGCGCGGGTCAGCAGCTCGTCGGATGTGCGACCGTCAGTCGGGTAGCAGCTCACGCCGATGCTGGTCGACATCACGTGCTCGCGACCGTCGACGGTGAGTGGCGAGCCGATGCGGGCGAGGATCTTGCGCGCGATGGCGGCGACGTCGTCGACCTGCAGCGGCCCTTCCAGCAGCACCGCGAACTCGTCGCCGCCGAGCCGCACCACCACGTCGCCCTGGCGCACCGAGCCCGACAGGCGCGCGGCGGTCGCGCGCAGCAATTGGTCGCCGGCCGCGTGCCCGTTGGAATCATTGATCACCTTGAAGTGATCGAGATCCAGGCACAGCACCGCCAGCATGTGCCGGTGGCGCTCGGCGCGATAGATCATTTCCTGCAGGCGTTCGCGCAGGAAGATGCGGTTGGCGAGCCCGGTCAGCGGATCGTGGTAGGCCTGGTGCTTGAGCCGACTCTCGTGCTCCTTGCGTGCCGAGATGTCGCAGTTGGTGCCGATGACCGTGAGCGTGCGGCCGTTGCCGCGCAGCGCCGAGACCCGCGCGCGGCTCTCCACCCACAGCCAGCCGCCGCGCAGGTCGCGCACGCGATGATCGACCACGTAGCCGTGCGAGCGGCCGCGCAGCACCTCGCGGTAGGCGCGCTGGATGGCCGGGCGATCGTCGGGGTGGGTGAGCGCCATCAGCGCGCCCATGGTGGTGCGGGTCGCGACCGGCGGGCCGCCCAGCATCTGCGACCAGTGTTCGGACAGGCGCACCTCGCGGGTCACGGTGTCGGCCTCGAACAGCGCGAGGCGCCCGGCGACCAGCGCCGCGTCCAGCTGCTCGCGGGTCGCGGTCATGGCCGCCACCGTGTCGCGCAATTCCGCGGTGCGTTCGTCGACCACCGCGGCCAGCGACGCATTGATCTCGGCCTCGAGGTCGGCGCGACCGCGTTCGAGTTCCAGGCGCCGCGCGGTCTCGGCCTCGGAGCGCGCGTGCGCCTCCGCCAGTTCGCGCGTGAGCTTCTGCAGCTCGGCGGCGCGGCTGGCCTCGTCCCGCGCCAGGCGATGGGCCTCGCGCATCCAGCGGCCGAACAGGTGCGCGCTGCGCTGGATGCCGAGCAGGTAGATCACGGAGAGCCCGCCCACCATCACGTGCAGCGGGTTGCCGTCGGTGAGGAAGCGCGCCGACATGGGCAGGATCGCGCCGGCCGCGTAGAGGTGGAAGATTTCCGGAATGGGCGCGAGGTAGGGCACCGCGGCGGAGGTCATGCCCGCCACGCACAGCACCACCACGAAGGAATCCTGCAGCGCGGGCGAGGTCATCAGCGCGTGGCTGGCGATACCCCACAACGCGCCGGTCGCCGCCGCGCCGACGCCGAATGCGCGCCGCCAGTGGCGCGTGCGCCGGTCGCTCCCCGCGCCGCGCTCGAAGGCGCGGCGCAGCGCCCCGCGACCGAGCACCACCGCCAGCATCGCCAGCAGCCAGGCCGAGGCCCGCGTGACGCCCACCTGGTAGCTCTGCGCGACCGCGAGCACGGCGGCGGTGCCGACAGTGATGATCTCGCCGGTCAGTCCGTTGGCGAACAGCATCGCGACCGCGGCCTGGTCGATGTCGTCGTCGGGGCGCTCGGCGGCCTGGGTGAGGGCGGCGGTCATCGGCATTGTGCGTCCCTGCGGCGCGACATGGGGCTCCGGCGTGTCCATCGCCCTTCAGGGCTGCTCCAGGGGGTGCCTGGTGGCAGTAGAGCGGCGATCCTAGCCCAGCCGTTCCCGGCGTGCGCGTCCCCATTGGTCCAGTGCGTCGCACATCACAGGCCGCGCACGGCGCACGAGGGCGGCGGTTTGACACCGCTACGTCAAGCAGTTAGCGTTTCCGGTTCTGGTTCCCCATCCCGCTCTACATCGAACAGGTCCCCGTGAGCACTGGATTTTCGCGCATCGATCGCCTGCCGCCCTACGTGTTCAACGTCGTCGGCGACCTCAAGATGGCGGCCCGCCGCCGCGGCGAGGACATCATCGACTTCAGCATGGGCAATCCCGATCAGCCCACGCCCCAGCACATCGTCGACAAGATGTGCGAGGCCGCGCAGCGTGGCGACACGCATCGCTACTCGGTGTCGCGCGGCATTCCGCGCCTGCGCCGCGCGATCTGCAACTGGTACAAGACGCGCTACGAGGTCGACCTCGATCCGGACAAGGAAGCCATCGTCACCATCGGCTCGAAGGAGGGCCTCGCCCACCTCGCCATGGCGACGGTCGACCGGGGCGACGCGGTGCTGGTGCCGAACCCGGCCTATCCCATTCATCCCTATGGCTTCGTGATCGCCGGCGCCGACATCCGGCACGTGCCCATCGGTCCGGGCGTGGACTTCTTCCACGAGCTCGACAACGCGATCAAGAACACCTGGCCCAAGCCCAAGATGCTGTTGCTCAACTTTCCGAGCAACCCGACCGCGCAGTGCGTGGACCTGCCGTTCTTCGAACACGTGGTGGCGGTGGCGCGCGAGCACGGCATCTACGTGGTCCACGACCTGGCCTACGCGGACCTGGTGTTCGACGGCTACGTCGCGCCGTCGATCATGCAGGTGCCGGGGGCGAAGGACGTGTGCGTGGAATTCTTCACGCTGTCGAAGAGCTACAACATGCCGGGCTGGCGCATCGGCTTCATGGTCGGCAACCAGGACCTGGTCTACGCGCTCGCGCGGCTCAAGTCCTACCTGGACTACGGCATGTTCACGCCCATCCAGGTTGCCGCCATCGCCGCGCTCGAAGGTCCTCAGGACTGCGTGGCGGAGATTCGCGACATGTACCAGCAGCGGCGTGACGTGCTGGTCGAAGGCCTCGAAGCGGCCGGCTGGCCGGTGGAAAAGCCGCGCGGCACGATGTTCGTGTGGGCACGCATTCCCGAGCCTTGGCGCGCCATGGGCTCGCTCGAATTCTCCAAGCTGCTGCTGGCCGAGGCCAAGGTGGCGGTCTCGCCCGGCATCGGTTTCGGTGAGTACGGCGACGACCACGTGCGCTTCGCGCTGATCGAGAACGCGCATCGCAGCCGCCAGGCCCTGCGCGGCATCAAGGACATGCTGCGCAACGGCGTGGGCGTGGGAGGCTGATGATGGCCCGTCGAGGCATGACGCTCCCGCCGGTCAAGCTGGGCGTGCTGGGGCTGGGCACGGTTGGCTGCGGCACGCTGAACGTGCTGGCGCGCAACCGTGACGAGATCGCGCGCCGCGCCGGACGCAACATCGAGGTGGTGGCGGCCGCCGCGCGCGACCTCGCGCGCAAGCGCCCGATAAGCGTCGAGGGCATCCGGCTCACCGACGATCCCTACTCGGTGGTCGACGATCCGAGCATCGAAATCGTGGTCGAACTGATCGGTGGCACCGATCCCGCGCGCGAACTCGTACTGCGGGCGCTCGACAACGGCAAGGACGTGGTCACCGCCAACAAGGCGCTGATCGCGCTGCACGGCAACGAGGTGTTCGCCCGCGCCCAGGCCCAGGGCCTGACCGTCGCCTTCGAGGCGGCGGTCGCCGGCGGCATTCCGGTGATCAAGACCCTGCGCGAGGCGCTCGCCGGCAACACCGTCGAGTGGCTGGCCGGCATCATCAACGGTACCTGCAATTTCATGCTGACCGCGATGTACGAGCGGGGCGCGAATTTCGCCGACGTGCTGGCGGAAGCCCAGGCGCTCGGTTATGCCGAGGCCGATCCGTCCTTCGACATCGATGGCATCGACGCCGCGCACAAGCTCACCATCCTGGCCTCGATCGCCTTCGGCATCCCGCTGCAGTTCGCCAAGGTGCACGTCGAGGGCATCCGCTCGCTCACCCTGGAAGACGTACGCCACGCCGACCAGCTCGGCTATCGCATCAAGCATCTCGCCTTCGCCAAGCGAGGGGCAGAGGGCATCGAGTTGCGCGTACATCCGACCCTGGTGCCGCGTCGCGTGATGCTCGCCCACGTGAACGGCGTGATGAACGGCATCCTGCTGCGCGGCGACGCGGTCGGACCGCTGCTCTTGTCCGGCGCCGGCGCCGGCGCCGACGCCACCGCGTCCTCGGTGGTGGCGGACATCGTCGACGTGGTGCGCGCGCTGACGGTCGACCCGACCAACCGCGTGCCGCACCTCGCGTTCCGCGCCGACAGCCTGTCGGAAGCGCCGATCCTGCCGATGGCCGACATCGAGAGCGCCTACTACCTGCGACTCTCGGCCGCCGATCAGCCGGGCGTGCTGGCCGACATCACGCGCATCCTCGCGGACCTGCGCATCAGCATCGAGGCCATCCGCCAGTCGGAGGCCGCCGAGGGCGAGACCACGGTGCCGATCATCATCCTCACCCATCGCGTGGCCGAGGCGGCGATGAACGCAGCGGTCGAACGCATCGCGAGGCTCGACGGCATCGCGCCCAACATCGTCCGCATCCGTATGGAGGAATTCGCGTGAGCGCGCGCTACACCGGTCTCATCGAACGCTACCGCGACCGCCTGCCGGTGGCGCCGGGCACGCGCATCATCAGCCTGTGCGAGGGCAACACGCCGCTCATCAAGCTGGAGAACATTCCGAAGACCCACGGTCGCGGCTGCGAGATCTACGTCAAGTTCGAGGGGCTGAATCCCACCGGCTCGTTCAAGGACCGTGGCATGACCATGGCCGTCACCCAGGCGGTGGCGGAGGGCGCGCAGGCGATCATCTGCGCATCGACCGGCAACACTTCGGCCTCCGCCGCGGCCTACGCGGCGCGCGCCGGGATCCGTTCGTTCGTGCTGATCCCCGAGGGCAAGATCGCGCTCGGCAAGCTCGCGCAGGCCATGATCCAGGGCTCGGTGGTCATCCAGATCAAGGGCAACTTCGACGACGGCATGCGCATCGTGAAGGAGATGGCCGACGTCGCGCCGGTGACCATCGTCAACTCCATCAATCCCTATCGTCTGCAAGGCCAGAAGACCGCGGCCTTTGAAATCGTCGACGCGCTCGGCCGCGCGCCCGACTACCACTGCATCCCGGTCGGCAACGCCGGCAACATCAGCGCCTACTGGACGGGCTTCAGCGAGTACGCCGGTGTCAAGCCGGCGACCGCGGCCTGCGCCTGGTGCGAGGACACCTGCAAGTTCGAGCGCCCCGCGGTCAGCAACAGCCGCCCGGTGATGCTCGGCTACCAGGCCGCGGGCTCGGCGCCCTTCGTCGCGGGTCATCCCATCGAACTGCCCGAGACCATCGCGACCGCCATCCGCATCGGCAATCCGCAGTCCTGGGATCTCGCCTGGGCCGCGGCCAATGAGTCCGGCGGCGAGTTCAAGAGCATGACCGACGCGGAGATCCTCGACGTCCAGCGCCTGCTGGCCGAGCAGGAGGGTATCTTCTGCGAGCCGGCGTCCGCGATCGCGCTCGGCGGCGCGCTGCGCGACATCGCGTCGGGCCGCATTCGCGAAGGCAGCGTCGTGACCTGCACCCTGACCGGCCACGGTCTCAAGGATCCCGACACCGCGATCAAGCAGAGCGCCGGCGGGGTCATCGAGATCCCCGCCGAGAGCGACGCGGTCAAGCGCGCGATCCTCGACCACCTCTGAGCGCGGCGCCGCGAGCGGCTGCCGTGGCGCGCCTCGAGGTCCTCGTTCCCCATCTCTTTCGCGGCCTCGCCACCGGCGGGGTCGAGGACGGCGGCTGGGCCGCGTGGCTGGCGCGCGGCGAACTGCTGGGCGCCGACCCTGAATTCGACGTCGATGCGGCCGTGCTGGCCTGGTTCGGACGTTCGGACAGCGAGGGGGTGGCCGCGCTGCGCGCGACACTGGACCTGCCGTCGACACGCGCCGCCCACTGGCTGTGTCTCGACCCGGTGCACCTGCGCGCCGACCCCACCCGCCTGGTGCTGTTCGACGTCGACGCCGTGGGCCTCGAGGTCGAAGAGGCAGACGCCCTGCTGGAACACCTGCGGCGCGGGCTCGGCGAGGCGTTCGACGTGCACCGCGGCGCGGCGCCCGGCCGCTGGTACCTGCGCCTCGACGCACCGCTGGCCCTGCCGCTGCCGCCGCCCCGCGCGCTGCGGGGTCTCGCGGTCGAGACCCACCTCGGCGCGCTGCGCCG
>JAIEQK010000316.1 GCA_019747795.1 Gammaproteobacteria bacterium | reverse complement strand
CGCATAGGCGGCCGCCATCGCCACCACGTAGGTCGAGGACAAGAGGAAGCCGCGCGTCGCACTGACCGGCTGCTGCTGGCCGACGATGATGCCGGACAGGATCGGCACCATCGGCAGCACGCAGGGGGTGAAGGCGAGCAGGAGGCCGAGCCCCAGGAAAGTCAGGAGCGTCATGGTGAGCGAGCGCTCACCCAGTTCGGCGGTGATGCGGTCCGTGGCGTTGCCCGCGGCGCCGGTCTCGAGTCCGGTCGGCGGCGGGCTGGGGGCGGCCCCGGCCGTCGGGGGCGCGGCCATGGCGGCGGCACCGCCCAGGGTGAACACCAGGCGCTTGCGCTGTGGCGGATAGCAGATGCCGTCCTCGGCACAGCCCTGGTAGCGAATCTCGACCTCCGCGGTGGTCGTCCCGGCCGGCGCGGTCACCGGCACCCGCACGCGCGCCGCGTGCTTGTAGACGGCGACTTCGCCGAACTCGGGGTCCTGCTTGATCTCGCCCGCCGGCAGCTCCAGCGCCCCGAGCGTCACGCCCGGGCTGACCGCCGTCGCCTTCATCTTGTCGCGGTAGAGGTAGTAGCCATCCGGAATGGTCCAGGCAAACACCAGGCGGTCGCCGTCGGTGGCGGGCTCGGCGAGCACGAAAGCCTGGTCGGGCGGCAGGAAGTCCCGCGCGCCGGCCAGCGTCTCGGCTGGCGCCAGCTGGTCCAGGGCATCGAGCACGCCGGCCCGCGCGCCCGGCAGGCAGGCCAGGCACAGCAGCAGGCTCAGGCAGAAACGGCGCGTTCGATCCATTGCAGGTAGGCTTCCGATCCGGTCTCGACAGGGACTGCCAGCAGCTCCGGGAGTTCATAGGGGTGCAGCTCGCGCCACAGGGTCTCGAGCGCCCCGTAGGCGGCGCGCGTGGTCTTGGCCAGCAGCTGCACTTCGTGCGCGCGCTCGAGCGCGCCGTTCCATTCGTAGACCGACTCGACCCCCGGCAGCAGGTTGACGCAGGCCGCGAGCCGTCCGGTGACGGCGGCATCGGCCAGGCGCAGTGCGGTGTCCCGATCCGGGCAGGTACACAGGACGACCAGGCACTCGGCGGCAGCGGTCATGGCGAGACCCTAACAGGTATCATCGTCATTGTAATCCCGCCTTCGCGGACCGACCTACGCTCCATGCCCCTGCCGCTCGTCATGCTCGTGCTCTTCATCGGCCTGCCGATGCTGGAGATTTACGTCCTCATCCAGGTCGGCCAGGTGGTTGGCCCGCTGTGGACGGTCGCACTGCTGCTGCTGGTCGCCGCGCTCGGCAGCGTGCTGCTGCGCCAGCAGGGCCTCGCGACCCTCGCCACGGTGCAGAACGCGCTGGCGCGTGGCGAACTGCCGGCCGGCGCGATCCTGGAGGGCCTGGTACTGCTGGTGGCGGGCGTGCTGATGGTGACCCCCGGCTTCGTCACCGACGTCATGGCCTTCCTGTGCCTGCTGCCGCCGCTGCGCAAGGGCATCGCCGCGCTGCTCGCCCATGCGCTCAGCCTGCGCGTGCTGCGCGGCGGTGATCCCGGCGGGCCGCGCCACCCGGGCGGGCCGCGCAGCGCCGGGCCGCAGGTACTGGAAGGCGACTACCGGGTCGAGCGGGACGACACTTGAGCGCGCTCGGCGCTCACAGCGCGCACAGCTTGGCCGCGGCCGCGCGCAGGGTGTCGTCCTCCTTGCAGAAGCAGAAGCGCACGTAGCGCTGCGCCGGCGGCGACTGGTAGAAGACCGACATCGGGATCGCCGCCACACCCACCTCCTGGGTCAGCCAGGTCACCATCTCGATGTCGCTGCGCTCGGAGATCGCGCTGTACTCGGCGAGCTGGAAGAACGTGCCCGCGCTCGGCGTGAGACGGAAGCGCGAGCCGGCCATCGCGGCGTTGAAGAGATCGCGCTTGCGCTGGTAGAAGGCCGGGAGTTCGTCCAGGTGCTCGGGATGGTGCGCCATGAAGTCGGCGAGCGCGTGCTGCAGCGGCATGGCGGTGACGAAGGCCACGAACTGGTGGACGCGCTTGAACTCGGTCATGAGCAGCGGCGGCGCGATGCAGTAGCCAATCTTCCAGCCGGTCACGCTGTAGGTCTTGCCGAAGGAGAAGATGGCGTAGCTGCGCGCCGCGAGCCGCGGTTTGCAGAGCACGCTCCAATGAGGCCGACCGTCGAACACCAGGTGCTCGTAGACCTCGTCGGACATCACGATCAAGTCGTGCGCCTCGGCCAGTTCGAGCAGCGCATCCAGGTCGCTCTCCTCGAACACGCTGCCGCTCGGGTTGTGCGGCGAATTGACCAGGATCATGCGGGTGCGCGGCGTGATGGCGCGGCGCACCGCGTCCCAGTCGATGCGGTAGTCGGGCGCCGCGAGCACGAGGTGCACCGGCACGCCGCCCGCCAGGCGCACCGCCGGGTCGTAGCTGTCGTACACCGGGTCGAACATGATGACCTCGTCGCCCGGCCGCACCACGGCGTGCACCGCGCAGAAGATCGCCTCCGTCGCGCCCGGCGTGACGGTCACCTGGGTGTCGGGGTCGATGCGGTGGTCGTAGAAGCGCTGGAGCTTGGCCGCGATCTGCGCGCGCAGCGGCGGTATGCCCGCCAGCGGCGCGTACTGGTTGTAACCGTTCAGGGTGTACCAGCCCAGCCGCTCGCGCAGCGCCACCGGCCCGTCGTAGTCGGGATAGCCCTGCGAGAGATTGATGGCGCCATGGTCATGGGCCATCTGCGACATCACTGTGAAGATCGTGGTGCCGACATCGGGCAGCTTGCTGTCGAGTCGCGGCGCGGCGGTATTCATGAGATTTGGGCCTGCTTCTGGGACAATGCCGCGGGACCGGCGTCGCGGCGAGCCATCCTCACCGCCCGCGCGGCTTTGATCAACCGGCGCGCCACGACCGCCAGCCCTGGATACAGCCCATGCATGACCTGACCGCCCTGCCGGCGGCGCTGCGCGCGGACACCGCCCGCCTGCTCGAGCGCTTCGACGAGGCCGTCGCCGCGGCCGCCTTGCCTGCGCCGGACACGCCATACGCGGCACGCATCGCGAGCGCCTTCGCCAAGAGCCCGTTCCTGGCGGAGTACGCGATTCGCGCGCCGGAGGAATTCCTCGCGATGGTCGCCTGTGCGGACGCGCCGCGCGACCGTGCCGCCTACGACGCCTTGCTCGTGCCCGCGCTCGACGCGGCGGCCGACGTGCCGGCCGCGAAGCAGGCACTGCGCAGGCGCAGGCGCGCGGAAATGGCGCGCATCGCCTGGCGCGACCTCGAGTGCGGCGCGCAACTCGAGACCGTGATGGCCGAGCTCTCGGCCTTCGCCGACGCGACCGTGAGCGCGGCGGTCGCCTGGCTGCACCAGCGCCTCGAAGCGCGTTTCGGTCGCGCCTACGGCGAGGACGGCGCGCCGCTCACGCTCCTGGTGCTCGGCATGGGCAAGCTCGGCGGCGGCGAGCTCAACTACTCCTCCGACATCGATCTGCTGTTCATTTACGAGTGCGACGGCGTGACCCGCGGTGGTCGCAAAGAGCTCGAGCACCAGGATTACTTCGACCGGCTCGGCCGCGAGCTGATCGGGCTCTTGAACGAGAACACGGCGGACGGTTTCGTGTTCCGCGTCGACATGCGGCTGCGTCCCTTTGGCGACAGCGGACCGCTCACCTCGAGCCTCGCCGCCATCGAGCACTATTACGCGGTGCATGGTCGCGACTGGGAGCGCTACGCACTGATCAAGGCGCGCCCACTGTGTGGGGACGAACGCTGCCGCACGGCGCTGGAGGCGCTGATCCGACCCTTCGTGTTCCGCCGCTACCTGGACTACGGCGCGCTCGACGCGCTGCGCGACATGAAGGCGCTGATCGATCGCGAGGCGAGCTCCGAGGCGCTCGCGGGGGACGTCAAGCGCGGGCGCGGCGGCATCCGTGAGATCGAGTTCACCGGCCAGCTGTTCCAGCTCACTCGCGGCGGGCGCGAGGCGCGCCTGCGGCTGCGCTCGCTGCTGCCGACGCTGGAAGTGTGCGGCGAACTCGGCCTGCTGGACGTGGACGAGGTGCGGACCCTGCTCGCCGCCTACCGCTTCCTGCGCACGGTCGAACATCGCCTGCAGCAGGTGCGGGACGAACAGACCCATGCGCTGCCGCGCGAACCGCGCGAGCAGACCCGGCTCGCCTTCGCACTCGGCTACGCCGACTGGCCGGCGCTCGCGCAGGCGCTGGACGCGCATCGCACGGCGACCCGCGCGCTCTTCGCCGGCATGCTGCAGCCGGTGGCGACCCAGGCCGCGTCGGCACGCGACGCGGACGACTGGACGAGCCTGTGGCGCGACGCGGCGCACGATGACCTGGGCCCGCGCCTCGCCGCGCGCGGACGTGCCGAGCCGGCGACCCTCGCCGAGGCGCTGCGCGATCTGAAGTCCGAACGCTTCCAGGCGCGGCTCTCGCAGCACAGCCGCGCGCGGCTCGATCGTGTCATGCCCCGCCTGGTGGAACTGTTCTGCACGCGCGGCGAATCGGACGAGACCGTGCTGCGCCTGGTGGGTCTCCTGCGCGCCATCGCCGGTCGCAGCGTGTACCTGGCCTTCCTGGCCGACAATCCCGACGCGCTCACGCGCGTGGTGGACCTGTTCGCGGCGAGCAGCTGGATAGCCCAGCAGATCACGCGTCACCCGCTGCTGCTGGACGAGCTGCTCGACGCGCGCGCGCTCTACGCGCCGCCCGACCAGGCGCGGCTGCATGCGCTGCTCGGCGCGCAGCTCGCAAGCGCCGACGATCTGGAATCCGCGATGGAGACGCTGCGCGCGTTCAAGAACAGCCAGGTGCTGCGCGTCGCGGCGAGCGACATCACCGGCCAGTTCCCGATAGCCGAGGTGAGCAACCAGCTGACCTACATCGCCGAGGTCTGCGTGAGCTATGCGCTCGACCTCGCGTGGCGCGACCTGGTGGCGAAGTACGGCACGCCGCGCTGCGCGGACGGCGCGGGCACGCGCGAGGTGCGGGTCGCGGTGATCGGCTACGGCAAGCTGGGTGGATGGGAGCTCGGCTACGGCTCGGATCTCGACCTCGTGTTCCTGCACGACAGCGCGGGCGAGGCGCAGCGCACCGACGGCGAGCGTCCGATCGAGAACCCGGTGTTCCTGGGTCGCCTCGCCCAGCGCCTGGTACACATCCTGTCCACCACCACGCCGTCAGGCATGGCCTACGAAATCGACACGCGCCTGCGGCCAAGCGGCGCGGCCGGCCAGCTGGTCACCAATGCCGAGGCCTTCGCCGCCTACCAGGACAAGGACGCCTGGGTGTGGGAGCACCAGGCGCTGGTCCGCGCGCGGGCCATCGCCGGCGCCGAAGCGCTCCGCGCGCGCTTCGGCGAGATTCGCGCGCAGGTGCTGGCCCGGCCGCGGGCGCCCGACCAGCTCGCGTGCGACATCGCCGAGATGCGCGCGCGCATGCTGGCCGAACTCGATCGCGGCGGCAGCCGGGCGTTCGACTTGAAGCACGGGCGCGGAGGTATTACTGATATTGAATTTATGGTGCAATACGCCGTCCTCCGGTGGGCGGGTCAGCACCCGCGGCTCCTCACCTGGACCGACAACCTGCGACTCCTCGAGATCATCGCCGACCTGGGACTGTGGAGCGCCGCGCAGTGCCGCGGGCTGCACGACGCCTATTTCGCCTATCGTGCCGAGCTGCACCGCTGCGCGCTGCAGCAGATCGACGGGCTGGTGGACGCCAGCCGTTTCCAGGAACAGCGCCGGGAAGTCCGGGCCATCTGGGACGCCGTTTTGGGTCTACATACGCACGCAGGAGAGAACACATGAGTTACGCCGATCGCGATGGTGTGATCTGGATGGACGGCAAGATGGTCCCGTGGCGCGATGCCAACGTCCACGTCCTGACCCACTCGCTGCACTACGGCGTGGGCGCCTTCGAGGGCATCCGCGCCTACAAGACGCCCCAGGGCACCGCCATCTTCCGCCTCGACGATCACGTCAAGCGGCTGTTCGACAGCTGCCACATCCTCGAGATGAAGATGCCGTTCTCGCACGCCGAGATTCGTGACGCCTGCATCGCGGCCGTGCGCGACAACAAGCTCGAGACCGCCTACATCCGCCCGCTGGCCTTCTACGGCTCCGAGGGCATGGGCCTGCACGCGCAGAATCTTTCGACCCACGTCGCGGTGGCGGCCTGGTTCTGGGGCGCGTATCTCGGCGCCGATGCGCTGACCAAGGGCATCCGCATCAAGACCTCGTCCTACACCCGCCACCTGGTCAACAGCGTGATGGCCCACGCCAAGGCCTGCGGCAACTACATCAATTCCATCCTGGCGCTGCAGGAAGCGGCGCGCGACGGTTACGACGAGGCGCTCTTGCTGGACGCCGACGGCATGGTCGCCGAGGGCAGCGGCGAGAACATCTTCATCGTGCGTCGCGGCAAGCTCTACACGCCGTCGCTGACCTCGGTGCTGGAAGGCATCACGCGCGACACCGTGCTGCAGCTCGCGCGCGAGGAGGGCCTGCAGGTCGAAGAGAAGCGCATCACCCGTGACGAGGTCTACATCGCCGACGAGTGCTTCTTCACCGGCACCGCGGCCGAGGTCACGCCAATACGTGAGCTCGACAACCGCCAGATCGGCTCGGGCTCCATCGGCCCGATCACCAAGAAGCTGCAGGGCATCTACCTCGACCTGGTCGAAGGTCGCCGCAAGTGCCCGCCGGAGTGGCTCACGCTGGTCAAGTAAGACCGCCGCGCGCTGCCCGCGATGACGCCCGCGCTCACCGTCTGGCAGTGGACCGACGGCAAGCGCGGCCATGAACGGCAGTGCGAGGGACTCGTCGCGGCGCTCGCCGCGCGGGTCGGCGTGAATCTCAGCCTGTTGCGCGCGCCGAGCTCCGCCTGGGCGCGCGGCATCGCGTTCTGCGGCGGACCTTTGACCCTGCCGCAGGGCGCGCCCGATCTCCTGCTCGGCGCGGGTCGCGCCTGCCAGTTGCCGCTGCTCGCCACGCGACGGCGGCGCGGCGGTCGTGCCGTCTACCTGATGCGCCCGCAGCTGCCGCTGTCCTGGTTCGATCTCTGCGTGGTGCCCCGCCATGACGGCGTGGCGCCCGACGCTCGCGTGGTGGTGAGCGAGGGGCCGCTGAATCCCGTGCGCCCGGCGCCGACGCGCGATGAAGGTCTCGGACTGGTGTTGCTCGGCGGTCCCTCGGCACACCACGACTGGGACAACGACGCGATGATTGCGCAGCTCGAGCGCGTGCTGGGCGTCTCGACGACGAGCCGCTGGGTGGTGACCGATTCACGACGCGCGCCGCCCGCGCTCGCCACCCGACTCGCGGCCCTGCCCGGCATCGAATTCCATTCCCACCGTGACACCCCGCCGGACTGGCTGCCGGCGCTGCTCGCGCGCGCCGCCGAGGTGTGGGTGAGCGCGGACAGCGTGTCGATGATCTACGAGGCGCTGTCCGGCGGCGCGCGCGTCGGCGTGTTGGACGTGCCGGCGCGGCGCGCCGACCGCATCACCACCATCGCCGCCGATCTCCGCGCGCGCGGCCTGGTGTACGGCGTCGACCAGGCGCCGCTCACGGCCGCGCCGGCGTCGCCCCTGGACGAGGCGGGACGGGTGGCGGAGCTCGTCCTCGCGCGCTGGTTCGCTGGCCCGTGAGCACGCGCCTGACCGTTGCACAGCTGCTGCCGCAGATGGACGTCGGCGGCGTGGAGCGCGGCACCATCCAGATTGCCGAGGCGCTGGTCGCGGCGGGACATCGTGCGCTGGTGGTGAGCGCGGGCGGGGGCCGGCTGCTGCCGGAACTCGCGGCCTGCGGCGCGGAGCACGTGCCGCTCGCCATCGGGGAGAAACACTTGAAGACGCTCGCCCTGATCGGGCCGCTGCGCAAGCTGCTGCGCGAGGCGCGGGTCGACGTCGTGCACGCGCGCTCGCGGCTGCCGGCCTGGATCGGCTGGCGCGCGCTGCGCAGTCTGCCCGCGCACGAGCGGCCGGCGTGGTTGACCACCGTGCATGGGCCCTACAGCGTCAATCGCTACTCGCGCATCATGGTGAGCGGCGAGCGGGTGATCGCCATCTCGGACTTCATTCGCGACTACGTGCTGCGTAACTACCCGACGGTGGATCCAGCTGTGCTGCGCGTCATCCCGCGTGGCGTCGATCGCGCGAGCCACGCCTACGACTTCGAGCCCGACGCCGCCTGGCGCGCGCGCTGGCAGGCCGAGCACGGCCATTTGCACGGCCGCGCGCTGCTCATCCTGCCGGCGCGTCTCACGCGCTGGAAGGGCCAGCTCGATTTCATCGAGGTGGTGGCGACGCTGCGCCGCCAAGGCCGCGCGGTGCATGGCCTCATCGCCGGCGCCGCCCATCCGCGCAAGCAGGCCTTCGAGGGTGAGCTGCGCGCGCACGTTGCCGCGCTCGGACTCGAGGACGACATCAGCTTCCTCGGCCAGCGCGGCGACCTGCGCGAGCTGCTCGCGAATTCCGACATCGCCTGTTCGCTGACCACCGAGCCCGAAGCTTTTGGTCGCACCACCATCGAGGCGCTCAGCGTGGGCACACCGGTGGTGGGCTATGACTACGGCGGCACGGGCGAGATCCTGCGCGCGGTGTATCCCGCTGGGTTGGTGCCGGTGGGCGACAAGAGCGCGACCGCGGCGCGCATCGCGGCGCTGCTCGACGCGCCGGTCGCCGTGCCGCGCGAGCACCCCTACACCGTGGAGGCCCTGCAGCAGGCGACGCTCGCCGTGTACGCGGAACTCGCCGCGCGCCGTCAGCGATGACCGAAGTCGTAACCGAAATCGTGGCGCAGGCAGCGGCGACAGGCGGCGGCGATGTAGGCGCGGTCGTCCGCGCTCAGCGTCGGCGAGTCGCCGTCATCCACCCGCACCGCGCCCGGCGGTCGCGCGGGATCGTCGCGCGCCGCCATGCTGCGCTTGTCCGAGGCGGCAATGCCGTGTTCGAGATCGGCCGCGCCAAGCCCCAGCGCGAAGTGCGCGTTGACGCGTTCGAGCGCGGCCCGCGGGTCGGCGCGCAGGTCTTCGTAGCGCAACACGACGAAGCGCGCGGGCGCCGCGCGCCAGGCATCCCCCCAGGTGTTCATGAAGCGCAGCGTCCACCACAGGTCGCTGTTGTAGCGGCGGCCGGCCGGATCGCCGCGCAGGTAGGTGCTGAAGTCGACCGCGTAGCGAGCACGCCATTTCGCGTAGTTCGACGCCAGCGAATCGCGCAGGTCGCGCAGCAGCAGCACGTGCGACGGCAGTCGCCACAGGCGCTGGGCCCAGGCGGCGGTGAAGCAGGGATGGGGCATGCTGTGGCTGCTGATGAGCCGCGGCAGACTGGGATACACCACCGCGTCCCGCGGTCCGCCGATGATGTCGTTGGCGTGGTTGTAGGCGGGCGGCGGCGTGCCGTAGTGGTGGGCGAGCGCATTGGCCAACATGAACTTCAGCCAGTGCGTGCCCGACTGGTGCATGCTCGCGATCTGGCCCACGCAGTCACGCTGCCCGAGCAGCGCGAAGTTGCCGAGCCCGCGGCGCCACGCGTGGTAGTAAAAGGCCAGGATGTCGCGATGGAGGGGCGTCATGGTCGACAAGGGACGTTGGGCTGAGTGAGCAGCATCCTGGTCATCAAGCTGGGCGCGCTGGGCGACGTGGTGATGGCGACCGCGCTGATGGACGCCATCGCGCGCCAGCATGCCGAGGACGAACTCACGCTGCTCACCACGCCGGCCTACGCGGGTCTCTTCGCCGGCTGGTCGCGCTGGCGGGTGGTCGGCCTGCCGCGCAAGGGCTGGCGAGACACGCTCGCCATGGCGGCCTGGGTGCGACGCGGGCACTTCGCGCGCATCTACGATCTGCAGGCCAACGATCGCACCGCCATCGTGTGCGCATTGTCCGGCAGCCGCGAGCGGGTCGGCAACCATGCGCGCTTTCCCTACACCCATCATCCCGCCAGCCCCTGGCGGGGCGAAGGCCATATCTTCGAGCGCATGCGCGCTGTGCTGGCGAGCGCCGGCATCGACGACGTGCCGGCGTTGCCGGTGTTGCCGGCCGACCCGGCCACTGTCGCGCGGGTGGCCGCGTGGCGCACAGCCCATGGGATGGAGGGCGTTCGCTACGTGCTGCTGCATGCCGGCGCGAGCGCGCGTCGCCCGGAGAAGATCTGGCCGCATTTCGACGCGCTGGCGGAACGCCTGACGGCGTGCGGACTCGCGGTCGTCTGGCTGGGGGGAGACGAGGACCGCGCCTTGAACGCCGCGCATGCGCGGCGCTGCGGCATCGATGCGAGCGGCGCGTTGTCGCTGGTCGAACTGGCCGAGCTCGGACGTCACGCGGCCTTTGCTGTAACCAACGATTCGGCGCCCATGCACGTGCTCGCGGCGTCCGGCATTCCAGTCTTCGGCCTGTTCGGGCCCAGCGACTGGCGACGCACCCATGCGCTCGGCCAGGCGCACAACGTGATCGCCTGCGCGCCGGGCGAGCACGATCTCACGACCGTCAGTGTCGAGGAGGTGTGGTCACGCCTGGCGGCGGCGGGGCTCACGGCGCAATAGTTCTGCGTAGGCGTCGAGATAGCGGGCGGTGATAACCTCGGCGCTGTAGCGCGTGCGGAAGCGTTCGAGCGCGGCCTGCGCCCGGTGCGCGCAGAGCGCGTAGTCGCCGAGCGCGAGCACCAGCGCTTCTTCGAGTGCAGCGGCATCGTCGCGCGCGGCGAAGCACGCCGTGTCGGCGTCCAGGATCTCGCGCGGCCCGGCGGTCGGCGTGGTGACGATGGGCACGCCGCACGCCATGGCCTCCAACAGCACGATGCCGAAGGGCTCGTCGTGCGAAGGCAGAACGAAGAGATGCGCGTCGGCGAGAAACGCCGGCACGTCGGTGATCCAGCCCGGCCAGTGCACGCGGTCCGCGATGCCGAGGTCGGCTGCGCGTGCGCGCAGCGCGCCGTTGTCGGGTCCGTCTCCGCCGAGCTCGAGCCGCACGTCGATGCCCGCCGCGCACAGCGCCGCGACGGCGTCCAGCAGGCTGGCGAAGCCCTTCTTCGCCACGAACCGACCGAAAGTCTTCAGCCGCCAGGGCGGGCCGGCAGCATTGATGCGCGTCGTCACCGGAAAGAGGAGCGAGAAATTCGGAATGATGCGCAGGTCTGCCTCCGCCACGCCCTGGGCTCGCAGATGCGCCGCCTGCGCGTGGGTGGTCGGCACCAGCAAGTCGATGTCGCGATAGTAGTGCGCGTCCACCAGGTTGTGGGTCTTGGCGAGGGTGGGCAGGCCGAGCGCGTGCGCGGCGTGACCGGCGAGCAGCGCGGCGCGCGCCAGGTGGGCCTGCACCACCTGGGGCGCGAAGGCAGCGAGCGCCTGGCGCAGGCGGCGACGCGCCAACAGGTCCCAGTTGCCATGGCAGCGCAGCGTCGCGAGCGTGATGCCGGCGCGCCCGGCGAGCATGGGCAGCGCCTCGCCGCGGCCGTCGCCGACGGCGAGCACCTCGTGGCCGCGCGCCGCGAGCGCGAGCGCGAGGTCGACGAATGAACGCTCTGCACCGCCGAAACCGCGCGCAAGCATCACTTGGGCGATGCGCATCTCAGCGCGTACTCCCCGACGCTTCGAGGAGCGTCTGCAAGTCTGGCCACACCTGTTCGGCGCCGAGGCCTTCCAGGCGTCCGTCCGCGGCGCAGACGATACGCGCCGCCTTGTTCCAGGGTCGATAGCGCGGCGGATCCCCTGGTCCGAACACCGTCAAGGTCGGAACGCCCACCGCCGCCGCCATGTGCCCGAGTCCCGAGTCATTGCCGACGAACGCGTGACAGCGCGCGAGCAGCGCCGCGGCCTCGAGCAATGAGGTGCGGCCCGCGAGGTCGCGCGCGGGCGGACCGGCGCTGGCGAGATACTCGGTGTCGACCACGTCCTGTGCCGAGCCGAGCAGCACGACCGCGTCGACGTCGCGCGCGGCGCGGTGCAGGAGATCCGCGAAGGCTTTCCGCGGCCACTTCTTGCCGGCGTAGTTCGCGCCCGGTGCGACCGCGAGCCAGCGCGTGCCGGGTAGACCGGACAGGAGATCCTCCGCACGCTGCCGCGCGGCAGAGTCGAGATGGATGCAGCAGGGTGGCGGTTCGGCTGCCGCGCCCAGCAAGGGTCTCAGTACAGTGAAGTGCTCCAGCACCGCGTGTCTGCCGGGGACGCGCCGTTCGCGCCTGCACAGACGCCGGCGCGCGCGCAGCAACCAGCCGAGATGCACGGTGCGCAGATCCACCACCAGTTCGTAGCGGCGCGTCCGGCAACGTCGAATGAAGGCCAGCCGCTCCGTAAGGGTGGCGCGCTTGTCGTAGTTGTAGATCTCACCGACGTAGGGCGCCGCGCGCAGGAGCGCGCTCGAGCGCGCGTCACCGATCACATCGATGAGCTGTCCGGGAAAGCTGCTGGCCAGGGCTTCGAGCACCGGCGTAGTCAGCACCAGGTCGCCGATGTTGCTGAGCGTGACGACCAGCAGGCGCTCGACGGATGATGAAGTGGGCGCAGTCATTTGCCGATGCAGAAGGGGGAAATAGATTGCAACCGATTGAAATACATTCGTTTTCTCGATCGGCTTCGTCATGAATGGCCGCGGACATGGTCGCACCCGCGTGTGTCGACCATCAGGCGTTGACAGAACATGGCTCTAGGGTGGCGCGGAAGCACGGAGGATAGCCCCAGGAATTGTAGCCGACGTGGACTTTCACCCGCCTGTCGACGGGATTACTCAGAAGTTGGGCAGGCCGGCAATTAACTATTGGCCTGCGTTTAACGATGGCTAGCTATGTTGAGGATTTCGGATCTGTTGCTCGCCCCTTCGCGCCCAGGGCGCTCACGTCGCAATTGCCATTAGGCGCACCTGTTCGATCATCCCCAAAAGCTCATCCACCTGCGCCGAGCTGAACAACCCGTCCGGCCCGCGCGGTGTCAGGTCAGTGAATGGGGACTCGTATAGCATCGCTGCCTCCATCACACCGTGTTCGGTGAGATGATCTACGATTAAGTTCACGAACTCGATCTGGTTGGCGCCGAGAGACTTGCCGTTGAGAAACGCGGCCAAAGCTTCCTTCGCCGCCTGGCGATCGAGGCCAACCAGCGAGCGCACAAAGAGCCCCAACCCTTGAGACTCCTCGGCGGCGCGCTGAATATCCTCCGCGCCGCCAACGCCGCTCTCGGCAAGCATGCGTTGAAGCTCAGCGAGATCTGCTGCGGTCAATGCTTTGTTCATCCTCAGCTTGTGAACTGCGATGTGGTCCTGATGGGAGCGCAGGAAGGCCTGAGCTTTAGCGCGGAACTTCGCGTAGTGGGTGCCGTGGCCAAAGCCCGGCAGTTCGACCGTAGTTTCCCCACCCATCTCGTCCTCGAAGTCGGTGTAGATAGGTTTGCGCTTCTGCTTCTCGATGAGCTTGATCAGATCGCGCAAGCGTCGGCGCATCGCCTCGAGCATCGGGACGGTCACGTCCTGCCACCACTCGTCGGTCTGCACGTCTTGAATCAGCGCCATCTGGTCTCTCACCATCGGAATCGCCGACTTTTCTTCCAGCAGATCGGCAAGCGTCTTAACCTGATCGCGGAGGCGAGCGAAGCCGGGCTCCGAACGCAGCATCGCGAGCTGGAGGTTCAGCACTAGCAGGTCGAAGCGTTTCGCCTCCTCGTTCTCCGGGTCGAGTTCCGACGGCAGGCCCGCGACTTGGTGCGACAGATCCGAATGCGCATCCGGCGACAGCGCCGTCCAGGCCTCAGGCTTGGAATACTGCTCGACGATGCGCCGTCGCGGCCGCACGACGAAGTTATCGAGATTCATCGCGGCCACTTCCCGGTGGAGCAACGCTGCGACCTGCGAGCGCACCTCGTCCTCCAATGCCGGGAGCCCATGCGGAGGCGCCCGTGTCTCGCGAGCCGTCTGGCGGTCGGCTTCGGCTAACTTTTTGTCCAGCTCGCAGATCAGCTCCAGCCGAGCGTTGAAGAGCCGCTTGCCCAGCGATTCACCCAGCGCGCCCTCCGAGGCGGGGATGTTCTGGCTGAAGTACTCCAGGTTCTGGCAGTAGTCGAAGACGCTGAAGTACCCCTTGTGCTTGCCCGGCCCGAACAGGTCTAGGCACAAGCGCGTGCCGCGGCCGAGCATCTGCCAGAACTTGGTCTTCGACCGCACCAGCTTGAAGAAAACCAAGTTCACGACTTCGGGAATGTCGACTCCGGTGTCGAGCATGTCCACCGAGATGGCAATGTGCGGCGCTTTGTCTTTTGCCGAGAAGCTGTCAATCAGGCTCTGCGCGTACTCGGTCTTAAACGTGATCACGCGCGCGAACTCGCCCTTGTAGTGCGGGTAGTTGGCGTTGAAACGCTCCGCGATGAACTCGGCGTGGTGCTGGTTCTTGGCGAACAGGATGGTCTTGCCGAGCCGGTCGCCGCCAGCCACCTTCAGGCCGCGCGTCATGAGATGTTCTAGGACCTTGTCGACGGTGTCCGTGTTGAACAGCCACTTGTTGACCGCCTCGGCCTCCACGCGGTTGGGGACGTTGCCATCGTCGTCCCACTCCAGCGCATCCCACTGGTCCTTGTCCTCTTCGGACAGCTCGTCGTACTTGATTCCCTCGCGCTGGAACTTCAGGGGCACTGACACGGCCTTCGGCGGCACGAGGAAGCCGTCACGCACCGCCTCGTCGAGTCCGTAGGCGTCGGTTGGGACACCGTTTTCCAGGTCAAACAGGCTGTAGGTGTTTCGGTCCACTTCGTCCTTCGGCGTGGCCGTGAGCCCGACCAGTAGCGAGTCGAAGTAGTCGAAGATGGCGCGGTACTTCTGGAAGACCGAGCGGTGCGCCTCGTCAATGACTACCAAATCGAAGTGGCCAACCCCAAAGCGCCGCTGCCCGTCTCGTGTATCGTCGATGAGCCTCATCATCGTCGGATAGGTGGACACGAAGACCCGTCCCTCGGCGTCCTTCTCGGTGACCAGGTTTACCGGCGAGGCGCCAGGCAGGTGGTGCTTAAAGGCATTCACCGCCTGATTCACCAGTGCCACGCGGTCGGCGAGGAACAGCACGCGCTTGACCCAATTGCAGCGCATCAGCAAATCGGCGAGCGCAATGACCGTGCGTGTCTTCCCGGCGCCGGTGGCCATCACCACCAGCGCCTTGCGGTCGTGGTCGCGCTCAAAGGCCTCGGCGATTCGCCGGATGCCTCGCGTCTGGTAATAGCGTTCGACAATGGTCGGATTGATCTCGCCTGCCGCCAGCGGCTTGCTGGTACTGCGGCGCTGGATCGCAAGCTCCAGCTCACCCTTTTTATAGAAACCCTGCACCGCGCGCGGCGGGTAGCGCGTGTCGTCCCAGAGCCAGTGCTCGTAGCCGTTGGAGTAGAAAATCAGCGGGCGTCGGCCGAACTGGCGCTCGAGGCAATCCGCGTACAGCTTGGCCTGCTGCTGGCCCACGCGTGCATCTCGCCGCGTGCGCTTGGCTTCGACGAGTCCCAACGGCTTGCCGTCGTCACCCCAGAGCACATAATCGACGAAGCCTTTGCCCTGATTGTTGGGCATCCCGGCCACCTCGAACTCGCGGTCCCGCGGTTGGTCGAGCGGCCAGCCAGCCTCCTTCAGGAGCAGGTCGATGAAGTAATCGCGAGTCTCAGCCTCTGAGTAGTCGTGAGTGTCCGGCTGTGCCGCCGCGGCCTGCTTGGCCGCCGCCACCTCGGCGCGCAGGCGCTTCAGCTCATCATCCAGCGTAGTCTTGTCGGCCAGCAGGGCGGCGAGCTTCTCGTCGCGCTCGCGCAGACGCCCCTCGAGCTGTTGCAACTGCTCGGCGGTCTGCCCGCGCACCGGTGTCGCCTTCGGGAGCGCGGACGCGTCGAAAGCCATGCCTGGCGGCGGGCGCACCGCACGGCCGTAGGTACGGGCGAGCCAGTACGTCACGTGAAATAGCTCGCGCACGGCGACCGTCGCGTCGTCTAGCGGGATCGCTCGATGCCCGTGCACCGCGCGGTTGCCCAGCGTGTTGATGACCCGTGCCTTACTGAACACGGCTTCGCCCGCGGCTTCCTTGAAACTGGGGTCGTGGATCAGTGCTGACAAGTTGTCCTGGTACGGCAACTTCAGCGAGGCATCGTGCTTGTAGGCCCAGCTCACCGCCAGTTCAAGCGCGCGCCGCGCGTAGAAGCAAGCCGTGCGAGGGTCGGCGTGTACGGCCGTCTCCGCCCTGGCCGCAGCGTCAAAGACAGCGGTCCATTCGTGCTGGAGAAAGGCGAACTGGCTCACTTGTCGATACCCGTCTTGCGATGGCCTGCCTTTAGCATGGATTGCCGAGGCGCCATGCTGAAGGCAGGATCGCCGTCACTGGATCGGCCGATTGCGACGATTTGCTCCGTAATTGCAACCTGCGCGCGGCTCGTTGCAAATCACTCGCCCGAAAGTTTAGATAAGTCAATCTGTTGCCAACGGCCGCGGCCCGCGGATTGGCTGAAAAGCACGGATTGCGCTTCACGGTTGCAAATCTCCGCCCCGGGCTCCCGGGTACCAGCGGGCGGCCTTCGTTAGCCCGACGCTGTGGATCGTCCCCTCCTTGCGGAGTTCACGCAGCAGAACTTGAATCTGACTTCGCGACAGCGCCGGCAGCACCTGACGGAATTCCTCCATCTGCGCGCCACTCGCTGCGTTGTCCTGGATGTGCTTCAGTAGCAGCGCCTTGTTCGTCCCTCGGTCGAGGCCCTTCGTGCGGGTGTAAACGCCCTTGCTGCCCAGCGCGGCGTAAAGCCCACGCGCCAGGATGTGCCGGGCTCCACGCCCGCGGCCGATGGACTCCACCGCGCCGACGGAGATCAAACTCGGGAGACAAGCCTTGAGATGCTCCGGTAGAGCTTGCTCGCGCCGGAGATAGTCCAGAGCGAGGAAGTCATGAGTCGAGAACGACTTGAGCTTTTCCTCGCCTAACCGCTCGATGAAGCGCACGAATGCCGGGCTGGCGACCGTTCCATACAGGGTCAGCCGTACCTCGTGCGCCGAAGTGCCCCCGAAACTGGGCAGCGCCTTGCCCTGCCGGATCGCGCTTTCGAACATTAGGTTCATACCCTGGCCCGAGCGTTCGATCAGTCCACACTTAGCCAGCGCCTCGGCCAGCCGCCGGTTGCGCGGGTTCTGCTGGTCGAGAATATTCGCCGGGGTGATCCCCGCCGGCAAGCCACCGGGACTCACCACCTCCAGCCGCTGGGCCAACTGCCGCACGAACACCGAACCGCCGAGCCGATAGTCGCGATGTGCTACGGCGTTGAGCAACGCTTCGCGCACCGAGACTTCATCAAAGGTGGGGAGTTCAACGCGGAACAGCCCATCCTGATAGCTTTGCCGGTCGTTTCGCAGGTTAATCTTGTTCCAGATGGCGTCGTGCCAAAGGAAGAACCCTTCCCGGTACTCCTCGCGATCCGCCGCAGGGCCCGACGCCTCGGAGGACCGGTACTCGAACACGAGCTCCGCCTGCGCCAGCCAGCGCCCGAGCGCCGCTCGCGTGCCGAACAGGATCAGTGCCGCGTAGGTGATGCGCCCCTCCAGCAGCAGCTCTGCGTCGGCGAGGGTCTGCTCGTCGGTCCATCGCGTCTTGCGCTCGTCACGCGTCCTGGCGGCCCACCGGCTACGAAACGAAGCGACCGCTTCAAGCGACAAGTCGCAGATGCTCGCGCCAGGGCAAACCTCCGCCGAGAAGTCAGGCCCCGTCTCGGCAAACATGGCCTTGAGTTCCGCATCACTGAGCCCGGTCAGTTCATCACCCGCCCTTTTTAGGTACCGGCCGTCGATCTGCCATGCCGTGCCAGGGAGTCGCGGCGGCACATGAACGACCAGCACCCGACCGTCGGCCGTTCGCACCTCCTCCACCGGAATGCGATGCGAGAGCCGGTCGTGAAGACCCGCCTCGGTGCGTCCCGGCTCGGCAAATGCAGCCGTGCCGACGATCTGGCGCGGGCGCCGGTCAGTCACACCGAGAATGATCTTGCCGCCGCCCTCATTGGCCAGAGCGACGGAGTACTCCACCAACTTATCGAAGTGATAGTTCTGCTTCGCCTCCTTGAACTCGAGGCGGACGCCTTCGGGTTCGCCGAGCCAGACCTGGAGTTGTTCGGCCGTAGTCTGCATGACTCCTCCTAGCCGCCGCGGTAGACGATGTCAGCGTCGAGCTGCGCGGCGAGGTAGGGTGTAAAGCCCGCCAATAGGACCGACAGGGCCACCATGTCGCGCATGTCGACGGCGCGCAGCGCGTTGCCGGGCGTACCACCGTGGCGGATGCCGGGGTAGTCGGAGGCGAAGCCGTAGAGGTCCTTCATCGCCTCTTTGAGCTTGTCGTGCGGCCAAGTGCCAACCTGGTTGCAGATAGCGCCGAGCGTTGTGCCAGTCACCCCCGGCGCGGTTCGTCCGATGGCTTCTAGCAGGTTCACCTGCTTCTGAATACAGGTCTTGATGCGCCCGTCGGAGCAGTCGTGCCGCAAGTCGCGAACTGCGTTCTCAAACTCCTTCATTAGCGTATCGAGGTGCGCATCCTGGCTGGCAAGCGCACGTAGATCACGCACCAGACTCGCGAACACGCCGGGCAACGTCGGGCACAGTGTACAGGGGCGGCGCAGGTCGTAGCGGAGGCTGAACTTCTCGATGAAATCGGTCAGGAGGTTGAAGTAGCGGTTGGAAAGCTCGTCGCCGGCCAGTTCGTCGAGGGCGGAGTGAGCCGCTTCGAGAAACGTTACAAGCGCGCGCTCGCCGGCGAAATCTTTTGCGGCCGTCTTCTCGAACGCCTCGCGACTCTGCATTGGGTTGTCGATGATGTCAGCCAGGGCCTCGACAGACGGTTTGTCCTTCAGCGCCGGGGCCAAGTCGCGATACAGCTCGCAGAAGATGTCCTCGGGTACGCCTTCGTGGTCGATCAGCGGCAGCCACATCTCGCGCCAGGTCTCCGACCACACGCCAATGAACTCGCCGCGCATGGCTATAAGTCTCCCCCGAAGGCGCGGTACTGGAGGGCGGCGAATAAAGCGTCGCACTCCGCCAGTGAGCGGCTATAGGCTAATGCCCGGCCTTCGATCGAGGCGACGACCGCTGCAAACTTCTCCTGCGCTGGCAACGGAGGCACCGGAACCGTGACACCGCGCACCAGATCAATGTTGAGGTTCTTCACGGTCGCGCCCGGAGCTCGCCGGGCGAACTCGGCGTAAACAGCTCGGGTGCCGAGGAGCGCGTAGAAATAGTTGGGTTCCACGTCCTCCCGCCGCGGTGACAAGACGAGCCATCCGTCATGAATGCACCCCGACGTGCGCATGATGTATGGCCGGCCGAAGCTCATCGAATTCGTGAGCAAGAAGTCGCCGGGCTTGACAGCACGTGAGCGACGGGCTCCCTCTGGTCGAATCCGCTTCTTTGCCGACGTGATGTACTTGCCGCCCTCAACGGTGTCACCAATCATGATCCAGTTGATCCCATGCGGATCGTCGGTGATGTAGTCATCGATTGGCCTGGGGCTGCCGCCGCGCGCTATCTCAAAGAGCTCCTCGAGTGACGCCTTCGGCCACCCTTTTGCATTCGTGGCGGGGTCGCCGAACATGTCGAGGAAGATGGACTGGGTGAGGGTGTCGAGCTGCGCGAGGGCGGCGCGGCGCTTGGCCCGCAGCGCGTCCGCTTTGTCCAGGATCTCCGCAATCCGCCGCTGCTTGGGGAGGGGTGGGAGGGGGACTTTGACGCCGCGGACAAGATCAATATTGAGGTTCTTGACCGTCGCTCCCGCCGCTCGGCGTTCGAACTCGGAGTACACGGCGTTCGAACCGAGCAAGTGGTAGAAGAAGTCGGCATCGACGTCGCGCCGTCGAGGAGAAAGGACAAGCCAACCGTCATGAATGCACCCTGAGGTACGCATGATGTAGGGCTTGCCGAAGCTCATTGAGTTCGTCAGCAGGAAGTCCCCCGGCTTCACTGCGCGCGACCGTTGCGCACCCTCTGGTCGAATGCGCTTCTTGGTGCCCGTGATGTACTTCGATCCCTCCGAGGCATCACCGATCATGATCCAGTTGATGCCAGCAGGATCTTCGGTGATGAATTCATCAATCGGCCGCGGCGATCCACCGCGAGCAATATCGAAAACTTCGCCGAGAGCCAGGAGCGGCCAACCGCTCATCTGAGCATCCCCTCCAGTTCCTTTATCCCCCGCTGGATCTCCTCCTCCAGCCTCGCGAGGTCGGCGAGGATTTGCTTCGGCGCGCGGTGCTCGACCGCCTCGTGCACCACTTCCTTGTAGCGGTTGAGCGAGAGGTCGTAACCCTGCGCGGCGATGTCGTCCTTGGGCACGCAGAAGCTCTGCGTGGTGCGCGCGCGTTCGCGCTCGGCGCCGTTGCGCCCGGCCCAGCGGGCCAGCACGTCGGGCAGGTTGTTCTTGCCGTGCTCGTCCGCACCGAGCGCAGTGCGCGGCACGGGGCCGAGCTTGTCGTCCGGCAGCAGCGGCGTGCGCTTGTCGTCAAGGCTCCAGCCGTCGGCCTCGACGTCGTAGAACCAGACCTGGTCGGTGCCGCCGGAGTTGGTCTTGGTGAAGAGCAGGATCGCGGTGGACACGCCGGCGTAGGGCCGGAACACGCCGCCGGGCAGCTTGACCACGGCGTCGAGCTTCTGGTCTTCGACCAGCATGCGGCGCAGTTCCTTGTGCGCGGTGCTGGAGCCGAACAGTACGCCGTCGGGCACGATCACCGCCGCGCGGCCGCCGGGCTTGAGCAGGCGCAGGAACAGTGCGAGGAACAGCAGCTCGGTCTTCTTGGTCTTGACGATCTGCAGCAGATCCTTGGCGGTGTTATCGTAGTCGAGGCTGCCGGCGAAAGGGGGATTGGCCAACAGTAGCGTGTACTTCTCCTCCTCCCCCGCGTGGTCCTGCGCCAGCGAGTCGCGGTAACGGATGTTGGGGTTCTCCACGCCGTGCAGCAGCATGTTCATGCTGCCGATGCGCAGCATCGTATTGTCGAAGTCGAAGCCGTGGAACATCCGGTGGTGAAAGTGCTCGCGCAGCTGCGGGTCGTGCAGGATGGTCGGGTGGCGCTCGCGCAGATGCTCCCCGGCGGCAACGAGAAAGCCCGCGGTGCCGCAGGCCGGGTCGCAGACGACATCGGTGGGCTGGGGTGCGGTCAGCTCCACCATTAGCTGGATGATGTGGCGCGGGGTGCGGAATTGCCCGTTCTGCCCGGCGCTGGCGATCTTACCGAGCATGTACTCATATACGTCGCCCTTGGTGTCGCGGTCCTCCATCGGCACGGCATCAAGCAGGTCGACCACTTTGGCCAGTAGAGCCGGGGTGGGAATCGTGAAGCGCGCGTCCTTCATGTGATGCGCGTAGGTGGAGTCGTCACCACCGAGCGTGCGCAGGAACGGAAAGACGTGCTCGCCGAGTACGGTGTACATATCGCCCGGGGCGAAGTGCTTGAAGCGCGACCACCGCAGATCTTCATAGGAGCGGCCCTTGGGGTCGTTTCCATGGGGAAACACACGGCGCTCCATCAGCCTTTTGAGCCGGGCGGATTTGTTCTCCTCGAGCGTGTGCAGATCGTCCAGCCGGCGCAAGAAGAGCAAGTAAGTGAGTTGCTCGATCACTTCCAACGGATTAGAGATGCCGCCAGACCAGAAGGCGTTCCATATCTGGTCGATCTGGTTCTTAATGTTGCCGGTGATCATGAAGTGAGATTCCTTGAGTCTCTGATGGCGTGCGTTGGCCCTTCGGGCTTTGGGCCTGGGACCAATCGTCCGTAATGTGGCCCTGTCGTCGAGCTACAACCATGCCGAGTGCGCGTTGTAGTCCGTCGTATGCACCGTTACTGGCGAATGCGAGTGACTCGACTAGTGCACGAGAAACTGGGCTGTGGCGCGCCGCCCTTCTATGAGCTGACAAAGGCTGGGCACCATTGCCAATTCCCGCATAATCGGTCTTTTCCGCCGTGCGGCTGGAAAATTATAGGGCTGTCGAGTCGTAGAGCCCCACTAATCCGTGTTCAGCATCCGCTGGAGCCCCACGGTTGATGTAGCAGGGCCGCTACCGCACGGCACGCATCGGTACCTGGACAAACGATACGGCCCGCAAGGCGCTGTTCGACGTCGGCGCCGCGAACGTACGCAGGCTTGGCGAGATGGTGCTCCCGGGCTACTCGGCCTGGCCCGAGCCAGAGGCGCTATTGGTGAGCAGATAGCGATGAAATAGTCAGGAGGCCGAACCGCCGGAAATTGGACAGGCAACCTTGGGTTCTAGCGGGCGGACGCTAGGCCGTCAGCACATTTCGCCTGCTCACGGACGATATGCCCGGCCTGGGACGCAGCGGCGGCGCAGCGCATGCTCCGCCCGGAGTCGACGTTCCGGCATTCCTTGGCCGGGCGCACGCGGCATGGGCCGGCCCGGTGTAGGGTGCGCTGGGGTTCGGCCTGCCAGCCGCGTAGGAGGCGATAACGCGGGGGTCGATGCTCCATTCGGCAGCAAACTGAAGTGGTGGTGCTTCAGCACCATCCGGGAGCATGCGCGTTGTTGACGGAGTCCATAACCGCCTGTGCTCCGCCTGAATTGGGGCGCAGCTCTGGCACTCGGCGGCTTGGGCGAGGTCGTCAGTCGGCTAGGCGTCGCGGGCCCAGCCAGGGTGCTTGCGTCGACCATCCGCGGCACAGCGAGCGACTTGGCCGTGGCCGGCGTCACCCGCAGACGGCTTTACGGTCCGGCAGGCTCGTGGGCGCCGCCCTGGGGTAGGGTTCTGGTTCCGTCC
>JAIEQK010000313.1 GCA_019747795.1 Gammaproteobacteria bacterium | reverse complement strand
GAACGCGGACGAACGGCGCGCAGCGCGCGGCGGGTGATGGGGCCGCATAGTAGCGCGCGGCGACGGGCGGTTCCCAGCCGCGAGCGCGTGGCGGCTGGGGCAGGCGGAGAGGCCCCTGGATGCCTGCTTTCGCAGGCATGACGGGACTGTGAACGTAGGGGGCTGCGAGTACACCCATCACTCTCCGTCACCCCTGCGAAAGCAGGGGTCCATCGGCGCCCAGCGAAACCCATGGATGCCTGCTTTCGCAGGCATGACGGGTCTCTGGGCCCCCGGGATTCGTTCAGCGCCGTGACTTCGGCGCGCATCGCGAAGAGCACGGCCTGCGAGCGCCGCCCCTGACTCCACGCCTCCGTCACCCCTGCGAAAGCAGGGGTCCATCGGCGCCCGGCGAAGCCCATGGATGCCTGCTTTCGCAGGCATGACGGGTCTCAGGGCCCACGGGATTCGTTCGGCGCCGCAACTTCGGCGCGCATCGTGAAGAGCACGGCCTGCGAGCGCCACCACTGACTCCACGCCTCCGTCACCCCTGCGAAAGCAGGGGTCCATCGGCGCCCGGCGAAGCCCATGGATGCCCGCTTTCGCGGGCATGACGGGTTTGAGGACCTACGGAACTCATCCGACGCCGTGACTTCGGCGCACATCGCGAAGACCACGGCCTGGAAGGGTCGGCCCTGCCCCCACTACCCCGTCACCCTCGCGCAAGCGAGGGTCCATCGGCAATCGGCGAAGCGCATGGATGCCCGCTTTCGCGGGCATGACGGGTTTGAGGACTTACGGAATTCATCCGACGCCGTGACTTCGGCGCGCATCGCGAAGAGCACGGCCTGCGAGTGCCGCCCCTGACTCCACGCCTCCGTCACCCCTGCGAAAGCAAGGGTCCATCTGCGCCCGGCGAAGCCCGTGAAGACCTGCTTGCGCAGGCATGACGGGACTGAACCGTGCGTGCGTGCTGGACGGCGCGCCGCCGCCCACTATGCCGTCATTGATCGCAATCCCTCATCCGCCCGCCAGGTCGTGCAGGTCGCGGAAGCCGACCTTGGCATTGGGGCCCAGCGCGACGTGTTCCAGGATGCCGCTGGTGGTGGCCTTGCCGTTCATGGTCACGCGACACACCTGCTGCACGTGGAACAGCCAGGGCTTGGTGATGTCGAGCTCGGTGACCTTCCACGTTTCATCGTCGATCGCGTAGTCGCCCTTCCAGCAGCCGTGGCCCCAGTGCGGATGGCCGTAGCCCACGCCCGCCATCTGGAAGCTGACGAGCGGCTCGTACTCGAGTTCGGCCACCTCGCCGTTCGCGAGCCGCGCGCGCAGCACGGCATGGCGCAGGCGACGCGTGCCCGGCAGGTAGTCGAACTGGTAGTCGATGGGCGTCGCCTCGGTCTCGCCGGTGTCGCGGGCGAACACCGGCGTATCGCCCGCTGGCACGCGCGGAATGCGCGCCCCGGAGCGGATCACCAGATCGCCGTGGCGATCGGCGAAGAACATCGCGTGCTGCACGAACTCCGGCCAGAAGGTCTGCGACCAGCCGAAGAAGAACTGCGAGGCCCAGCGATGCGGCTTGCCCTCGCCCTCGCCGCAGGGTCGCACGCCCCACGAGCGATCGCGCGTGCCGTTGGTCACGCGCGCATCGAGTTCGATGCGGCGTCCCTTGATGATCATCCAACCGGACCACGCGCCGAACTGCGACATGCGCGTGACGTCCATCGAGGTCTGCACGCCGTCTGTCAGGATCTGGCGCACTTCCTCGTGCGCGCCGGTCGCCGCTTCGAAGCGCAGATCGGCCTCGAAGCCGCGCGCCGGGTCGTTGACCACCACGCGGTGGCGACGCATGGGGACAACCGTTTCGACCCGGATGGGCGCGAGCGTGGTCTGGGTGCGATCGAGCGGCAGCGCACCGGACACGTGCAGACAGTGCTGCTCACCGTCCAGCAGTACGCTGAAGCCGGCGTCCATCACGTGGCGATTGGGATAGAAGCCCATGGCCAGGCTGAAGTACAGCGAGCCGTCGCCGACGAAGCCGTTGAACCAGAAGCGATCGTAGAAATTCCGATCGCTGGTGGCGGGCACGATCAGCGGTTGCGGGGTCTGGTGAACGGGATAGTCATCGAGGGTCGTGATCATGGTGGCTGCCGGCTATGCGATAGCCACTGAATCTAATCCGCGGCGCCGCCCACTCCAAGCGCTCGAAAGGGTGGGCGGCGCGGCGAACCTGCGCTTACTTCTTCATCTCGTCCTTCGCCATGGCGTCCTTGGCCATGGCATCGGGCTTGGCCATCTCATCCTTGGCCATGCCGTCGCCCTTGCCCATTTCGCTCTTGGACATCTCGTCCTTCGCCATGCCGTCGCCCTTGCCCATTTCGTCGGCGAAGGCGCCGGCGCCTCCGCAGGCGAGGCCGAGGGCGAGAACGAGTGCGGTGATTGCTTTCATGCTGATGACTCCCATCGTGGTGGAGGTGGTGTGGTGGCGATGTCGCCGGATCTTCAGCGCGGCCGAGTGACGCTCAGCTGCCGCCGAACCAGTTGTACCCCTGGTCTTCCCAGTAGCCCCCGGGGTAGGTGTTGGTGACGAAGACTGCACGGATGTGCTTCGGATTCTTGTAGCCGAGCTTGGTCGGCATGCGCAGCTTGAGCGGAAAGCCGTAACGCGCCGGCAGCACCTCGCCGTCGTATTCCAGCGTGAGCTGGGTCTGCGGGTGCAAAGCGGTCGGCATGTCAATGCTGGTGTAGTAGTCGTCGGCGCACTTGAAGCCGACGTAGCGCGCGCTGGTGTCGGCGCCGATGCGCGCGAGGAAGTCCGCGAAGCGCACGCCGCCCCAGCGACCGATGGCGCTCCAGCCTTCCACGCAGATGTGGCGCGTGATCTGCTCGACCCGCGGCAGGGCGGCGATGTCGGCGAGCGTCCAGGGCCGACGCTCGGTCACCAGTCCGCTCACCTCGAGGCGGAAATCCTCCGCGGCGACCGCCGGCACGCGGGACAACGAGTAGTAGGCGTTGAACGGGAACGGCCGCGTCATCTCGGCCGGCGTGTAGGTGGGCGCGAGACGGGTCGGCGAGAACAACAGCGCCTGGGCGCGATCGTTCAGACGCGAGACGCGCATCAGCGCGCTCTCGACGCTCTGCTCGCTGACCAGGTCGCAGCCGGTCAGCAAGGCGAGGCCGCCGAGCGTCAGGCCGTGCCGAAGGAACTGGCGGCGCGACGCGGACGGCATCACGCGCAGGGCCTCCTTGACGACCACGTCGCGATCGAACGGCGGTTTCTTGGACGAACTCATCGATGTGTCTCCTCAGCGGCCGCGCAGCATGGTGACGAGGGTGCGCGGCACGATGGCGACCATGGTCACGTGCAGCAGGACGAAGGCGACCAGCGCCGCCATGGCGAAGAAGTGCACGCGCCGCGCGGCCTCGTAACCGCCCAGGAGATCGCGCAGCAGCGGAAACTGCACCGACTTCCACAGCACGAGCCCGGACAGCACGATCAGGAGCAGGTCGAACACCGCGAACAGGTAGGCGGCGCGCTGCACGGCGTTGTAGTGGCTTGGGTCGGCGTGGGTCAGGCGGCCGCGCAGCGCGGCGCGCAGGTCCTGCCACACGGCGCGCGGGCTGAGCGGCAGGAAGCGGCGGACGAAGCGGCCGCTGGCGAGATTGGCCGTCAGGTACACGAGGCCATTGCCCACCAGCAGCCACATCGCGGCGAAGTGCCACTGCAGCGCGCCGCCCAGCCAGCCACCCAGGGTCCACTCGCGAGGAAAGCGCAGGTCGAACAGCGGCGAGGCGTTGTAGATGCGCCAGCCGCTCAGCACCAGCACCACCACGGCGCAGACGTTCAGCCAGTGGGTGATGCGCAGCCAGCGCGGGTGGATGAGGGTCGGCGACTCGTCGCTGGGCGGATGGGCGGCGGCTCGAGACATGGTGCGGCTCCGGTTCGTTGCGAGGGGCGGTGCACGTACTGTGCTTGCCGCCCTGCCCGCGAATTCGCGCCCCGGAGGCTATCGGTTACAGCATCGGCGAAAATTTTCCGCAGCTCCTGGGCCAGGGCGGCCGCCTGTAACCGTTTGCCTTGAACGAACGAATACCCACTGAAGGCCCGGCGAGCGCCCGCGAGGCGCGCCTGCGCGCCCAGCTCCTGTCCGGTCTGGCGGGCAGGGCCGCGGACTACGAGCAGTTCCTGCGCGAGATGAGCGCGCATCTACGCGCCTTCCTCAGGCGGCGCCTGGCGCGCCATCCGGACGACGTCGAAGACCTGGTCCAGGAGACCCTGCTGGCCTTGCACAATCAGCGACACACCTATGACCCGGCCCAGCCCCTCACCGCCTGGGCGCAGGCCATTGCGCGCTACAAGCTGGTCGACTGGCTCCGGCGTCGGGGCGGACGCCAGGACGTGGCGCTGGACCTGGATGACGGCTACGAGCTGCTGCTCGCCGTCGACGACGAGGCCGCGGAGGCACGCCGCGACCTCGGCCTGCTGCTGGCGCGCCTGCCCGACGGTCAGCGGCGCCCGATACAGCTGACCAAGTTGGAAGGACTCTCGGTCAGCGAGGCCTCGGCCGCGATCGGCATGTCGGAGTCCGCGATCAAGGTCGCGGTACATCGCGGGTTGAAGGCGCTCGCGCGCCTCATCAGGGAAGAGCCATGAAGACCGACGAACTCGCCCGTCTCCTCGCGCGCGGCCCGATAGCGGTGCCGCCGGGCGCGGTCGCGCGGCGCCAGGCGCTGGCGCTCGGCGCCGGCGGGCTCGCCGCCTTCGGTCTCATGCTGGGCCTTCTTGGGGTGAATCCCGATCTGCGCGCCGCGACCGGCCTGGCGGGCTTCTGGACCAAGGTGCTGTTCGCCGCCGCCCTCTGCGGCGCGGGCACGCTGGCGATGGCGCGTCTCGCCCGCCCTGGCGCATCGCTCGGCGGTGCGCCCGCCGGCATCGCGCTGGCGCTAGTCCTCATGGCCTCGCTCGCCGCCGCGCAGTGGCTCGCGGCCGAGCCCGAAGCGCGCCGTGCGCTGGTGTTCGGTTCCACCTGGGCCGCCTGCCCGTGGTGGATCGCCCTGCTCTCCGCGCCGCTCGGCACCGCGCTCACCTGGGCCATGCGGGGCCTCGCACCGACGCGGCTCAGGCTGGCCGGCACGGCGGTAGGCTTCCTGGCGGGCGCGACCGCCGCGCTGGTCTACTGCCTGCACTGCCCGGAGATGGCGGCGCCCTTCGTCGCGCTGTGGTACGTGATGGGCATCGCGCTGCCGACCGTCGTCGGAACGCTGCTGGGACCGCGGCTGCTGCGCTGGTGAGTCCGCGGGCCGCTGGCCCGTCGCGCGCTCAGGGTCGCGTGTAGCTCTTCACCCAGTCGAGACTGGCCGGCAGCGCCCAGGGCTTGCGGCCGCTCTTCCACCTTGCGTCGAGGATGTTCTGACTGCCATTGCAGTCCTTTGACTTGCGGTAGAAGCAATGGTCGGCCGATCGATCGGACACCTCGGCGTTCCTGACCATGAGCCAGCCGCTGCCATTGGCGTTCAGACAGCTGTAGGCCGCGGCGCCGCAGGTCTTGCCCGAGATCGCGACCGACGCGCTGCGCACGCCGGCCGCGGTACTGCCGCCGAACACGTCCCGTTCGCCGTTGACGATGCGCAGGCGCGTGGACGCGAGCTTGCGCTTGCCGTTGTTGACGCAGCTCTTCAGATCGTAGGGTCCGTAACGGTTGAACAGGCCCATGCCCCAGGCCGCGGCGACGCGCGTGTCGTAGTTGCGCGCGAGGAGCGCGAGGAGCGCGCCCTGGCTGAAGCCGCCGGTCACCACCCCCTTGCGGCAGTCGCCGCGCGCGCACAGTCGCGCGATGGCGCTGGACGTGCTGCCGCGCTTGAAGACGCACGCCGCCTTCTGCGCAAGCACAGAGCAGTTGCCGAAGGTGCTGGTGTCATAGGCGACGGTCGCCGCGACGAAGCCCTTGGCGGCCATGGCGGCGACCGCGGCACGCGCCTCGGCGTTGTCGAAGGTCTCGTTGGTGCCGACGGTGTAGACGAACACCGGATGCGGCAGGCCGTCGTCCGGCGCCGCGCCGACGATGTCGAAGGCGGTGTCGCAGGCCGCGCCGCCGTCGGTGCCGAGGTAGCTGTCGGTGAACTCGACGACGCCGGCCTGCGCCGTCGGCACGAGCAGCCCTCCCAAGAGCGCCAGCCAGAGCAGCGCATCACGCGAGCGTCTCGCCCGCACCGCGACGCGGGCCTTCAATCGCGCGTCACCGGCTGTCCGGCGTCCTTCCAGGCGGCGAAGCCACCGGCCAGCGAACACACGTTGGTGAAGCCCATCTGCTGCAGCACGTCCGCCGCCAGCGCCGAGCGGCCGCCGCTCGCGCAATGCACGATGATGGCCTGCGCGCGATCCGCGAGGCGCGGTTCGCGCCCGGGAAACTCGAGGTCGGCCTTGGCCTCCAGCAGGCCGCGCGGCACCAGCAGCGCGCCGGGCAGATGGCCCTCGGCCCATTCACCGGGCTCGCGCACGTCCACCACCAGCGGCGCATTGGTGGCCGCGAGCGCGGATGCCGCCTCGGCCACGCCGATCTCGCGAATGCGGCCCTTGGCCTCGGCGACCAGGTCCTTGAGTGACTTGCCCATGGGTGACTCCTCTCCTGCTGCTATGGGACCTGCGCCAGCTTACCGCAGCGGCACACCGGTCCAATGGTGGGGTGCGGCGGCGGAATAGGCTATGGTGCGCCCCTTGCCGGCGCCGACGCCGGCCCAACCACAAGGAATCCCACCATGGCCCAAGCCACCGCCCGCCACATCCTCGTCGACTCCGAAGCCAAGTGTCTTGAGCTGAAGCAGCAGATCGCCGACGGCGCCGATTTCGCCGAAGTCGCGCGCGCCAATTCCAGCTGCCCGTCCAGCCGCCAGGGCGGCGACCTCGGCGCCTTCGGTCCGGGCATGATGGTGCCGGAGTTCGACCGCGTGGTGTTCAACGAGGCGGTTGGCGTGGTGCACGGCCCGGTCAAGACCCAGTTCGGCTACCACCTGCTGGAAGTCACCAGCCGCAGCTGAGCGCGAGGGTGTAAGACGACAACGGCGCCCGCGGGCGCCGTTGTCGTGAGAAGCCCCGGCCTCGACCGGGGACCTGATCGGCGTACGCTTCAGCGCACCGCCATCCCCTCGTAGTCACCCTTGGCGCGCCACTCGGCGAGCATCTGGTAGAAGCGCAGGCCGCCCTCGGGGTAGTGCCCCTGCAGGAAGCCGTCGTTGTCCTTCTTCGACTCGCCCTCGGCGTTGTAGTAGCCGGGCGTGCAGGCTTTCAGATACTCGGTAAAGGCGTTCGGCGCCATCACCATCTTGAGCCAGGCTTCCTCGGCTTCGAGCGTCGGCTCGATGGCGGCCTTGCCGTGCTTCTTCAGGTCGACGAACAGCTTGGCCAGGTGCTTCGCCTGGTTGTCGAGCATGTAGGTGAAGTTCGGCGTGTAGCCGGTCTGCGTGAAGCCCATGTGGTAGCAGTTCGGGAAGCCGTGCGCCATGAAACCCTGGTAGGTGCGCATGCCGTCCTTCCAGTAGTCGCCGAGTTTCACGCCGTCACGGCCGAAGATCTCGAGCTCCGCCTGGTGGGTGTAGGTTGCGCGGCTCACTTCGAAGCCGGTGGCGAAGATGATGCAGTCGACCTCGTACTCGACGCCGGCCACCACGATGCCCTTCTCGGTGATGCGCTCCACGCCGCCGTTGGCCGACGCGTCGACCAGGGTGACGTTCGGCTTGTTGAAGGTCGGCAGGTAGTCGTCGTTGAAGGTCGGGCGCTTGCACCACGGACGGTAGTAGTGCTTGAGCGTCTCGGCGGTCTTCCTGTCCTTGACGATCGCATCGACGCGCGCGCGCACGCGGTTGTCGTGCTGGTAGTCGACGATTTCACCGAGCAGATTCAGCTCCTCGTCCGTCAGGTCGCGGTTGCCGCTGTTGTCCTGCAGTTCACCGAGCGACTTGAAGAGCTCCGTCCAACCGTCGTTGACCAGGTCTTCTTCCACCGCCACGCCGACCAGGAGCTTGGTGAAGTTGTCGTTGCGATCGGCCTGCCAGCCGGCCTTCAGGCTCTTCCACCAGTTGGGGTCGGTCGGCTTCTGGCGACGCTCGTCGACCGAGGACGGCGTGCGCTGGAACACGTAGAGGTGGCCCGCGCTGTTGCCGAGATGCGGGATGCACTGGATGGCGGTGGCGCCGGTGCCGATGATGGCGACGCGCTTGTCACCCAGCTTGTCCAGGCCGCCGAGCGCCGAGCCGCCGGTGTAGGCGTAGTCCCAGCGGCTGGTGTGGAAGGTGTGTCCCTTGAAGCTCTTCAGGCCCGGGATGCCCGGCAGCTTGGGGCGATTCAGCGAGCCGGAGGACACCACCACATGGTTGGCGCGAATGACGTCACCGCGGTTGGTGGTCAGCACCCACTGCGCGGCTTCGTCGTCCCAGCGCTGCTCTCGGATCTGGGTCTGGAAGTAGGTGCGGGAATAAAGATCGTAGTGCTTGCCGATGCGCTGGGCGTGCTCGAGGATCTCGGGCTGGAAGGAATACTTCTGCGACGGCATGTAGCCGGTCTCTTCCAGCAGCGGCAGGTAGATGTAGGACTCGACGTCGCACTGCGCGCCCGGGTAGCGGTTCCAGTACCAGGTGCCGCCGAAGTCGCCGGCGCGCTCGATGATGCGGAAGTCGTTGATGCCCTCCTCGACCATGCGCGCGGCCATGCACATGCCGCCGAAGCCGCCGCCCAGGATCACCACCTCGACGGTCTCGGTGACCGCGTCGCGCACGATGGTCTCGGTGATGTGCGGGTCTTCCTTGTAGTGCTCGAAGTCGCCGTCGATGTCCACGTACTGGTGGGCGCCGTCCTTGCGAATGCGACGATCACGCTCCGCGAGGTACTTCTTGCGCAGTTCGGCGGGGTCGAAGCCCAGCACGTCGGGGGTTGGAATACTGACCTTGCCGTCTTTGACCAGCGATACGGGTTTGTTCATGGGACTCTCTCTCCTCGGGCCGGTCGTCGCCGGCTGCTTTTGAGCATTTCTATGAGCAGGCATTGTAGGGAGGCCCTTTGCCTCCGCTCGATATCTGGACAGGTCAATCCTTGGTAGTTTGGTGACAAAGTCCGCGTGAGGCGCGCACGCCCCCCGCTTTTCGGGGGGGCACGGCTACCGTCTCGGGCGCCGCTCAGGCGCGCGGATCGAGCAATACCTTGCAGGCGGTCTTGTCGGTCTTGAGCCCCTCGAAGGCGGCCGCGAAGCCGGCGAAGCCCACCGTGCCGCTCAGCATGGGCGTGGGATCGAGGCGTTCGCGGTTCATGAGGTCGATGGTGAGCTCGAACTCCTGGCGGCGGTACATGTAGGCGTAGCTGACCGTGAGTTCCTTGGTCAGCGCCTTGACCGGCTGGATGCGGTCCGGCGCCATGCATACGCCGAGGATCACGATGCGCCCGCCCATCGGCGCGTAGTCCATGGCGAGCTGCTGGGTGCCGGGCACGCCGACGCACTCGAAGATCACGTCGGGCCGCTGCCCGGCATGGCGCTTGTAGGCGCCGACCACGCTCTCCTTGCCGGCGTCGATGGTGGCGGTGGCGCCGAGCTTCTCGGCCAGCGCGAGGCGCGCCGGCACGAAGTCCGAGACGATCACGTCGCGCGCGCCGAAGTGCCGCGCCCAGGCGGCGCAGGCCAGTCCTATCGGACCGCCGCCCATGACCAGCACCCGCTCGCCGGGCGCGAGGCGCGCGGCGTTCACCCCGTGCAGGGCGACCGCGAAGGGTTCGACCAGCGCGCCGGCCTCGTCGTCGACGCCGTCCGGCAGGTGCAAGGTCTCCGCCGCGCCGATGCGCATGTACTCGGCGAAGCCGCCACGCTCCTGGCCGAGCGCCGAGTAGCAGGCGGTGGCGCAGCGGTAGCCGTTGCCGGTCAGGCAGGCGGCGCAGCGGCCGCAGGCGATGAAGGGCATGGCGGTGACGCGATCGCCGACGCGAAAGCCCTGCACATCGGCGGCGACCTCCACCACTTCCCCGGCGAACTCGTGGCCCATGACCGTGCCGGCCGGCAGCGGCGCCATGCCGGCCTCGGGGCCGTGCATGTCGGCCATGTGCAGGTCCGAGCCGCAGATCCCGCAGCGGCGCACGGCGATCACGAGATCGCCGGTGGTGGTGCGGGGGTCGATCACCTGCTCGATGCTGAGCGGTGCGCCCGGGCGATGGTAGACGGCGGCGCGCATGGTGCTTCGAGGGATCTCCCGCAGGGTGATTGCGATGGTGAGCCGTCTGTATCGCCGCGCAGGACGGCGAGCGCCATTCCCCCTTCGAGGAAGGGCGGCGCTCGACTGGACGCTCGCGGCCCGGCGTGGCACCGTGGCGGGTGCGCTCCGCAGCGTCGAGCGCGCCCCAACGCCATCCTGCCCGAGATTTGACGGAGATCCCGATGAACGCCACGCCCGCCCGCGCCACCGATCCGAAACGCGCCAATGCCCCGCGCGACTACGAAGTCGTCGTCATAGGCACCGGTGTCGCCGGCATCTACCAGACCAAGCGGCTGAAGGATCTCGGCGTCAACTTCATCACGCTCGACATGAACGCGGATCTCGGCGGCACCTGGTACAACAATCGCTACCCGGGCGCGCGCTTCGACTCCGAGAGCTTCACCTACGGCTACTCCTTCTCCAAGGAACTGCTGGCCGAGTGGCACTGGACCGAGCAGTTCTCGCCCCAGCCCGAGACCTTGAAGTACCTGAACTACGTCGCCGACAAGTTCGACCTGCGTCGCCACATGCGTTTCAACACGCGGGTGGATGCCATGCATTTCAACGACGACCTGGACACCTGGACGCTGACCTTGGGTGACGGCTCCAAGCTCACCACGCGCTTCGTCATCACCGCGGTGGGCGTGCTGTCCACGCCGACCCAGCCGGAGTTCCCCGGCATGGCGGACTTCAAGGGGCTGTCCTTCCATCCCTTCAACTGGCCGCACGAGCAGCCCGACCTGACGGGCAAGCGCGTCGCCATCATCGGCACCGGCGCGACCGCCATCCAGATCATTCCGGAAGTGGCCAAGGTGGCGAGCCATCTCACCATCTTCCAGCGCCGCCCGAACTGGGCCGCGCCGCTCAACAATTCCAAGATCGACGACGCCGAGATGGCGAAGATTCGCGCGCGCTACGACGAGATCTTCGCCGCCTGCGCGCGCACGCCCGGCGGCTTCGAGCACGAACCGGATCGCCGCGGCTTCTACAAAGTGACGCCCGAGGAACGCAAGGCGCTGTGGGACAAGCTCTACGACGAGCCGGGCTTCGGCATCTGGCTCAGGAACTTCGTCGAGATCTTCACCGACGAGAAGGCCAACGCCGAGTTCTCCGAGTACATCGCCAACCGCATCCGCCAGCGGGTGAAGGACCCGGTGCTGGCCGAGAAGCTCATTCCGCGCGACCACGGCTTCGGCGTGCAGCGCGTGCCGCTCGAGACCGGCTACTTCGAGGTCTACAACCAGGACAACGTCGAACTGGTCGACTCGGGCGAGACGCCCATCCAGCGCATCACGGAGACCGGGCTCGAGACCACCAATCGCAGCTTCGAGTTCGACGTCATCATCTACTCCACCGGCTTCGACGCCTTCACCGGCGCGTTCGACAAGATAGACATCCGCGGCGCCGGCGGCGTGAAGCTGAAGGACAAGTGGGCCGACGGTCCGGTGACCTTCTTAGGCCTCATGGTCACCGGCATGCCGAACATGGTGATGCTGGCCGGTCCGCAGCACGCCTCGACCAACTTCCCGCGCGGCGCGGAACTCGCGGTCGACTGGGTGACACCCTTCCTCGAGTACTGCTGGCAGCACGGCTACACGCGTTTCGATCCGCGCGAAGAGGCCGAGCAGCGCTGGTTCCAGCACGTGCAGGACATGTACAAGGGCATCCTGATGGGCAAAGCCAAGAGCTGGATCACCGGCTACAACGGCAACCTGCCCGGCCACGAGTACGGCAAGACCCGCTTCAATATCTACGCCGGTGGCGGCCCGAAGTACGCGCGCACGCTGCAGCAGTGCGCGGAGAAGGGGTATGAGGGCGTAGATCTGAGCTGAGGCGCGTCACGCGCGCGCCGACGATTCGGCGCTCACGCCGACCACCGATGGACCCCCGCTTTCGCGGGGGTGACGGTTTGGTTGAGCTCGCGCCGAACGCTCATGGACCCCAGCCTTCGCGGGGTGAGGACGTAGTGCAGGCAGTTCCGATCCTTCAGCCTCTACAACCCGTCATTCCCGCGAAAGCGGGAATCCATGGGCGCTTCCAGTCATCGACGAGACATCCCGCGCTCAGCACCAGCCGTCCGCGCGCAGTTCCTTGATGGTGTCATCGAACGCCGCCACCAACGCATCCACATCCTCTTCGCCCATCGGCGTCGACAACGCCCCTATCCCGCGCATCGACAGCTGCACGCCGCGATTGCAGAGCCCAAGAAAGGTGAGCAGGTTCAAGGTCGCGTCGGCGGTCTCGACCGCGCGCGCGTCGGTCAGGGGCGCGCGGGTCCAGTGCACCTGGAACAACGAGCCCGCGCCCGCCACCTGGGCGGGCAGGTCGTGGGACGCGATGACTTGTCGCAATCCATCCCGCGCGCGCTCGCCGAGCGCGTTCAATCGCGCAATGGCCGCCTCGTCCAGCAGTTCCATCGCGGCCAGCCCAGCCGCCATGGTCATGGGATTGGCGCTGAAGGTACCGAGATTGGCCACCGGACCGTCGGCTTCCAGGCAGCGCATCACTGCGCGTCGGCCGCCCACCGCGCCGACCGGAAAGCCGCCGCCGATGATCTTCGCCATGGTGGTGAGATCGGGATCGAGACCGTAGTAGCCCTGCGCGCCGCCGACCGCGTGGCGTAGCGTCACCACTTCGTCGCAGATGAGGAGGATGCCGGCGCGCCGGGTTTCCTCGCGCAGCACGCGCAGGAACTCGGGCGTGGCCGGGATCACGCCGCCGGCGCCTTGAATGGGCTCGACGATGAACGCAGCGAGATCCGGGCCGAAGCGCGCGACAGCCTCGCGCACCGCCTCTGGATCGTTGAAGCGCACCAGCACCACGTCCTCGGTGGCTGCCGCCGGCAGGCCACCGACATCGGCGTGGGGCGTGGTGACACGCACCGGATCGTTCGGCGCCGGCAGACCGTGCCCGCCGACCATGACGAAATCGGTGGACCCGTGGTAGCCCCCTTCGAACTTGGCGATACGGTTACGGCCTGTCACCGCGCGCGCGATGCGCAGCGCAACCATCACCGCCTCGGTGCCGGAGTTGTTGAAGACCACCTGCTCGACACTCGCGATGCGCGCACACAGATGCTCGGCCAGCGCGAATTCCTGCGCGCCCGGCGCCGAGTAGGTGGTGCCGCGCGCGAGCTGACGCTCCACCGCGGCCATCACCTGCGGGTGACCGTGGCCGTGCGCCAGCGCCGTGTAGTTGTTATGGAAATCCAGCCGCTCGTTGCCGTCCAGGTCGACGCTGCGTATGCCCTGCGCGCGGTCGACGTAGAACGGAAACGGTGGATGACGCAGCAGCGAGCGCGAGGTGCCGGCTGGCACGTACTGGCCGGCGCGCGCGGCGTGCGCGCGCGACCGCGGGTTCTGGGCGAGATAGGTGCGCCAGGGGGTGCTGTGTTCGACGTTCATCGCGGTCTCCTGTGCGTCTCGTTCACGAAGTCGCGGAATTCCTTCAGATCGGTCTGCTTGATGCGCCGCGCGGCGGCCGCGTCGCCGCGGGCGATGGCTTCCACCAGCGCCGAGTGGTTGTGGAACGAGCGCGCGAAATAGGCGGGACGTTCGCCGATCAGCACGCGCAGCGCCGCGGTGCAATGCGGCACGCTCTGCATGCGCAGGATCTCGATCAGCTGCAGGAGCACGCGGCTCTGCGCTGCCCGATAGATGCTCCACTGGAATTCGCTGTTGCGCTCGAGGACGTCGTGCAGGTCGCCGGCATGGGCGGCGCTCTCGACCGCGGCGGCGAGTTCGCGCAGGCGACTGACGGTGTCGCCGTCGGCATGGCGCGCCGCGCGCGCCGACGCGTCGCCTTCCAGGCGGATGCGCTGTTCCCAGATGTCGGCCGCCTCGTTTGCATCCAGCGCGGGCACCACGATGCCGCGGTTGGGCAGCACGGCGAGCGCGTTCTCCGCCGCGAGGCGTGTAACCGCTTCGCGCACCGGCATCATGCTGGTGCCGAGTTCATCGGCCAACTGACGGAGCGTCAGAGTCGTGCCCGGTTCGAGGCGGCCGGAGAGCAAGGCGCGCTTGAGACCGTCGTAGGCGAGCCCGTTCAGGGTCACCCGTTCGACGCGGGCCAGCGCGGCAACGGCCTGGGCCATGGAGATCTCCCTCGCGGCGCCCGGTTCAGGCGCGGGTTCGGTCAATTGACATCTGTGATCACAGAAAACTATAGTCCGGGCACCGGCGGAAGTCACCAGTGGCAGGCGCACTATGAACGGCAACATGACCGGGGGCTGGCGCATCAGCGTCGATACCGGCGGCACCTTCACCGACGTGGTGGTGGCCGACGACCGCGGACGCTTCACCATCGGCAAGGCGTTGACCACGCCGGCGCGTATCTTCGGCGGCCTGTCGCAGGCGCTGGCCGACGCGGCCGGCAAGCTCGGTCTCGAAGTCACAGACCTGCTCGCGCGGACCGACATCTTCATCTACGGCACGACCCGCGCGACCAACGCCATCGTCACCGGCAAGATAGCCAGGACGGCGTTCCTTACCACCGCCGGCTTTCCCGACATCCTGGTGCTGCGCGAGGGCGGCAAGTTCAACCCCCACGATTTCCGCACGCCCTACCCGCGCCCCTACATCCCACGCCGCCATACCTTCGAGATAGCGGAAAGAATCGACGCCGGCGGCGCCGTGCTCACGCCGTTGGACGAAACGCAGGCCATCGGCGTGCTCGACACGCTGCGCGCGCGCGGTTTCGAAGCGGTGGCGGTGGCCTTGCTGTGGGCGACCGCGAACCCCGCCCACGAGCTGCGCCTGGCCCAGCTCATCGAACAGCATCTGCCCGGCGTGCCCTACACGCTCGGCCATGCGCTTAACCCGATACTGCGGGAATATCGCCGCGCGTCCTCGGCGGCGATCGACGCTTCGATCAAGCCACTCATGCAGGCCCACCTGCGCGACCTGGGCGCGGACCTGCGCGCGGCCGGCTACGGCGGCGAGATCCTGGTCAGCACCACCATGGGCGGCTGCCTCGACATCGACAGCGTGGTCGAACGCCCGATACACACCGTGCGCTCGGGGCCGGCGATGGGGCCGGTGGCGGGTCGTCGCTACGCCGAACTCGAGGCGCGCCTTGAACCGGCGCTGGTGGTCGACACCGGCGGCACCACCTTCGACGTCAGCCTGGTGCGCGACGGCCACATCGCCATCACCCAGGAGACCTGGCTCGGCGAGCGCTTCACCGGCCACATACTCGGCATTCCGGCGGTGGATGCGCGCAGTGTCGGCGCGGGCGGCGGCTCGATCGCCTGGCTTGACGATGCGGGACTACTGCACGTCGGCCCGCAGAGCGCGGGCGCCGAACCGGGGCCGGCGTGCTACGGGCGCGGCGGACGCGCGCCGACGGTCACCGACGCCGCGGTAGTGCTGGGCTACATCGATCCGGATTACTTCCTCGGCGGACGCATGCGGCTGGACGCCGGCGCGGCGCGCGCGGCCATCGCCACCGTCGCCGCACCGCTCGGCATCGGCGTCGACGAGGCGGCGTATTCGATCTTCGCCGTCTCGAACGAGATCATGATCAACGCCATCAAGGACATCACCGTCAGCGAGGGCATCGATCCTGCGGAAGCCGTGGTGGTGGCCGGCGGCGGCGCGGCGGGCCTCAACATCGTGCCCATCGCGCGCGAGCTCGGCTGTCGCGGCGTGGTGGTGCCGCGCACGGCGAGCGTGCTGTCGGCCTGCGGCATGCAGTTCTCCGACATCCAGGCCGAGGCCAGCGCCGCCGCGCCGACCCGCTCGGACGCCTTCGATCGCGCGCTGGTCAACACCGCGCTCGCGTCCATCGACGAACAGCTCGACGCCTTTGCCGCGCGCCTCGCCGCGCGCGGCTTCGACCGGGTCACGCGCCGTTACCGAGTGGACGCCCACTACGCCGCCCAGGTGTGGGATCTCGCCATCGACCTCGATACCGCGCGCATCGCGAGCGAGGCCGACGTGCAGACGCTGGTCGAGGCCTTTCACGCCGCGCATCGCCGCGTGTTCCAGGTGGACGATCGCGCGAGCGCGGTGGAATTCCTGAGCTGGACCGGCCGGCTCGCCGTGACGCTGCCGGAGATCGCGGTCAGCGCCGCCGGCGCGCGCGGCGCCGCGTCGCCCGGCCAGCGCGCGGCGTGGTTCTCGCTCGACGGTGCGCGCGAGGCCGTCGTGGTGCGCGGCGACACCCTCGATGTCGGCGCCGTGATCGACGGACCGGCGATCATCGAGGAAGCGACCACGACGCTGGTGCTGCCGCCCGGCGCCCAGGCACGGCTCGGCGCGGCCGACAGCTACATGGTGACCTTCACGGCATGAACGAGGAACTGCGCATGGGCGTCCAGGCGGAACAGGCTGAACAGGGCGAGGCGCTCTCGCCCATGCTGCTCGCGGTGCTCGCCAACCGCTTCGACGGCGTGGTGCGCGAGATGACCAACACCATGCTGCGCACCGGCCGCTCGGCGGTGATCAACTCGGCGCGCGACTTCTCCTGCGGCATCACCACCGCCGACAACCAGTTGTTCGCGACCGCCGAGGGCCTGCCGGTGCACACCTACGGCCTCAACCTGCAGACCGCGGCGATGTGCGCCTTTCACGACGACATCGAAGAGGGCGACGCCTACCTGCACAACGACCCCTACAGCGGCAACTCGCACCCGGCGGATCACACCCTCATCGTGCCGGTGTTCTGGGAAGGTCGGCACGTGTTCAACGTGTGCGCCAAGGCCCACCAGGCCGACATCGGCAACAGCCTGCCGACCACCTACCACGCCGCGGCGCGGCGCGGGACATCTACGAAGAAGGTGCGCTGATCTTCCCCGCCGTGCGCGTGCAGCGCGCGCGGCAGAACATCGACGACATCATCCGCATGTGCCAGCGGCGCATCCGCGTGCCGGAGTACTGGTACGGCGACTTCCTCGCCATGCTGGCCGCCGCGCGCACCGGCGAGAAGCGCATCCACGAAGTGTTCGCCAAGCACGGCAGCGCGACGGTGCTGCGCTTCGTCGATCAATGGTTCGACTACAGCGAAGCGCGCATGCGGAGCGCCATTCGCGCCCTGCCGGCCGCGACCGTCGCGCGCGAGGGCGCGCACGACCCGCTGCCGCCGCTCATGCCGGACGGCATTCCGGTGCGGGTCAAAGTGACGGTCGACCCCGCGGCCGCGCGCATCGAGATCGATCTGACCCACAACATCGACAACATGGACAATGGCCTCAACCTCTCCGAGGCCTGCTCGATCAGCAGCGCGGTGGCCGGCGTGTTCAACTGCCTGCCGGGCGATCTGCCGCGCAACGGCGGCTCCTATCGCTGCATCGACGTGAAGCTGCGCGAGGGCGCGGCTATCGGCATTCCACGCTTTCCGCACAGTTGCTCGGTCGCCACCACCAATGTCTCGGACCGCCTGTTGAACACGGTGCAGGCGGCGCTCGCGGATCTCGGGGAGGGCTATGGGCTGGCCGAGGGCGGTCTCGGCATGGGCGCGGGCTATGGCGTGATCTCGGGGCGTGACGCGCGCCGCGGCGGGCAGGCCTACGTGAACCAGCTCGTGATCGGCAACAACGGCGGACCAGGCGGGCCTGCCTGCGACGGCTGGCTCACCTACGGCATCCCGGTGGTGGCCGGGCTCATGTACCGCGACAGCGTCGAAGTCAGCGAACTCGCCTACCCCATCCACTATCGCGAGATCCGACTCGCGCAGGACACCATGGGCGCGGGCAGGCGGCGCGGCGCGCCCGGCGTGCGCATCACCTACGGTCCGAGCCACGACCCGCTGGTAGTCGTGTTCGCCGCCGACGGCCAGGTCAACCCGGCACGCGGCGTGCGCGGCGGCGGCGACGGCAACGTGGGCGAGATGTTCGTCATCGGCCAGGACGGTGCGCCCACGCGCGTGCCGAGCGTCGGCCAGTTCGTGCTCGAGCCCGGTATGTGGCTGCACGGCATCGAGACCGCGGGCGGCGGTTACGGCGATCCGCTGGCGCGCGAACCGGCCTGGGTGCGCGACGACGTGCTCGAGGGATACATCAGCGCGTCACACGCTCGCGACGTGTACGGCGTGCTCTTCACCGGCAGCGTCGATGATGACAGTCTCGCGGTCGACGAAACCGCAACCGCCGCGCGGCGTGCGGCACTGGCCGCCGCGCGCGCGGCCTGAACGGCACCAAGCGGGGAGCGACACCATGGCGAGCTCGAATCCACTGGCAGCCGAAGACGAACGGCTGCCCCTCATCCTCGGCTTTCAGCCGCTCGCGGACACCACCGCGCGCAAGACCGCGTTCGCCGAGCGCGGCCGCGGCATCTACGTCTACGACACCGACGGTCGTGAGTACATCGAGGCGACCGCGTCGTTCTACGTGGCCTCGCTCGGCTACCAGCACGAGGAACTGATCGACGCCATCGAACGCCAGTACCGCGAGCTGCCGTTCTACGTTTCGGCCCTGCATCGCACCAGCCGGAGCGCGCTCGAACTCGCGGAGAAGCTGGTGCAACTCGTGCCGATGGCCAATGCGCACATGCTGTTCGCCGCGACCGGCTCCGAGGCCAATGATTTCCTCATCAAGCTGCTGCGCTTCGGCGCCGTGGCCCGCGGCGAACCGCGTCGCATCACCGTCATCGGCCGCCACGGCAGCTATCACGGCGGCACGCTGGCGACGGCGAGCCTGACGGGTGGACATCATGAGGAGTTCGGCCTGCCGATAGACGGTTTTCGCCACGTGGCGCAGCCCGACCATCACGGCGATCGCCTGCCGGGCGAGAGCGGCGCCGAGTACAGCGCGCGGCTCGGCCGTGAACTCGAAGCGCTGATCGCGGCCGAGCCCGCGAACAGCATCGCGGCGATGTTCTGCGAGCCGGTGAGTTTCTCCGCCGGCATGAAACCACCGCCGGCCGAGTATTTTCCAACTATCACGCGCATCCTCGATGCTCACGGCATCGCGCTGGTCGCGGACGAAGTCATCACCGGCTGTGGACGCACGGGCCAGCTATGGGGCAGCCAGACTTTCGGGCTCGCGCCGACGCACTTGACGCTCGCCAAGGGCGTGACCTCGGGCTACTTCCCGTTGTCGGCCATCGCCGTCGGCCGCGAGCTCTACGCCGATCTCGAACGCGGCTCCGAACGCTTCGGCACGCTCGCGCACGCCGCCACCTACGCCGCCCACCCGGTCGGCGCCGCGGCAGCCTTGAAGACACTGGAGATCATCGAGCGCGACGGGCTCGTCGCGCATGGCGCGCGCATGGGTGAAGTACTCGCGCGGGGCTTGGGCGCGTTGCGCGATCATCCGCTGGTCGGCGAAGTGCGCGCCTGCGGTCTCGCCGGCGCGCTCGACTTCCTGCGCCGTGATGTCGACGATCGACCGGTCAACGACGATGCCAATGCGGTGCTCGAAGGGGTCTACGCCGCGCTGCTCGCGCGCGGCGTGGTGGCGCGACCGACCGGCAGAAGTCTCGTGATCGCGCCGCCGCTCATCATCCGTGCCGATGAAGTGGAGGAGATCTGCCGGCGCGTGGCGCTGGCGCTGGACGACGCACTGGCGCACGCCTGAGCGCGGTTCACGCCCGCCAGCGCCAACCCTGTGCCACGGCCCGCGCCTGCGCGTACAGCGCCGCGAGAGACGATTCGCCCTGCAGGCTCATGTTGGCGATGCGGCCGTCCGGCGCGACCAGCATGAACAGCAAGATGCTCTGGAGCGGCGCGGCACCGGCCGATTCGAGTCCGCACAGCAGCACATCGCCCACATCATCGAGTGCTTCGCGCGTGATGGCAGGCGCCGGCTCGCAACCCGCGTCAACGGCCGCTTTCTCCAGCATCAGGCGCAGCTCGACCTCCACCATGCGCTCGCGCAGTTCACCGTCCAGCGGCGTGGAGGGCGACATGAGCCGCACCGCCAGAGTGGGTTGTCCCTGGGCCTGGAAGATGAATGGAGTCCCGCGGGTGTCGTCACGCTGGTAGTCCGCCGGCAAGGTCAGTTCTGCGAGGCCGAGGTGGAAACGTCGTACGGGAGCGCCCTCCGGTGTCCGAGCGGGCGGCATGACCGCGCTTCGTCGGTGCATCGGAGCCTGCGCGCCCTCGGCCACGAAGGCGCGCACACGTCGCAGGGATTCCTCGCCGACGCGGGCTTCTGCCTCGCTGATCTCGGCCGCGCTCAGTTCACCGCGCAGTTCAGCGACGTGACGCGCGGCGAGCGCGTCACCGCGATCGGCGGCCATCGACAGCCATTTGCAGGCCTCGACCCGATCGACGGCCACGCCCATGCCCTGCAGGTACATCAAGCCGAGATTGGTCTGCGCCATCGGCATGCCGCGCGCCGCAGCCTCGGCATAGAGCGTCGCCGCGCGAGCCAGGTCCATTGCCACGTGCTGGCCGAGCCGATAGAGGTTGCCGAGCAGGTACTGGGCATGGGGCTCGCCTTCGGCGCACAGGGCTTCCAGGCCGGCAAGGCCTGCGGATACGTCGCGCGCACCGCCCTGCCCCTCGAGTTGCACAAGCGCCAGGCTCATGCGGCTGGGCACATAACCGAGCGCCGCAGCAGTGGCGAAACGCTGACGCGCGGCGGCATAGTCGAGCATGCCGCCCTGTCCCTCCAGCAGGGCGAGGCCCTCGTGGTGCAGAGCCACCGGGTCGGGTGACCAATCGGCGTGGACGGCGGATGCCGGGTCACGGTCAGCCGCCGGCGCGGCGGGAGCGCGCCGCGGCAACGGCAGCCAGTCGTGGGCCAGGAAGCGCCAGGCCAGGAACAGCATCGCGCAATAGAGCGCGCCGAAAGCACCCAGCTGGGCGTCGGCGAGCGTCGAATGCAGGCCCGCCGCTTCCACGCCCCTCTTGACCCAGGGCCATAGCCCGCGCATCAACACCAGGTGGCCGCTCACCACCCCGACCGCCGTCACCGGAGCACGAAGCCAGACGTTCATACGCGAGTCCTTTCGCAATGTCGGGGTTGCAGTGTAGTGAACCGCCTGGCTTCGCGCGACGCTCAGGCCCGCGCCATGTTCGCCACCGGCCGCGCCAGGCCGCGGATCGCGTCCGTGGCCAGCGTCACCTGGTCGAGATCCACGCCCATCGCGCCCAGCTTGCCCTGGCAGGCCGCGCAGACGTGCATCGCCTGCAGCTTGATCTCCATGTCGCGCTTGTCGAGACACAGATCGAACAGGCAGGCACGGGTGTCGTCGTGCGCCAGCGCCATGAAGTCGTAGGCCGGTGACGCATTGGCGAGGCCGTTCAGCACGATCTCGTACGCGATGAAAGCCGCCGGGTCGACGCTCAGCAGTTCGGTGACCCCGTGCATCGACACCACCGCCGCGCGGCCGGCCGCGTGCCAGTGACTGAACCAGTTGTCGTAGAGCGGCGCGTCGATCAAGCCGAGCTTGACGCCGCCCTTGCTCGAGAAGCGCATCATGTCGACCAACCGCAACTCGTCCACCGTGCTCAGGACCTCACCCGCGGGCGGCGGGATGAGCCCGTTGGTGGGGAGGTTCGGCATCAATCTCAGCGGACCCGCCGCGGTGAACCCCGCGACACGCAGAGCATCGACCGCGAGCGCGATGCTGGACTCGTGGTGCGTCGTGAGCTGGAAGACCCACGTCGCGGCCGAGAGGCTCGAGCGCTGCGCAGATCCGAAGCGCGTGCGGCTGATCGACGCGCTGAAGCTGTCCAGGTACATATCCTTGAAGGCCATCTCTTCCATGGGGCGGGTGCATTCCAGGCGCGCGCGTTCGAGATCGGCAATCACCCCGAGCAGCTCGGGATCCTGCCCCGCGTAGCGGCGCAGGCGGGCGATACAGGCATCGATGGCGCGTTGCGCGCCGACGTAGTCGCCGTCGCGGTTCAGCGCCAGCGCCGTGCGGCGCGTGCGCGCAGCGTGCAGCGCGCCGACCTTGCGGTCGACGGCGAGGTCCCGTGCCTGCTTGCGGTTCGCGCCGTCCGTGGCACGCGTGAAGGCGAGCGAGTGGACACGTGTGTCCAGCTTGTCCGCGCCGTCGCGCAGGCGGAGTTCAAAGGGCAGCTCTGCGCCGACAGCCCCGGGCGCGAAGTCGAGCCGCAGCACCACGCTCAAGCGCTGCTCGGACAGCAGGTCACCAAGCGCGACGACCAGCTCGCCCGCCTCGGTGACGCGCGACTCGAAGCCGGACAGCGGCGTGACCTTCACGCCGGCCGGCGCGCGCACCAGGAGCTCGGTGTTCGGCGCCACGACCTCGAGACCTTCGACCAGCTCCTCACGGAGCAGGCGCGGGATCTCGTCGGCGTCGCGGATCAGGCGGAAGTTGCCGCCGCCCGCGCTCGCCATGCGGCTGAGCAGGACTTCGTTGAAGCCCTCGCCGATGCCGAAGGTCGAGGTGACGACGCCACGCAGGCGCAGCTGTCGCGCGTGCCGCTC
>JAIEQK010000228.1 GCA_019747795.1 Gammaproteobacteria bacterium | reverse complement strand
CCACTCGGCGAGGCGCGCGCGCTGGGCGCGGCCGAACAGCGAGGCCAGCGGGCGCCCGAGCAGGGCGGCGGCGGGACGTTCGAACAGGCGCTCCGCCGCGTCGTTCACTTCCAGCACGCGCTGGTTGGCGGCGTCCACCACCAGGAGCGCGCCGGGCAGGCAGTCGAACAACTGCTGGTAACGGCTCTCCGCGCGGCGTAGATCGCGGCGCGCGCGCTCCCGCGCCAGGCGTTCGTCGGCCAGTTGGGCCGCGAGCCCGGCGAGCGCGCTGCGATCCCGTCCGACCAGCAGCACGCGGCCCGCCGTGCCGAGAGCCAATGCGGCGTACTCGACGAACAGCGGCGCATGTCCCTCGGCGACGTGCGCCAGCACCTGGCGGCGTGCGCCGCGACCGCCACGTGCGGCGGTCAGCAGTCGGCGCAGGCGTGGACGATCGGCGGCGCGCAGCAGTTGTTCCAGCGGTCGACCGGTCCAGGAGGAGAATGCGATGCCGGTGTCGGTGTCGGTGTCGAGCGTGGTATCGACGTCCAGCACGCGGCCCGTAGCATCGACGACCAGCAGCAGATCGGCGGCGGCGCCAAGCAGGGAGGCGCAGCCCGCGGCATCCAGCGCGTCCAGCCAATGGCTCGCGGCGGGTGCGGATCGCGCCGCGGCCGTCACCGCGTCACACCATGGCGCTGTAGGGGGAGAACTGGGACCATGCTGGGCTCGCGCTCGGTGATTAGCGCATCATACGCCTTGCATGGACGGCGCAGGTGAGCGAGATCAGGGATGATTGCTCCGCGCGGCGCGTATCTACTAGCATCTTTGTCCGCCTGCGCGGTGACCTGTGGCGGAGCGCCGGATCCATGTCGTCCCTCGAGACCATCGTCGACCACGAAGTGCAGCGCCAGTTGCGCGACGCGACCCGCGACGCGCACACCGCGCTGCATGGGGTGGCCGCCGATCTCTCCGCCCTGGGCGCGGGGACGACGCGCTCGGGCGAGCAACCTCGACTGCCGGATCTGACGGCGCGGGCGTCGCTGCTGGGTGCGCTGTACGTGGTCGAGGGCTCGCTGCTCGGCGCGTCCGTGCTGGCGCGCGGCGTGTTCGTCGCGCTGCACGCCTGGTTGCATCCCGCGTCCGCGCCGACATGCTGACGCCGCCCCACGCGCAACCGGCGGTCGACCTGGACGCGTGCGACCGCGAACCCATTCATCACATCGGCGTGGTCCAGCCCCATGGTGCGCTGCTGGCGGCCGAGATCGCCACGCACCGAGTGCGCTGCGCGAGCCTCAATCTGGCCGGCTTCACCGGCCTGGACGCCAAGGCAGCGCTCGGCCGCACGCTGGACGAGGTCCTCGGCGCGGAGCACTGCGCGACGCTGTTCGCGCGACCGCTCACGCCCTCGCTTCCCGAGCTCATCAAGCCGTGGTTCGCGACGCTGCGTGGCGACGACGGCGTGGCAAGGCGCGTGGAGTGCTATCCCCACGTGCACGACGACCACCTGCTGCTGGAATTCGTGCGCGAGGAGCCGCACCCCGCCGCCGTGTGGGAGCAGGATCTCGTGCGCCAGCGCATCATCGCCGAGATGATCAAGCCGAACACCGTCGCTGGCCTCGCCGAGGTGGGCGCGCGCATGATTCGCGAGATCACCGGGTTCGATCGCGTGATGATCTACCGCTTCGCGCCCGATCTGCATGGCGAGGTGATCGCGGAGAGCACCTCCCGCGCGGACAGCTTCCTGGGCCTGCACTACCCGGCCGCCGACATTCCCGAACCGGCCCGCCGGCACTTCCTGTTGAACCTCATCCGCAGCATCCCCGACATCAACGCGATGCCGGTGCCGATAGTCGCGACGGATGGTGGCGTGGCCGACGCAGCGTCGCATCGACCGCTCGATCTCACCTACGCCAAGCTGCGCGGCGTTGCCCCGGTGCACATCGAGTACCTGAACAACATGGGCGTGTGCGGCAGCATGTCCATCTCGCTCACCGCCAACGACGCGCTGTGGGGCCTGGTCGCCTGCCATCACTACAGCCCCATACACGTGCCCTCCAGCGTCATGCGCTTCGCCGAACTGCTGGGCGGCACCATCTCGGCCCTGCTGCAGAGCCTGGAGAATTCCGCGCAGCTGAGCCGCAGCCTGCGCGCCGAGCGCATCGCCTTCGACATCGAGAGCGAGACCCGCGCCGGCCGGCCGCTGCGCGAGGTGCTGGAGGCCTTCGCGCCGCGCATGCTCGAGCTGGTCGCCGGCCAGGGCCTCCACGCGCGCCTCGACGGCGCGCTGCTCGAAGTCGGCGAAGCGCCGCGTCCGGTGCCCGACGTCCAGGCCTTCGCGCCGCACTTCGTCGACGGCGTCGCGACCAGCGATCACCTCGCCGCGCTGCTGCCGACGCCGCCCTTGCAAGCCGCGGGCGCCGCCTGCCTGGAGCTCTCGGAAGACGGCCAGGACTACCTGCTGCTGCTGCGCGAGCACTTCGAGCAGACCATCCAGTGGGCCGGGCGTCCGGAGAAGATCGAGCGCCGCATGGCCGACGGCGTCGTGCGCCTGTCGCCACGCGGGTCCTTCGAGGTCTGGCGCGAGGAGCGTCGCGGCCGCAGCCGCCCGTTCGACATCGCCGATCTCGAGGCGCTGCGCATCCTGCGGCGCGCGCTGTTCGCGCTGAACAGCATGGCGCGCGAACGCAAGGCACTGGCGGCGCGCAAGCACGCCGAGGCGGTCGAGGAACGATTGCGGCTGCAGCTCCTGGACACCATGCGTGCCAACGCCATGGGCGAGCTCGCGGCGGCCCTGGCCCACGAGTTGAACCAGCCGCTGTTCGCCGTCAGCAACTACGTCAAGGCCTGTCGCCAGGAGCTGCAGAACTACGGCATCGCCATTCCGCCACGCGTGATGGAACTCATCGACGATGCGGCCACCGAGGCGGCGCGCGCGGGCGAACTCGTACGGCGGCTGCGCAATTTCATCGCGCATGGCGAGGTGACCCTGGAAGCGCGCGATGTGAACGAGGTGGTCTCCCAGGCCGTGGCGCTGGCGCTGGTCTCGGGTTCCGACGGCGAACCAGAGCTCCACTGGCGCCTCGCCCGCGATCTGCCGCCCGTGCAGCTCGACCCGGTGCAGATCGGCCAGGTGGTCCTGAACCTCGTGCGCAACAGTCTCGCGTCGCTGCGCGGCCGGGTGAGCCGCAGCCTGGAAATAGTCACGCGCCGTCGTGAAGGCATGGTGGAAGTGCTGGTGCGCGATAACGGCCCAGGTATTCCGGAGGCCGTGCGCGAGAACATCTTCGAGCCGTTTCACAACTCGACCACCGGCGGCATGGGCATCGGCCTGTCACTGTGTCGCACCATCCTCGAAGCGCATCGCGGCCGCATCTGGCTCGGCGCGCCGCAGGAAGGCGCCGAAGTGATCTTCGCCCTGCCGATGCTGGGAGGGCACGATGCACGCAGTCCATGAGTCCTTTCCGGTCTACGTGGTCGAGGACAATCCCTCGGTCGCCAAGTCGCTGTGCGCGCTCTTGTCGGCGCATGGCTTTCGCACCACCGCGTTCCGCTCGGCGGAGAAGTTCCTGGAGAAGTTCGACCCTGCGCAGAAGGCCAGCCTGCTGCTCGATCTGCGCCTGCCAGGCATGAGCGGCATGGAGCTCCAGGCGCATCTCAAGGCACGTGGTTCGCGCATGCCGATAGTCGTGCTCACCGCCCACGGCGATGTGCCGCTGGCGGTGACCGCGGTCAAGGCCGGCGCTGTCGACTTCATCGAGAAGCCCGGCTCCGAGGAGCACATCCTCGCGGCGCTGGAGCTGGCTCACAAGATCCTGACCAGCCGCCCGGAGCCGGTGGTGTCCGAAGGCGAACTGAGCGAGCGGCTGCGTCGCCTGACGGTGCGCGAGCGCGAGGTGGTCGACCAGTTGCTGTTGGGCAAGACCAACAAGCAGATTGCCGAGGCGCTCGGCATCAGCCAGCGCACCGTCGAGATCCATCGCGCGCGCATTCGAGAGAAGCTCGAGGTGCGGGGTCTATCCGATCTTATCCGCCTGTTCCGCTGACCCTTCACGTACGTAGTTTTTACGTACGGTATTTCCCGAGATACCGGGGGCCGGCCCCGCTTCCTATCATGCCCTGGAGGGTTGGTGGTCTATGACCGCGTGGGCCGGGTGGTGAAGCGCTGGCCTGCGCCGAGGTGGCTGGGGAGTGATGGCGCAATCGGACTCGCAGCGGGGGCAGGAGTCGTTCGACGTGGAGCGCGATGATCTCGGCGACACGCCGAACGCGATTGCCGTGGCGTTGGACGACGAGGAACTTGCGGCGGTCGAAGGTTGGCGGGCCGCCAACCTGATCGCGAGCCTGCCGGACGCGGTTCGGGAACTCGTGCGAATCGGACTGCTCAGCGAAATAGCCAAGGTGCAGAAACTGGTAGAGGACATCCGGGCGTCGGTGACGAATCACAGCCGTCAGAAGCGTTCGGACACGCCCAATTGACCATGCGCGCGCGGCACCCCCGTGAGTGCCGCGCGTCGCCCCTCCCACCTCACTTGAGGACGGAGTAGTCCTGCAGCATGCTCACGCCACCCAGCGGCTTGCTCGCGCCCTGGTGGCAGGTCGCGCAGTTCAACTTCGGACCGTCGCCGGTCGGACCCAGCCGCTCGGCCGGCAGGGTCGACGCCAGCGGCGTCAGGAACTGCTCATTGAGGTCTCGCACCATCTGGATGCCGTGCCAGGCCGTCGCGCGCCGCGGCGGATTGCCTTCCCAGTCGTAGAACGAACGGGTGTTGTGGCAGAAGGTGCAGTTCTGACCCAGCGCCTGGGAGAGATGCATCATCAGGCCGTAGGTCTCCTCCGTGTCCTTGATCGAGCGGCTGGGCCCGGTAGGCAGCGCCGTGTTGGCCGCCACGCGAATGGCCTGCGCCGGCGCCTTTGCCGCGATCAGGTCGGCGAACGGGTCGTAGGGCAGTGACGTCAGGCCCACCACCGGCGCCGCCACGTTCTGGCCGTCGGTGAAACCCGTCATGCCGCCCTCGCCCGGCGCCGCCTTGTGCCAGATGTACTGCGGCACGGCATTGCCGCGATGGCAGGTGTAACAAGTCACACCGGTCTCGGCCACGTGGGTCTTGGCGCTCGCGTTGATATGACGCGTCATCTCGATCATCCGGCGCGCGACCACCTTGGTGTACTTGGAGTCGTCCGCCAGGTTGGCCACGTCGTGACAGTAGGCGCAGCCTTCCTTGGGCGCGACCCAGGTGGTCATGGCGTTCATCAGGCGGGTGAACTCCGTGACATCCGTATCCCCCAGCACTTTCACGTTCTGGAACACCAGGCCGGCCTTGGTGCCGCTGGGCGGCGCCGCGGGCAGTGCGGCCGGCACCTGGTTGCGGGCCAGCGCCTGCTCCACCGCCATCGGCGTGCGCACGTCGACCATGCCGGTGCCGCGGAACCCCTGCTGTCCGGTGACCTGCGGCGGCTTCTCGCAGCCGCCCAGGGCAACCACGCCCAGGATCAGCGCGACAAGGCCTGCAATGCGGTTGGCGCGAGCAATCATGGCGTCACCCCCTGCGCGGCGGCGGGATCGGTTACGGGCGGGAAGACCGCCGGGTAGGACGGCGCCACCCCGTGCTTCACCGCCCACAGGTACCAGTTGTCGACCACCGTACCGCTGAGCAGGATGCCGATGCCGCCGGTCAGCGGGCACAGCACCGCGAACCACCAGCCCCAGCGATGGATCGATTCCATCGTCGCGTTGAAACCCATGGTCCAGCGCCAGAAGAGCGCGGCGCGCTCGGAGGCGGTGCCTCGATCCACGACCTGCTCGATCTCACGCTCGCCACCGTAGCGACTCACCGCCAGGATGGTCGCGCCGTGCATCGCGAAGATCAGCGTCGAGCCGTAGAGGAAGGCGATCGACAGCATGTGGAACGGGTTGTAGAACAGGTTGCCGTAGCGCAGCGAGAAGGCCGCGGTCCAGTCCAGGTGAGGAAAGATGCCGAAGGGCACCGCCTCGCTCCAACTGCCCATCAAGAGCGGCCGGATGAAACCCAGGACCAGGTACAACCAGATCGCCGACGCGAAGGCCCAGGCGATATGCGTACCCATGCCGAGCTCGCGAGCGCGGGTGTACATGCGCGCCCACCACAGCAGGATGGAGACCGTGAGAAAGAAGCCCGCCATCAGCCACCAGCCGCCTTCGGCGAGTGGCGGGATGGTGAGCCCGTACTTCGCCGGCGGCGGCTCGAGCGCGAGCCACGGCAGCTGCCTGACGAACTCGACCGGGTTCCAGTGCACGGCCGCGGCCATGTTCAGCCCGATGATCTCGATGGCGACGAATCCGCAGATCAGTGACGCGAGCCCCAGTCCACCCAGGTAGAACGGTCCGAGCTGCGCGTCGCCAATCTTGCCCAGCAGGTACGAAAACCAGGGCTTGCCGTCTCGCGGCCAGCTTCCGGCAGGCGCTTCCACGCCCATGTGTGCGGGGGCACGCACCTGCACGCGAGTAAAGATGTTCTGATATTCGGCCATGATTGTGTCTTCGCTCGGTTGCTCACCAGATCGGGAGATTCAGCCACCAGGACCACCATTCCGGCCAGCCGCGAGTCCAGAACGGGCCGCTCAGGACGATGCAGACCGCACTCCAGAATCCCGCCGACAGCGCCAGGAACAGGCCGAGCCGATGGATGCCCAGCGCGCCGATGGAATAGCCCACGGCGTCGCGGAAGAAAGCATTTTCATGCTCGGCGGTCGCGACCTCGCGGTCTCCGCCTGGATTGGTCACCGACAGGATCAGCGATCCGTGCAGTGACAGCGCGAGCGTCGTGGTGAAGAAGAAACTCACCGCGAGCATGTGCGCCGGGTTGTAGTGGAAATGCAGGTACTGGTAGCCGACGTTGGACACCCAGTCGAGATGACTGAGGATGCCGTAGGGAAATCCGTGACCCCAGGCGCCGGGCAGCACGGGGCGCACGACCACCAGCACGAAGTAGGCGAAGATTGCCACGCTGAAGGCGAACGGTATGTGCAACCCGATGCCGAGCTTGCGACATATCTCCACTTCGCGCAGCGCCCAGCACGAGAACGCGCCGAGGGCACAGATCGTGACGAGTTGCCACAGTCCGCCTTCGAGCAGGGGAGCGAGCGCCAGGCCGTACTGGAGATCCGGCGGCGCTATGTTGATCTGCCACAGATTCCAGGTCGGTCCCATTGCTGCGCCGTACACGATCAGCGCCGTGCCCAGCAACGTGCAGAACATGCCCAACACGCCGAAGAATCCGACGTAGAACGGTCCCACCCAGAAATCAAACAGATCACCGCCAATCAGCGTGCCACCGCGTACGCGGTACTTTCGCTCGAAACTCAGCATTGCCATGTCGCTAACCCCTTGCCCTACGCGTTGCGTGGCCCACGCCGCGCTTGCGTGCGGATGGACGAGGCCGTTGTCGTAGGGGCCACGTCCATCCTTGCCTGCCCGCTGCCTACCTGGTGACTCCCGCCACCAGCTGCGACTGCGGGCCCGTGACGGTCGACTGCATGGAAACTGCAGCCGGCGCCGCGGCCGGATTGCTCAACCAGTTGAAGCGTGGATTGCTCAACAGGATGAAGTGGATGAGAAGCGCCAGGACCATCAAGAAGATCGACATAGCGATCAAGGTTCGGCGCGGATCGAAAAGCAACCATACTCTCCACACGGTCACATCCTCCTAGTTACTGTTGGTGAAATGCTGGCGGCTGCAATTACTGCAGCCACGGACGCCATGACCACACCAGGAAGTGCGCGATCACCGCGACCACCGTGAACATGATGAAGCTGGTGACGAAGATGCTGTGAAACTCCTTCGCCTCCTGCTCCGTCAAGCCTGACAGGGTGCCTCTATCTGCCATAAAACTTTTCCTCGATTACGAATGGCCTTGTGGCCGTTACCGCGCTACCCGCGCGGCGGGGACGCATCGGCGCGCACCTCGCGGGCGCACCGACGAATTCTTCAGCCCGCTCAGACCATGAACACGAACGGCAGCACGGTGGCAGTCGCATTGCGCGCCTCGTCGAGCACCGAGCCGCGCTGGCCGTCAGGCAGCGCGAAAGGGCGCCAGCCCCGCGGCAGCAGCCGTCCCACCAGCACCACCAGCAGGAACACGCAGAAGCACAGCGCGTACATGCGTCGGTACTGGCGCTGGTCGGCGACATAATCCGGAGTGGTGACATCGGTGCGCGCGACGCTCGACTTGGTCGCGTGGGAGAAATCCAGGAGCGTTTGGGTCATGCGGCCCTCCCAGTCGTCGCCTGCGCCAGGGCGCGGCGCAGATCATCCAAGGTGATGCGGGTCTTGCCGGCACCGCGTGCGTCGCGCTCGGCGCGATCACGCAGTTGCTTGGCGTAGGAGATTCGGATCAGCACCGGCTGGCTTTCGACCAGCTGCTGCAGCTCGGCCTCGGCTTCCGGGTCCCAGGCCAGCGCGCGTTCCGCGCGGGCCGGCGTCGCGTCGACGCGGTCGAGATCGGTGGCCAGCGGCAGGATGTGGAACAACGCGTCGAACAGACCGTTGCACACTTCCTGCACGAGATAGGTGGCGCCGGCATAGCCCATGAACGGCGTGCCGGTGTGGCGTCGAATGATCGCGCCGGGGAAGGAAGCCGGGATATAGGCGCTGCGCGCGCCGCGTTCCGCGAGGTACATGCGCTCGTTGTAGCTGCCGAGCATGACCAGCGGCGGGCTCTGGTGAATCGCCTGCCGGATGGCCTCGTTGTCGGGCTTCACACCTGGCTTGCGCGCGAAGGCGAAGGCGCAGGGCAGCCCCATCTCGCTCTCGAGGAAATTCCGCACGCCACGCGTGTAGGTCTCGGTGGCGACTATGGCGAAGCTCGCGGTACTGAAAAAATCCTGCGTCACCGAGCGCCACAGGTCCCACAGGGGCTTCACCGTGGTGTGTTTTTCGCGCTCGATGAAAGGCTCGGGGTCGAGTTCAAGCAGCTCGCCGAGCCGACGCAGGAAACGGGAAGTACTGAACAGTCCGATCGGCGCCTGCAGGTAGGGTTTGCCCAGCGTCTCGCACAGCTGACGCCCGAATTCGCGGTACATGCAGATGTTGACGTCGGCGTCCGCGAGGCGCGGGACGTCAGCCAGGTGCACCCCCAACGGGAACACCAGGTTGACGCGCGCGCCGATGCCTTCCACCAGCCGCCGGATCTCGGCCAGGTCGGACGGCGAATTGAAGGTGCCGTAGGCCGGGCCGATGATGTTGACGCTGGGCACACGGTCCGCGGCGGGCTTGCGCCGTGCGCCAGCCTTGGCGCCGTACTGGCTCCACAGCCAGGTCAGTGCGCGGTCCGCGCTCTGCCATTGGTCTTCATCGATGGTGCGCGGCAGGAAGCGCTGGATGTTGGTGCCCTCGGGCGTGACGCCGCCGCCGATCATTTCGGCGATCGATCCTGTCACCACCACGCTCGGCAGATCGGGGTCGAGGGTGCCGTGGGCGCGCTTCATCGCGCCTTCGGTGCCCTTGCGCCCGAGTTCGGCTTCAGCCAGGCCGGTGACCACGATCGGCAGTTCATGCGGCGGCAGGCCGTCGGTGTAGTGCAGCACCGAGGTGACCGGCAGGTTCTCGCACCCGACCGGGCCATCGATGATCACCTGCAGTCCCTTGACCGCGGTGAACATGTACACGGCGCCCCAGTAGCCGCCTGCCCGATCGTGATCGACGACCAACATCAGATGGCATCCTCGACGTTGCGCTTGGCCAGCTGCTTCTCGCGCTTGCGACGCATCTGCTCACGGAAGCCGGCGGGCGCCGCCTGCGGCGCCTGGTGCCAGACGCCGGCGGCGTCGCCGCTGCCGGTGTCACCGAAGAAGGCCTGCATTTCCAGGAAGCGCTCGCGGTTGCCGAGCGCGGCATTGATCACCTGGGACAGCGCGCCGGCGCCGGCCAGGCCCATCAGCGGGCGGGCCGAGATGAGGTTGGTGAAATAGAGCGCGGGCGTGGCACGGCTCTTGGCCTTCTGCACCACCGGCGTCGTGCCGATGGCGATGTCGGGCCGGAACTCGTCGAGCGCGGCGTAATCCTGTTCGAGCGACGCGCGGTACTGCACGTGCACGCCGCGCGCCTCGAGCCAGGCGCGATCAGGCGCCGACCAGGGCGTGGCCGCGCACGCGGTACCGACGTAACGCACGTCCGCGCCGCATTCCATCAGCAGTCGCGCCACCAGCAGTTCCGAGCCTTCGTAGCCCGAGAGCGTCACGCGCGCCTTGATCGGCGCGCCCGCCAGGACGCCTGCGATGGCCGGCAGGAAGCGATTCTTGGCCGCGTCGCGCCGCGAGCCCGGCACGCCGCAGGTGGCGGCGACCGCGTCCAGCCAGTCGGCGGTACCTTCGCGCCCGACCGGCGCCGAGGCGATGGCGGGCCGTCCGGCCGCTTCGAACTCGCGCAGCGACGCGGTATAGAAGGGATGCAGCGCCGCCACGGCCACGCAGTCGAGCGCACCATAGAGTTCGCGCCATTCGCGGGTCGGCACACTCGGGCCGGCGGCGAGACCGAGGGGCTCGAGCAGCGTTCCGATGGCGACAGGGTCGGCCGGAAATGTCTCACCGAGCAGCGCGATGGTCGGCAGTTCGGTGCGTCCGCCGCGCGGCGCCTGCACCGGCCCTGCTTCCACCTCGGTGCGCGCGTAGCGCAGCATCGCGCCCGCAAGCACGTCCTTGGCCTCGGCATGGGTCGGCACGCCGAAGCCCGGCACGTCGATGCCGATCACGCGCACACCGTTGATCTCCTTCGGCAGCAGCTTGAGCGGCACACCGGAAGCGGTCGGCACGCAGAGATTGGTCACCACGATGGTGTCGTAGAGCGCCGGGTCGGCGAGTTGGAACACCGCGTCGCGAATGTCCTCGAAGAGCTTGCCGGTGACCAGCGTCTCGGAATTGAAGGGCACGTAGCCGACACTGCGACGCGCGCCGTAGAAATGCGAAGTGAAGGTCAGGCCGTACACGCAGCAGGCCGAGCCGGACAGCACCGTCGCGGTCCTGCGCATGCGCAGGCCGACGCGCAGCGAGCCGAATGCGGGGCACATGCTCTGCGGCTGATCGTGAGGCCCGAGCGGGTAATCAGCGGCGTAACGCGCGAGTGTCTCGCCCTGCCCGGCCGCGGCGGCGCTGTCGCGCAGTTGGCGGCGCGAGCCCGCGCAGCCGACGCCCTCGTCGGCAGCTTCCACCGGCCGCTCGAGCAGGGTCTCAGACATCGTCGTAGACCACTTCCAGCGAGGGCTTCACCAGCGCCTCGGCGCCGCACATGTCGGCGAGCGTCGCCGGCTGCAGCACCACGTCACGGCCGACCGTGTCGCTGTCGAAGAGTCCCAGCAGCGCATCCTGCGACAGAGGCCGCGGCTGGCGCGGCGGCGCGCTGGCCACGTTGCCGGCGAGCTGCTCGAACAGCGGCGCCCAGCGTCCACCCGGCTTGCCGATGATCTCGTAGCTCGCGCTCTTGCGCCGAATGTCATCGTCCGCGGGAATCGCCGCGAGCACCGGGATGTCGACGGCCTCCGCGAAGCGCTGCGCCTCGCCGGTGCCGTCGTCCTTGTTGATGACGATGCCCGCGACGCCGACGTTGCCGCCGAGCTTGCGGAAGTACTCCACTGCCGAGCACACGTTGTTGGCGACGTACAGCGACTGCAGATCGTTCGAGCCGACCACGATGACCTTCTGACACATGTCGCGCGCGATGGGCAGGCCGAAGCCGCCGCACACCACGTCGCCGAGGAAGTCCAGCAGCACGTAGTCGAAGCCCCACTCGTGGAAGCCGAGCTTCTCGAGCAGTTCGAAGCCGTGGATGATGCCGCGCCCGCCGCAGCCGCGGCCGACTTCCGGCCCGCCGAGTTCCATGGCGAATACGCCATCGCGCTTGAAGCACACGTCACCGATGGCGACCTGCTCACCTGCCAGCGTCTTGGTGGAGGACGTCTGGATGATGGTCGGACAGGCGCGACCGCCGAACAGCAGCGACGTGGTGTCGCTCTTCGGATCGCAGCCGATGAGCAGCACCTTGCGGCCCTGCTGCGCCATCATGTAGGACAGGTTGGCAAGGGTGAAACTCTTGCCGATGCCGCCCTTGCCGTAGATCGCGATGATCTGTGTCTCGCGCTTGGACGGCGCGGCGTTCGTGTCGTCGGCGCGCGGCGCGCGGTCGATGCGCTTCAGAGGCGCCATGGGTGCGTTCATGCGCATTCTCTCCAGTCCAGAACCATCTTGAGGCAGCGCGGGTCGCTGAATGCCGTGCGGTAGGCGGCGGCTGCGTTCTCCGCCGGCGCGCGATGCGTGACCAGGTCGTCCAGGGACAGGCGGCCGGCATCGATCAGGCGGTTCACGCCTGCCAGGTCTTCGGGTTGCCACTCGGCGGCGATGCGCAGGCGCGCTTCGCGCATGAAGGCCGGTGGGAACGTGAACGACAGCGGGCGGGGGTAGAAACCGGCGAGCACGATCTCGCCGCCGCGCGCGAGTCGTCCCACCAAGGTATCGAGCACCGCCGAGTCGCCGCTCGCATCGCAGATGCAGGCGTAGTCCCGGCGCTCGTCGGCGTTCGGGTCCAGCACCTGGTAACCCTGCGCGCCTTCGCTGCGCCAGGGGGAGATCTCCCAGACCGTCGGTGCCGGTGCACCGAGCGCGACGGCGATGCGCGCCAAGAGGCGACCCACGACGCCGTGGCCGACGATGAGCTCAGGCTGCCGCGCAGGATCGCCGCCGGTGACGTGGAACGCGGTGGCGGCCAGGGCCAGCATCACCGCGCGCTCTTCGAGATCCTCGCGCACCGGCAGCAGTCGCGCGGCGGACACCACGACGCGGGAGGCGGCACCACCGAACAGGCCCTTGATGTCGCCGTAGCAGCGCGCGCCCGGCACGTAGACCCGGCGACCTTCGAGTTCCGGGAAGGCGCCGCCGCGCACGCGGCCAACCGATTCGTAGCCCGGCACGAGCGGATAACCAAGCCCCGGGAAGGGCGGCATGGTGCCGCTCCACAGGAGCTTCTCGGTGCCGGTGCTGATGCCGCTCCATTCGATGTCGACCAGCACCTCGTCGGGGCCGGGCGCGGGCAGTTCGATATGCACCAAGTCCAGGTGTTGCGGCTGCGTGATGACGACGGCTGTGGTCTGCATCTCCCCACCCTGGTCCGAGGGCCTTGCCGGCGTGTTGGTCGCCGGTCTGTGTGGCCAGATCGCTCTGGCGTCTGAGTGTAACTTTAGACTGACAGTCTTAAATGTCAATTTAATTTTACTTCTTTGCCTGCGCGACCACGAGCAAGGTCTGCAGCGGCATCGGCGGCGCAAGTAGCCGTGGTTTCTCGAAACCCGCTGCAAGCAACAGAGCGCAAAGGGTTTCGGGTGTGCGCGGCAGACCGCTGCGCATCGCCATCAGGTAGAAACCGAAGTACGCGGCGCCGACGCGCTCCGCGTCGGGCGCGCCGGCCATCGGCTCCGCCAGCAGCACCGTGCCGTGCTCCGGCAGGCAGCGTCGAACCGCGCGCAGCAGCTCCAGCGCCTGCGCGTCGTCGTGGTCGTGGATGACGCGCACCAGCGTGACGAGATCCGCGCCGATGGGCAGCGCGTCCTTGAAGAAGTCTCCGTCGACGACGTGCACGCGCGCAGCCAGGCCCGCATCTCTCATGCGCTGCCGCGCGCGCTCAGCGACGCCGGGCAGATCGAACAGCATGAGACGCGGCGTCGACGTGTGGCGCGCGACCGCGCGCAGGAACGCGCCCTCGCCGCCGCCGACGTCGAGCACGCAGCGATGTCGCTCCATTGGGTAGGCGGCCAGCACCTGCTCGGCGATCAGCGGCTGCGAGAGCGCCATCAACGCGGAATAGTCGGCCACTTCGTGGGGTGCCAGGTCTCGCGCCTGCGGATTGCGCGCGTAGGCCCAGTAGCGACCGATGCGCGTCGGCGCGTCGGGGTCACGCAAGAGCGTGATCGGATCGGCGAGATCCTGGTAGAGCAGTGCGTGATGCTCGATCATCGCCGAGATGCCGGGATTGGCCAGCACGATCACGCCACGCGGACCAAGCGCGTAGCGCTCACCCCCGAGGGACTCCACCAGGCCGAGCGCGCTTGCGGCGTCGAGCAGGCGCAGCGCCGACTCGCGGGGCAGGCGCGACTGGTGGGCGAGATCGCGCGCCGTGCGCGGTCCCTCGGCGAGAAACTCGAACACGCCGAGGCGTACGCAGGCGAACAGGATTTGCGAGTAGACGAAACCCGCGCACAGGTCGAACATCGCCGCGGCTTCGCGCCGCGCGATGCGGCGGAGCCCGGGGATGCGTTCAGCGAAACGCCGGAATCTGCTGCTGCTCAACAGGCGATTGCGCCACCCGACCAGCGTTTCCCGCCAGCGCGACGCCCTGTCGCCCGTCATGAGCGGCAGGTTCACGACGGTGTCTGGCGCACGGCGCGTCCGCGCTCAGGCCGCACGGATGCCGCCAATGCCGCGAGGAATGAAGTTCTGGGCTTCGCGCAGGATGAGTTGACGCAGTTGCTTGGCGCCCGGGCAGGGCGGAATACTGCGGATCGCACCCACCACCAGGTGCTCGAGCTGCTTCTTCGCCGCCGGCACGCCGAACTCGCGCGCGACGCTGGGGCGATGATGCACTGCGTCCTGACCGATGGGCTTGCCCATCTTGTCGGCGTCGCCGATCAGATCATGGATGTCGTCCGCGACCTGGAAGGCAGCGCCGATGCGCGCGCCGACATCGAGCCAGGTGAGCGGCGCTGCGCCCGCCGCCTGCGCGCCCGCCACCGTGGCGGCGGCGAACAGCGAGCCGGTCTTCGCGCGCTCGTAGTCCATGAGCGCGATCTCGGCCTCCGACTCCCAGGCCTGTCCGGCCACCACGCCGTGCGGACCACCCACCGCGTTGGCGACGGTCAAGGTCAGCGCGGCGAGACGCTCGGGCACGTGGGCGGCCTCGCGCGCGAGCGTCTGGAAGGCGAGCACGATCAGCGCATCCCCCGCCAGCACGGCGAGGTCCTCGCCGAAGGCGACGTGCACGGATGGCTTGCCGCGACGCATCGGCGCATCGTCGAAGCACGGCAGGTCATCGTGCACGAGGGACGCGCAATGCAGCAGTTCGATCGATACCGCCGCGGCGGTGCTGAGCGCCGGCTGGTCGTTCCCGCAGGCCGCCGCGACCGCCAGGCACAGCCGAGGCCGAACGCGGGCGCCGCCTGGAAACACGGCGTACTCCATGGCGGCGGCCAGGCGTGGTGGGCAGCCGGGGCCGGTGGCCTCGGCGAGGGCGTGATGCATGGCGGCTTCGAAGCGCTGGTCGTGATCCATGGTCTGGCCCTCCGGGGCGGAGATCGTCTATTTGGATTTACGGTTTTTGATTTATATTTGTGTAATGAAATATAGACATTGCCCTCCGTCCACGTCAAAGGGCGGAAAGCAATGAATCCGGTTGTGGTGATCGGCGCGGGGGTCGGCGGGCTCGTGGCAGCGCTGGAACTCGCCGTGCGCGGGCACGAGGTGACGGTGCTCGAACGCGCCGCCACGCCGGGCGGCAAGCTGCGCAGCATCCCTGTCGCCGGCCAGGCCCTGGACGCCGGACCGACCGTGTTCACCCAGAAGCCCTGGTTCGACGACATCTTTGCCCGAGCCGGCGCGCGTCTCGACGAACATCTGCGCCTCACGCCGCTGACCGTGCTCGCGCGACATGCCTGGAGCGACGGCAGCCGCTTCGACCTGCCCACCGACGGCGAAGCGGCCGTCGACGCGGTGGGCCGCTTCGCGGGGCGTGAAGAAGCCCAGCGCTACCGCCGCTTCCGCGCCGACGCGGCGGCCATCTACGAGGTGCTCGAGCAGCCCTTCATGTGCGCTTCCCGGCCCTCACTGCCGGGACTGCTGGCGCGCGTGGGCTTCAGGCGCCTACCGGCGCTGGCCGCGATCCGTCCCTTCACCAGCCTGTGGCGCGCGCTCGGCGACTACTTCCATGATCAGCGTCTGCGCCAGCTCTTCGCCCGCTACGCCACCTACGTGGGAGCCTCACCGTGGCACGCGCCGGCGACTCTCATGCTGATTGCGCACGTCGAAAGCCTGGGGGTGTGGCAGTTGGAGGGCGGTATGGCGCGCCTGGCCGAGGCGCTCGCCAACCTCGCCGCCGCACGCGGCGTGACGTTCCGCTACGACTGCGAGGTCGGCGGCATCGAGCGCGAGGGGGGACGCGTACGCGGTGTCCGCCTCGCCGACGGCGAACGCATCGCCGCGTCGGCGGTGGTCGCGAACGTCGACGTCGGCGCGCTGCGCAATGGCAGCCTGGGCGCGGACCTGCGCTCGGCGGTGCCGGCGCACGCCGCGCGCTCGTCCTCCGCGCTCACCTGGAACGTGGTGGCGCGCACCGCGGGCTTTCCCCTGCATCATCACAACGTGTTCTTCGGTGACGACTACGCGGAAGAATTCGCCGCGGTGTTCGAACGCGGAGCGCTGCCGCGCGACCCCACCGTCTACGTGTGCGCGCAGGACGCGCGGCTCGACGACGACGTAGACGCACGCGAGCGCGGGTTGCTGTGCCTGATCAATGCACCTGCCAATGGCGATCGCGTGGCCTACGACGCGGCGCGCGTGGCGCAGGCCGAGAAGACGATGCGCGAGCGCCTGGCGCGCACCGGGATGACGCTGAGCATCGAGCCAGCGAAATGCGTGGTCACGTCACCGGCCGATTTCGCCGCGCGCTTTCCCGGCGCCGGCGGCGCCATCTACGGCCCGGTGGGGCACGGCTGGCGCGCGAGTTTCGTGCGCGGCGGCGCGCGCGGTCGCGTGCCCGGACTCTACCTCGCAGGCGGCAGCGTGCATCCTGGCCCCGGCGTGCCGATGGCGGCGCTGTCGGGTCGCTTGGCGGCCGCGGCCCTGGATGAGGACCTCAGGCGAGGCGCGCGCAGATGAGTGTCGCCGCCCTCCCCCTGCCCTTCGACCTGGCCGTCGCGCCCGACGGCTACGCCTGGTGGTACCTGGACGCGGTGGCGGACGACGGCGCCCAGGGCCTGACCGTGATCTTCTTCATCGGCAGCGTGTTCTCACCGTTCTACGCGCGCGCGCGCCGTCGCGGCCCGACGCCGGCCGAGCAGCACTGCGCGGTGAACTGCATTCTCTACGGTCCGACCCGCCGCTGGGCCTTCAGCGAGTACGGCGCCCGCGCGCTTACGCGCCACGCGACGCGTCTCGGCATCGACGACAGTCACATGCACTGGCAGGGCGACAGCCTCGAGATCGTCATCGACGAGCGCTGCATGCCCGTGCCTCGGCCGCTGCGCGGCGTGGTGCGCGTCACGCCCACGCCCCTGGTCGAGTGCCGCGTGGCCCTGGACAACGGCGCGCACCACCATTGGCAGCCGCTCGCGCCGCGCGCGCGGGTCGAGGTGCGCATGGACGCGCCGGCGCTGCGCTGGCGGGGCAGCGGCTACCTGGATGCCAATCACGGTGACCGGCCACTCGAGCGCGACTTCGAGTCGTGGTGCTGGAGTCGCAGCGTCGGCGGTGGCGACACGCGCGTGCTGTACGACGTGCTGCCGCGCGACGGCGAACGCAGGGTGCACGCGCTCGCATTTCCGACAACGGGCGGTTTCTCGCTCCTCACCGCACCGGTGCCGGTCGCCCTGCCCGCCACCTCGACCTGGCGCATGGCGCGACACACGCGTTCTACGTCAGGCGCGGCGCGGGTCTGCGCCACCTGGGAAGACACGCCTTTCTACGCGCGATCGCTGATCGAGCATGAACTCGACGGCGTCACGCGCCGCGCGGTGCACGAGAGCCTCTCACTCGATCGGTTCACGCGCCCCTGGGTGCAGTGCCTGCTGCCGTTCCGCGCGCGTCGCGTGGGCCGCTGAATAGCCAGGTACGGGGGTATCGTCGTCCTCACTTGCATGCGCCGCGGCCAGCGCTTCCTGTTCGCGTCGCGCCGCGTCCCTGCGGAGTTCGCGGCGCACGGAGAACAGTTCGTAGAACAGCAAGGCGAGCAGCAGCGCGTCACCGATGGCCCACGCGAAGTGCGACATGGGGCTCAGCCCGGGCCAGCGTCGGGCGAACCGCGATAGCGCGTCTTGACCAGGATCCAGGCGCCGTAGCTCGCCAGCACGAACAGCACACCGATCAGATCGAACAGAGAGAAGTGGCGCGATTGCCCGACCACGGCATAGGCCAGCACTACTTCCAGCGCGGCGACGCCGATGCCCATGATGACCAGCGGCGGCATGATGTCCGCGAGGATGGCGAGTTGGCCGCTGGCGGGCGCCAGGGCATGCGTGCGCCGGTGGCGCAGCGCGCCGTAGAGCAGCCACAGCCCGTAGCTGCACAGGACGAGGCCGATCAGGTGTCGCATGCTCAGGCTCCCAGGCTGCCGTGCGCCGCCGGCAGGCGCGCCTCGCGATCGCGTCTCTCCAGGCGCTCGAACAGTTCGAACACCGCCAGCAGACGGGCGGCGAGGCTTGGCCGCGGACGCTGGGTCAGGGCCGCCGCTTCCACCAGGAAGCGATTCGCCTCCAGCACCGGTGCGCTGAACGCGGGATGGGCCGCGCGCGGCACGGGCACGGCGCGGGCGAGCAGCGCGAGCTTGGTCGCGGTGGAGACCACCGCGCGCTGATCCACGCCGTTGCCGTCGCGTCGCGCGACCGCGTGGCCGATGCCCGCGTAGCAGTGACGCGCGGCACCGATGCCGAATCGACAGGCCAGGGGCAGACCGGCGATGCCTGCGTCGGCACGCGCGTAGAGCTCGTCCGCGCGCGCCAGCAGGCGCAGCACCACCCGACCCAGGGCCGGGGTGTGACGCGGCGCGGCCAACCACGCGTCGACATCGATCCCGGCCTCGACCAGCCACTCGCGCGGCAGGTACAAGCGTCCCAAGCGCGCATCCTCGCCGATATCGCGCGCGATGTTCGACAGCTGCATGGCGACGCCCAGATCCGTCGCGCGCGCCAGCAGTTCGGCGCTGCGCGCGCCCATCAGCACCGCCATCATCGCGCCCACGCTGCCGGCCACCCGCGCGGCGTAGGCCTCGACGTCCGCCAGCGTTTCGTAGCAACGCTCTTCGCAGTCCCAGCGCAGACCATCCAGCAGCGCCTCGGGCAGAGCGCGCGGCAAGGCGAAGTCGTCCACCACCCGCGCGAACGCGCGATCCACCGGATGCGGCATCGGGTTGCCGGCGTACACCGCCGCCAGTCGCTGCTCCAGGCGCGCGAGCTGGACGGCACCGCCATTGCAGTCGATGTCGTCATCCGCCACGCGGCAGAAGGCGTAGAGCGCGATGGCCGGATCGCGCACCGCCGCCGGCAGCAGGAAGGACGCCAGGTAGAAGGTGCGCGACCCGTCGCACAGCAGGCGCCGGCACTCGGCGAAATCGGCCTCAGCGCTGCGCATGACGATCGCGCCACGCATCGGCGTGCGGCACCAGTGCATCGAGAACGCGCGCGGAGGACAGCACTCCCGGCAGTCCGGCGCCCGGATGCGTGCCCGCCCCCACCAGGTACAGGTCGCGCACCTCTTCGCTCTCGTTGTGAGGTCGGAACCAGGCGCTCTGGAACAGCCGCGGCTCGAGGCCGAAGGCCGCGCCCTGCACCGACAGGTAGCGCGCTTCGAAATCGAGCGGCGTGGTCACGCGCGAGGTGACCAGCGCATCCTGCAGGCCGGGCAGCATGCGTGCCTCGAGATGCCGCGCGATGGCCTGGCGATAGGGTTCGGCGGCGCGCTTCCAGTCGACGTCCGCGCCGAGATGCGGCACCGGCGACAGCACGTAGAAGGCGTCGCAGCCGGGCGGCGCGAGGCGCGGGTCGCTTGCCGTCGGACGATGCAGGTAGAGACTGAAATCATCGGCCAGGATGCGCCGATCGAAGATGTCCCGCAGCAATTCGCGGTAGCGCGGCCCGAGCAAGATGGTGTGATGGGGTACGTCTTCGTAGCGCCTGCGCGTACCGAAGTACCACACGAAGAGACTCATCGAGTGACGCGCGCGCGCGATGCGCTCGGCGTCCCAGCGGCGCGCCCGTCGGCCCGGCAGCATGTGGCTGTAGGTCCACAGCGGATCGGCGTTGGACACCACGAGATCGGCCGCGATGCGCTCGCCGCCGGCCAGGCGCACGCCCACCGCGCGCTCGTCGTGCAACAGGATCTCCTCGACCTCGGCGTTGCACCGCAGGGTGTTGCCCTGGTGGCGGATGAGGCCAGCGAGCCCCGCGACCAGGCGCCCCGTGCCGCCCATCGCGTAGTGCACGCCCCAGTGCTGCTCGAGATGGGAAATCAGCGTGTAGACCGAGGTGGTGGTGAACGGATTGCCGCCCACCAGCAGCGGATGAAAGCTGAACGCGACGCGCAGGCGCTCGTCCTTGAGATGCCGCGCCACCAGCTGATAGACCGACAGGTGGCCGCGCAGCTTCGCGAGTCGCGGTAGCGTACGCAGCATGTCGCGCCAGGTGCTGAAGGGCCGATGACCGAGTTCGAGGAAAGCCACCTCGAAGATCTCGCGGGACAAGGTCATCAGGCGATCGAAGCCGGGCAGGTCGTCCGGTGACAGGCGCGCGACCTCGGCGCGCAGTGCGTCGCCGCGGCCGGCGCGGAACACCGCGCCGTCGTCGAAGCGGATTTCGTAGAAGGGGTCGAGCGCCTTCAGTTCGACGTCGTCGGCGAGACGCTTGCCGGCCAGCTGCCACAGTTCCTCGAACAGGTGGGGCGCGGTGACGATGGTCGGCCCGGCATCGAAGGTGAAACCGTCCTGGTGATGGACCGCGGCGCGCCCGCCCGGCTCGGCCAGCCGCTCCAGCACCGTCACGCGGTAGCCGCGGGCACCAAGCCGCACCGCCGCCGCCAGGCCACCGAAGCCGCTGCCGATGACCACCGCGTGCGGCGCATCGGCACGCCGCGCGAAGCGTGGCGGCGCGGCGGGCTCGACACTTCGTCGCGCGCTCGGGGCGCCGACGAGGCCATCGCGAAGTACGGATGTATCCACAGCACTCATGGGCGTTGCCCTCCTACGATACGTGGCGGCACGCCGCCAGCCAGAACGCCCCAGGCCGCCGCATCGCGCTCGATGATGCGCGTCACCGCGGCGGGGTCTTCTTCATGTGCCAGATGGCCGAGCCCGATGAGGCCCGTGACGCGCGCGCCGGTGATGCGCGCGGCGACGCGCTCCGCCTGCTCGGGCGGCACCATCGCGTCACGGCTGCCGACCACCAGGTCCAGCGGCGTCGCGAGGCGCGGCAGCGCGCGCGCCAGCGCGTCCAGGTCCCATTGCGCCATCATGCCGAGCGCGGCCGCGACGTGACGCGGATCGCAGGCAAGGCGCGCGTAGAGCGCGGCACCCTCGGCGTCGAGGCGCGAGCCGGTGCTGGCCAGCAGGCGATCGACCACACCCGGCTGACGCGCACGCCAGGCGAAGGCGCGCGCCGCCCAGGCGCTCCGCGCGAGCAGCTTGGCCGCGGGCGAGAAAACATGCGCGGCCACGCCGCCAAAGGGCAGCAGTGCGCCGTTGACACTGACGATGCCGCGCGCCGTCCAGCGGCCGCTGAGTGCCATCTGCACCGCGATGGCGGCGCCGGCGGAGTGCCCCACCACCAGCGCCGGCTCGGCGTCGAGCATGTCGAGCAGTTCACGCAGGTTGTCGACCATGCCGGGCAGCGAGAGCTGCGTGTGATCGGCGACCAGGCTCGCGCCATGGCCGGGCAGATCGGGCGCGATGATGCGCAGTCGCGGTGCCAGCAGCGGCGTCAGCGCGCGCCAGGAATGACTGGAACTGCCGGTGCCGTGCAACAGCAGGACGGTCGGTCCTTCGCCCGCCATCTGCACGTGCCAGCGCACGCGCGGCGTGACCAGGAAGCGACTGTGTTCGCGCCGCGGCCAGTCGCGCGCCAGTACGCCGCTCGCGTCGGCCGCGCCGCACTCGCGCGGCAGTGTCCAGTGCGACGCCGGCTCAGCCATGGGCCACCCGTGGCGTGCTCGGCAACGCCGCGCGCGCGGCACCGGCGATGCTGTGGGCGTCGGCGTTGGGCAACGGCAGGTAGCGCGCATGCATGCGACTCGCGAGCTCCGCGCCGAAGTCCCGCGGGCGCGGCGCGACGTCGATCATCACCGCCGGCAGCGCCAGTTGCGCGATCTCGTCGGCCACCGTGAGCGCGTCGCGCGCCGCCTGCTCGGCGCCGCCGCGACCACTCAAGTCCACGTTGGGTCGACCGTCGGTAAGCACGACGATCAGCGGCGTGAGGTCCTCACCGCGCGCGCTGCCGGCCACTTCACGGGCGAGCGCGAGGCCGCTCGCGAGCGGCGAACCCCCGCCACCCGGCAGATCGGCCAGGCAGCGCCGTGCGCGGGTCAGGGCGCGGGTCGGCGCGAGCACGAGCTCCGCGCCGGCGCCGCGGAACGCGACCAGCGCCACGCGATCGCGCCGCACGTAGCACTCCGCGAGCATCAGTTCGATCGCGCCCTTGGCCTCGGCCAGGCGCCGCGCCGCGGTCGAGCCGGACGCGTCGACCACGAACACGGTCAGGCTGCGGCGCCGCTGCTGGCGCCGCACCGTGCGCAGATCGGTGGCGCGCAGCGCGACGCAGGTGCGACGTGCGCCGGCGCTC
>JAIEQK010000062.1 GCA_019747795.1 Gammaproteobacteria bacterium | reverse complement strand
CCTCGGCGGCGGCCGGGAGCGGCGTGCCGGCGGGCGGACCGAACACGGAGGTGGTCGGCCGCGCGTCGCGCAGCGCGGCGAGATCGCTGCGCAGCCAGGCCTGCAGTTGCCGAGCGCGTGCGCGCGAGGTGCGCGCCTGCGGATAGAGGGCGCGATAGCCGGGCGGCGGCAGGAGTTCGTCCAGGTACTCGGCGATGGCCGAGGACTCGCTCAAGGCGAAGGCGCCGTCCTGCAGCATGGGCACGCGCCCGGTGAGCGAGCGCACGAGATACGGCGCCTCGCGCTGGGCGCCGGCGGCCAGATCGATGTGTTCGAGGGTGAAGGGCACGGCCTTCTCGGTGAGGGCGACGTAGGCCGACATCGCGTAGGGACTCACGTGCCGGCTGTCGACGTGCAGGGTGAAGTGCGGCATGGCGAGCGGCGCCGCTCAGGGCAGCACGGTCGTGCAGTTCGAAGTGCAGGCCGCCACCGCGGCGCGCAGCCGCGCGTAGAGCGCGTCGCAGGCGCGGGTACGCGCCTCGCAGTGCATGCGCGTGACCAGCGTCGGGTTGCCGCGCTTGAACACGATGTCCCGGCGCACCACGGTCGGATGGGCGGGATGGCCCTTGGGCGTGAAGGTCCAGGTGGTGAAGTCGTCCCCCGGCTGGTCGGTGATCACGAGCCAGCCCTGGCGCTCGTCACGCTGGCTGACCGTCGGTTTGGCCAGCATCGCCTGGCGCGCGGCCGCCACCGACACGTAGCCGATGCCGTTCGCGGACTGGGCATGGCCGGTACCCGGCAGCAGTCCGACCAGCAGCAGGGCGGCAAACGTGGAGGCGAGACGGACGTGGCGCTTCATGGGCGAGGCTCGACGACGGTCGGGACGACGAACCCCAAGCTTAGCCCGATTCGGCCGCCGCGGCAGCCGCGTCCAGGGCGGCGAGCTGCCTGTCCTGCAGGCCGCTCAAGCCGGCCAGCGCGGTGACCGCACCCAGCAGCGCGCAGAACATGTCCCACTGGGTGTCCCAGCTGTCGCCCTGGGTGCCGAGGAACTGGTCCGCGCCCTGGCCGAGGATCAAGGCCGCCGCCCATTCGATCAGCTCGTAGCTCGCCGAGATCGCGAGCACGATGCACACGCAGAGAAAGGCCAGCATGCGCCGGCCGCGCACGAAGGCGCCGCGCAGCAGCACTTCGCGCGCCACCAGCGCCGGCACGAAGCCCTGGAACAAGTGCCCGATGCGGTCGTAGGGATTGCGCGCGAGGTCCAGCCAGTCGGCGAGCGTGAAGCCGAGCGGCACGCGCGCATAGGTGTAGGCGCCCCCAAGAATCAGCACCAGCGCGTGCAGCGCGATGAGGACATAGAGCAGCCCGGTGAGTGGAAAGCGTCGCCAGGTCAGGAACAGGAGCGGCGCTGCGATCATCACCGGCAGCGTTTCCATCCACCAGGTCAGGCGGTCGTAGGGGCGCAGGCCGGACCAGGCGAGGGCCAGCAGCACGATGCCGAGGAGCGCGAGCAGACGGTGGGCGCGATTCAAGACATCACCAGATCGTGTAAGCCATTACCATGCCGGTCGCGACCATCAGGGTCATGCCGCCCAGGAAGAGCGCATCCGCGATGCGCTCGAGCCGTTGGCGCAGCGCGCTCTCGCGCTGGCGCAGCACGACGAAGATGAGATAGGCGCAGAACAAAAACAGCAGCGCGCAGACCACCAGCATGTCGTCAGCCACGCTCTGCACCGTGGAGACGCGGCCGACGGTATAGAACAGGGTCACGCCGGTGATGGACAGACCGGCGAGGTTGCTCGCGAGCGACAGCAGCTGCAGCAGTTCCTCGCGTTGCCAGGGCGTGGGGCGGGGTTCGCGGTTCATGTCAGGTGCGAACCCCGCTCTGTGGGGCCGGTTTCAAGCGGCCGACCAAAGCTTTTCATCAAGGGTCATGTATGGCGGGTTGAAACCCGCCCTACAGGATGTCTCCGGGGATGCGCACCCAGCCTTCCATGAGGATGCGCTGGCTGCGGCTCATGCTGGCCTTGGTCACGGTCCATTCGCCGTTGACCTGGGCGGCCTCGGCGCCAACGCGCAGCGTGCCGGAGGGATGGCCGAAGCGCACCGCGTCGGGCGCACCGCCGCCCGCGGCGAGATTGACCAGCGTGCCGGGGATCGCCGCCGCCGTGCCGATGGCGACCGCGCAGGTGCCCATCATCGCGTGATGCAGCTTGCCCATGGAGAGCGCCCGCACCAGGAGATTGATGTCGGAGGCGTCGACCGCCTTGCCGCTCGAGGCGGTGTAGGACTTAGGCTTGGCGACGAAGGCTATCTTCGGCGTGTGCTGACGCCCCGCGGCTTCCGCCACGTCCTTGATGAGTCCCATGCGCAGCGCGCCGTGGGCGCGGATGGTCTCGAAACGCGCGAGCGCGGCGGCGTCGTTGTTGATGTCGCCCTGCAGTTCGGTGCCGGCGTAGCCGAGCGCCTCTGCGTTCAGGAAAATGGTCGGAATGCCGGAGTTGATCATGGTCGCGTCGAAGGTGCCGACGCCGGGCACCTCGAGCTTGTCCACCAGGTTGCCGGTCGGAAACATCGAACCGCCCGAGTCGTCGGCCGGGTCCATGAAGTCCAGCATCACCTCGGCGGCCGGAAAGGTCACGCCGTCCAGTTCGAAGTCGCCGGTCTCCTGCGGCACGCCGTCGGTCATCTGCACGTGGGCGACGATGGTCTTCTGGATGTTGACCTGCCAGATGCGCACCGTGGCCAGGCCATTGGCCGGCACGCGCGCCTTGTCGATGAGCCCCGCGTTGATCGCGAACGGACCGACCGCGGCCGAGAGATTGCCGCAGTTGCCGCTCCAGTCGACGAAGGCTTCCTCGATGGACACCTGGCCGAAGAGATAGTCGACGTCGTGATCGGGCTTCTCACTCTTCGAGAGGATGACGGTCTTGCTGGTGCTGGAGGTCGCGCCACCCATGCCGTCGATCTGCTTGCCGTAGGGGTCCGGACTGCCGATGACGCGCATCAGAAGCCGATCGCGCGCCTCGCCCGGCACCTGCGAGGCGGGCGGCAGATCGCTCAGCTTGAAGAACACGCCCTTGCTGGTGCCGCCGCGGATGTAGGTGGCGGGAATGCGGATCTGTGGTGCGTGAGCCATGGTGCTCCTCCTCAAGCCGCCGCGCCCGAGGACTCGAGGAAGTCCTGGGCGAAACGCTGCAGCACGCCACCGGCGGCGTAGATCGACACTTCCTCGGCGGTGTCGAGCCGACAGGTGACGGGAATCTCGACCCGCTCACCGTTCCTGCGATGCATGACCACGGTCAAGGTCGCGCGCGGCTTGCGCTCGCCGATGACGTCGAAGGTCTCGGTGCCGTCGATGCCGTAGGTGTTGCGCGTCTCGCCCGGCTTGAACTCGAGCGGCAGCACGCCCATGCCGATGAGGTTGGTGCGATGGATGCGCTCGAAGCCCTCGGCGACGATCGCCTCCACGCCCGCGAGACGCACACCTTTCGCCGCCCAGTCACGGGACGAACCCTGGCCATAGTCGGCGCCGGCGATGATGATGAGCGGCTGGCCGCGTTCCATGTAGGTCTCGATCGCTTCCCACATGCGGGTCACCGTGCCCTCGGGCTCGACCCGCGCGTAGGAGCCCTTCTTCTGCTTGCCGTCGACCACCACCATCTCGTTCACCAGGGTCGGGTTGGCGAAGGTCGCGCGCTGCGCGGTCAGGTGATCGCCGCGATGGGTCGCGTAGGAATTGAAGTCCTCCTCCGGCAGGCCCATCTTCGCGAGATACTCACCTGCCGCGCTGTCCAGCAGGATGGCGTTGGACGGCGAGAGGTGATCGGTCGTGATGTTGTCCCCCAGCACCGCGAGCGGGCGCATGCCGGTCAGGGTGCGTTCCTTGGCGAGCGCACCTTCCCAGTAGGGCGGACGGCGGATGTAGGTGCTCTGCGGGCGCCACTCGTAGAGCGGTTTGGTCGCGCTGGTCGCGGCGCGCTCGATGCGGAACATCGGCTCGTAGACATTCCTGAACTGCTCGGGCTTGACCGCGCGCGCGACGACTTCGTCGATCTCCTCGTCGGTCGGCCACAGGTCCGCGAGCATCACGGGCTTGCCGGCCTGGTCGACGCCGAGCGGGTCGCGCTCGATGTCCACGCGCACCGTGCCGGCGATGGCGTAGGCGATGACCAGCGGCGGCGAGGCGAGGAAGGCCTGCTTGGCATAGGGATGGATGCGGCCGTCGAAATTGCGATTGCCGGACAAGACCGCGGTCGCGTAGAGATCGCGGTCGATGATCTCCTGCTGGATCTTCGGATCGAGCGCGCCCGACATGCCGTTGCAGGTGGTGCAGGCGAAGGCCACGATGCCGAAGCCGAGCTGTTCGAGGTCATCGAGCAGGCCGGCTTCCTTGAGATACAGCTCCACGACCTTCGATCCCGGCGCGAGCGAGGACTTCACCCAGGGCTTACGCGCGAGGCCGCGCTTGACGGCGTTCCTGGCGAGCAGACCTGCGGCGATGACGTTGCGCGGATTGCTGGTGTTGGTGCAGCTCGTGATGGCGGCGATGATCACCGCGCCGTCCGGCATCGAGCCGTCGGCCGGTGCCTGCCAGGGCGCGGCGATGCCCTTGGCGGCGAGATCGCTGGTCGCGACGCGCTTGTGCGGGTTGGAAGGGCCCGCCATGTTGCGCACCACGGACGAAAGATCGAACTTCAGCACGCGCGGGTAGGCTGCGTTCTTGAGCGCGTCGGCCCACAGGCCGGTGGTCTTGGCGTAGTTCTCGACCAGCTTGACCTGCGCATCGTCGCGGCCGGTCAGCTTGAGGTAATCGATCGTCTTCTGATCGATGTAGAACATCGCCGCGGTGGCGCCGAACTCGGGCGTCATGTTGGAGATCGTCGCGCGGTCGCCGAGCGTCAGATCCGCTGCGCCCTCGCCGAAGAACTCGAGGTAGGCCGACACCACGCGCTGGTTGCGCAGGAACTCGGTCAGCGCGAGCACGATGTCGGTGGCGGTGATGCCGGGCTGGCGCTTTCCGGTCAGTTCGACGCCGATGATGTCGGGCAGACGCATGTAGGACGCGCGGCCGAGCATCACGTTCTCCGCTTCGAGGCCGCCGACGCCGATGGCGATCACGCCGAGCGCGTCGACGTGCGGCGTGTGGCTGTCGGTGCCGACCAGGGTGTCGGGAAAGGCCACGCCGTCGCGCACGTAGACCACTGGCGACATCTTCTCCAGGTTGATCTGGTGCATGATGCCGTTGCCCGGCGGGATCACGTCGACGTTCTCGAACGCGGTCTTGCACCAGTTGATGAAGTGGAAACGATCGTCGTTGCGGCGATCTTCGATGGCGCGGTTCTTGGCGAAGGCGTCCTTCTCGAAGCCGGCGTGCTCGACCGCGAGCGAGTGGTCGACGATGAGCTGCACCGGCACCACCGGGTTGACCAGCGCCGGGTCGCCGCCCTGGTCGGCGATGGCATCGCGCAGGCCCGCGAGGTCGACCAGTGCGGTCTGGCCCAGGATGTCGTGGCACACCACGCGCGCCGGGAACCAGGGGAAGTCGAGCTCCTGCTTGCCTTCGACTATCTGCGTCAGGCAGGCGGTCAGCATGTCCGGCGGACAGCACCGCACCAGGTTCTCGGCGTGCACGCGCGAGACGTAGGGCAGGCGGTCGTAGGCGCCTGGAGCGATGTCCTCCACCGCCTGGCGGGTGTCGAAGTAGTCGAGCTGGGTGCCGGCGAGCGGCTTGCGGTATTTCTGGTTCATGACGGACTTGCAGGGTTCGTGCGTGGGAATCGCGCGATTCTACCACCGCGCCTGGCAGTGGCCCGCCTGGGGTAAGCGCCGTCAGTCGCGCGCGGCGTGGCGCGCGAGTCGCAGCTCCAGGTGGCGGCGCACGTCCGGCCACTCGCTCGCCAGCACGCTGTAGAGCACGGTGTCCCGCACCGTGCCGTCGCGGCGCGGCGCGTGGTGGCGGATGACCCCGTCCTTCTTCGCGCCCAGCGCCTCGATGGCGCGCTGCGAGCGGAAGTTGAAGTTGTCGGTGCGCCAGCCGACCACCGCGCAGCCGAGGACATCGAAGGCATGCGCCATCAGGCTCAGCTTGCACACCGTGTTGACCTGGCTGCGCTGCCAGCGCGCGGCGTACCAGGTGTAGCCGATCTCGACGCGGTCCACGGCCGGCAGGATGTCGTGGTAGCGGGTCGAGCCGATCACCTCGCCCGAGACCGCGTCGATCACCGCCCAGGGCAGCATGTGGCCGGCGGCCTGGCCGTCCAGCGCGGTCTGGATGTAGGTCTCGGTCTCGCCCGGCGCCGGCACCGAGGTGTACCACAGCTCCCACAGGCGACCGTCGGCCGCCGCCGCGGCGATGCCTGGCGCATGGGCGTGGGTGAGCGGCTCGAGGCGCACGCCGCGGGCTTCTAAGGTGATGGGCGTCGGAGTCTGCATGCTGCGCCTCGTGTCGGGTCTATTCGTAACGCCGGCCGTCGTGCTCGAGCCAGCCGCCGGCGTGCTGGCCACGCGGATCGTGATGGGTCCAGTGCAGCACGCCGCCCTTGTCGTTCCACTCGTACTCGCCGGCGAAGCGCACGGTGTCGCCGACTTCGAGCCCCGCGAGCCGCGGCGCGAGATCGATATTGTGCGCGACCAGGAGCGTGTGCCCGGAGGCGAGACGCAGGATGAAGCGCTGGTGGCGGCTGCCCTTGCGGTCGTCTGGCAGGAGCTTCGAAACGGTGCCCTCGCCCTGCACGGCGACGTCGCTTCGGCGCGCCGCGAAGGCCGCGGCGATGTCGCCATCGGCGCCGCGCTCGGTCGCCCCGCGCAGGACGCCGGTCGCCTCCGACACGCTGCCCGGCAGGGGCAGGTCGAGATGTTCCCGTCCCCAGGCATAGAGCATGACCAGCACGGCGACCGTGCTGATCACGCGCTTCATCCACGGCACGCGCGAGGGGTCGACGTCCATGCGCGGGTGCTCAGGCCGCCGTGTATGACGTAGAGGTGTGCGCCCGGCGGCGCGCGAGGCGTTCGGTCATGGGACACAGGTTAGCAGAAGCATCGCGATGACCCAGGCCCCTCGGCTGAAGGCCGGAACGAGGCCCTCAGTCGTCGCCCCAGCGCGCGAGCAGCGCCGCCACCGCCGCGCGCTCGGCCCGCTGCGTGGCGGCGTCCGGCGCTGGCGCATCGGCCCAGGCCAGCACGTCGCGGTAATCGACCCGCGCGACGTCCAGGTAGTGCGCGACCTTGGCGGGATCACCGGCGGCGAGCAGCACGATGGCGCGGCGCACGCGCGGCGCTTCGCGCTCATGGGGCGCGGCGCCGTAGGACTGCAGCGCCGCGTACAGCGCGTGGAGATCGCCGCCGGGAAAAGCCGCGGCGAGCAGCGTGGCGAGCGCCGGATCGTCGGCGAGCGTCACGGCGCCCTCAGTCGTTCGCCTGGATGTGGCTGCGGACGATGGGGTAGATCTGCTGCTGCCAGCGGCGCCCGCTGAACACGCCGTAGTGGCCGACGCCCGCCTGCAGGTGATGGCGTTTGCGGTTCGGCCACAGGCCGCTGCAGAGATCCTGGGCGGCGAGCGTCTGCCCGACCGAGCAGATGTCGTCCTTCTCGCCCTCGACGGTCAGGAGCGCGGTGCGGCGAATGGCCTTGGGCTCCACGCGGCGGCCGCGGAAGTCGAGTTCGCCGCGCGCGAGCGCGAAGTCCTGGAACACCCGACCGACGGTCTCGAGGTAGAACTCGGCGGGCAGGTCCAGCACGGCGAAGTACTCGTCATAGAAGGTCTTGGTCGCCTCGGCCTCCTGGCGCCGCCCCTGGGCGAGCGCGGTATAGAGATCGAGATGCGCCCGCACATGACGCGAGAGATTCATGGACATGAAGGCGCCGAGCTGCACGAAGCCCGGGTAGACGCGCCGGCCGGCGCCGCCCTGGCCGAGCGGCACGGTGGCGATGAGGTTGCTCTCGAACCAGGTGAGCGGCTTGCCGGTCGCGAGTTCGTTCACCTTGGTCGGGTTCAGCCGGCAGTCGATGGGCCCGGCCATCAGGGTCATGGTGCGCGGCTGGGCCGGGTTGCCGTCCTGCGCCATCAGCGCGACCGCGGCCAGCACCGCGACGTAGGGCTGGCACACGCCAATCACGTGCGCGCCGGGGCCCAGATGTTCGAGAAAACGCATGATGTGCTCGATGTATTCATCGAGCCCGAAGCGGCCGGCGCGCACCGGGATGTCGCGCGCGTTGTGCCAGTCGGTGATGTAGACGTCGTGGTCGGGCAGGAGCGTCGCGACGGTGTCGCGCAGCAAGGTCGCGAAGTGGCCGGAAAGCGGCGCGACCAGCAGCACGCGCGGCTGACCGAGGTCTTCCTCCTTGGCGAAGCGCAGCAGGGTACCGAAGGGGGTGACCAGCGCGGCCTCCTCCTGCACCGCGAGCTCGCGCTCACCGACCTTCACGCGTTCGATGCGGAACGGCGGTCTCGCGTGGGTGAGGCCGGCGCGCGACACCATCTCGCAGGCGGCGCGCAGGCTGCGGCTGTAGATGTTGTCCGGCAGGCCAGAGAACTGACCGAGGGAGGCCGCGGCCAGGCCCGCGACGCTGCGCAGCGGCGCGAGGAAATCGGACTGCGTCTGGTAGGCAAAGTAGATCATCACACCTTCAACGGCCCGACCGGCGCTCGAGAGCGCGAGGCCCGCTTGTCACGCAAGCTGGCATTGGTTTCGCATCCTGCGGAACGATGGCGTGGTCGCTGGCATGGACGCTCGATATCATGCAATCGACACGCCACGAATTCCAAGCGTGCGCGCGGGCCGCGACACGTGATGACACAAACGCGGCCCGTGGCCGCGAAGCGGGCAGGAACATGCAGGAAACCAGCCTCACCATCAGCAGCAAGAATTATTCGTCGTGGTCGTTGCGCGGCTGGCTCCTGTGCCGCATGGCCGGGCTCACGTTCGTCGAGAAGCTGATGTCCTCGGACGATCCCTCCACGCGGGCTGAGCTGCTGCTGCTCTCGCCGTCGTTTTTGGTGCCGTGCCTGCGTCACGATGGTGCGACCGTGTGGGACACGCTCGCCATCGCCGAGTATCTGCATGAGATCGCGCCGCAGGCGGGGCTGCTACCGGAGGCGCGCGTCGCGCGCGCCCACTGTCGCGCGGTCAGCGGCGAGATGCATTCGGGTTTCACCAACCTGCGCGCCTCGCTGCCCATGAACCTGAAGGCCGACCATCCGGGCTTCAAGATCTGGGCGGGCGCGCAGGCCGACATCGATCGCGTCATCGAGATCTGGCAGGACTGCCTCAACACCTACGGCGGGCCGTACCTGTTCGGCGCGCACCTCACCTTGGCCGACGCGATGTACGCGCCGGTGTGCACACGCTTTCGCACCTACCATGTGAGCCTGCCGGCCGACTGCGCCGCCTACCGCGATCGCATCCTCGACTGGCCGCTGCTCGGCGAATGGATAGCCGCGGCGAAGCTCGAACCGGACGAGGTCGAGGAACTCGACGCGGAGTTCTGAGCGCGGTCGCTCAAGCGCTGGCCGCGCGATACGCGCGCCAGCCGCCGAAGTCGGTGATCTCGCGTTGGCCCTCGCAGAGCGCGGCCTCGCCGAGTACACCGAGTACCTCCTCGCCGCTCGCGAGCATCACCTTGCCGATGCAGAGCCCGGGCGGTTCGGCCAACAGCACCGAGGCCAGTCCCGCCGGCGGCACCGACCACACCTCGACCGCCACCGCCACGCCGCCGCTCGCAACGCGCTGCATGGCCGGGTGGCGATCGTTGATCGTCCACAGCCGGTAATGCGGCACGGTGGCGTCCTCGCGCAGGAAGCTCGCGCCGACGGCGAGCAGGTTGCCGTTAAGTTCGAGACCGCGCATCAGCGTGCCGTTGACCGCGAGCGGAATACCTTCTTGCATGCCTCAGTCCTTGGTCGGCGGCGCGACGAAGCGCACCGGCTGTTCATAGATGACGAGCACGATGCAGCCGTCCTCGCTCTCCACGCTGTGGGCCGAGCCCGGACGATTGATCACCAGGCTGCCGGTGCCCGCGGTGCCGCTCTCGTCGCGCTGCGACCCGGCCAGCACCAGGATGTGTTCATGCCCCACGTGCTCGTGCCAGGGCACGCGCCCACCGGGCTGGTAGCGCAGCAGCACGGCGCTCGCGCCCGCCGTCCCGTCGCCGTACAGACGGTGCACTTCGATGCGTTCGCGAAACGGTTGCCAGGCCAGTTCGTGCTGCCAGCGCTCGATGGCCAGGAGGTCGGGCAGCCGCAACGGCGACCGCGGGTCGAGTTCGATCATCCAGACAGTATGCGCTCAGGCGGGGTGTCCCTGGGCGGTCTCCGGCGCGGCGGCCGTCGCCGGCGCGCGCGCCTTGGCGCAGGCGAACAGCATGAGCGCGACGATGAGGTAGCTGGCCGCCACCTCGGGCGTCTGCCCGACGCCGATGCGCTCGCCGTGCATGAAGCCGAAGAAGGTGAGCGCCGCGCCGACCGCGGCGAAGGCCGCGGCGTTCACGAGCTTCTTGTCGATCACCAGAGCGGCGATCGCGCCCAGCACCAGGCCGCCCAGGATCGAACCGCCGCCCAGCACCTGCAGCCCGTGGTAGAGCACGCCCTCGTTCTTCATCTTGGCGACCAGCGCGGCGAAGTCCGCGGCGCTCAGCGCCGGCACGATGGTGCCGGCCGCGGCCAGCGCGCCGTTGATCAGCACCGTCGCCCAGTTGGCGAGGTGCGGTGTCAGCGCGAGCACGATGGCCGGCGCGTGGCTGTGGGGCGTCTCCTGGAAGGCCTGGGAGCCGATCAGCATGCCGATGTAGAGCAGGATGGGCAGGATGGCGACCGTGGGAATGAGCGCGAGCATCACCGAGATGGTGCCAAACCAGCACAAGACGATCACCATCACGCCGGTGGCGGCCGAGTAGCCGATGCGGCCGCCCATCGCCTTCCAGCCCGGGTGCCCGATGTAGACCGCGTTGATGAAAGGATTGCCGAGCAAGCAGCCGAGCAGGCTGACGGCGCCATCGGCGGTCAGCACGCGCGTGGTGGGGTAGTGATCGCCCGCCACCGCCGCGCTCTCGACGTTGTCGATGGCTTCGACGAGATCATAGATGCCGTAGGGAATGGCGGTGATGAGCAGAATCCCTAAGAACTCGAATCCGCCGAACACGTGTCCGAACGCCGGCAGCGGCACGTGCAGACCGAAACCCGCGACCGACTGCGCGAGCGCTTCGAGACTCATCCCGCCGTAGTTCAAACCGAGCGCGGTCGAGCCCCAGGCGATCAGTGTGCCTGCCGCGATCGCGACCAGCCCCGCCGGCACGCCGCCGAAGCGCACGCCACCGAACCACGCGAGCAGGATCACTGCGAGGCAGGTGAGCCCGACCACCGGCGTCATGAAGATCTCGAGCGCCGGACGCATCGAGATGAAGGTCACCGACACGCCGGCCAGCGTGCCGAGCAGCGCCGCGCGCGGCGTGACCTTGCGCACCCAGCCACCGACGAAACCGCCCACCATGAGCACGAAGCTCTGCAGGAACACCCAGGTGAGACCGGCCTCCCAGCCCTTGACGGGATCGCCGGTCTTCAGCGTGATGGGCAGCATCACCACGAAGGTGACGATGAACATGTGCGGCACGCTGATGCCGGAGGGCAGCGCGCAGACGTCGTCGCGACTGGTCTGCTTCGCGAGCCGCCAGGCGAGCCAGGCGTAGTAGCAGGTGGAGGCGAACAGCATGAGACCGGTGGCCGGCAGGATGCGGCCGAACACGATGTCGTCCGGCATCTTCAGCACGAAGCGCAGCAACGCGGTCAGGGTCAGCAGGTTGACCAGGATGTTGGTGCCGAAGCCGAACAGCGCGTTCCAGTCGCCGGGCACCCAGAACTTCGGGCGGAAATCCAGTTTCGTGGCCGCGGTCATGGCGTGACTCCGGTGGAGGTGGAAGTGGACGTGTCAAAGAGGCCGAGCGCCGCGAGCAGCGCCTGGGAGTGGGAGACCCAGCCGAAGATGCCGCCCTGCCCCTTGATCATCGCGAGGCCGGCGGCCTGGAAGGCCGGGAAGTAGGAGCCAACGCAATCCGACGGCACCAGGCAGTCGAAGCCGCGGTCGTTGGCTTCGCGCACCGTCGTATTGACGCAGACCTCGGTGGTGACGCCGGTCACCACCAGCTGCGTGATGCCGCGATGGCGCAGCATCGCTTCGAGATCGGTGGCGTAGAACGCGCCCTTGCCGGGTTTGTCGATGACCGGCTCGCCGGGCAGCGGCGCGAGTTCGGGGATGATGTCGTGGCCGGCCTCGCCGCGCACCAGGATGCGCCCCATCGGGCCGCGATCGCCAATGGTGAGCGCGGCGCGACCGCGAATCTTCTTGCACGGCGGCAGGTCGGCGAGATCGGGGCGATGGCCCTCGCGGGTGTGCATCACCGGCCAGCCGAGCGCGCGCCAGGCCGCGAGCAGGTGTTGGTTGGGCTCGATGCAGGGTCGCAGTTCGGCGACGTCGTTGCCGAGTGCCTCGCCGAAGCCGCCGGGTTCGAGGAAGTCGCGCTGCATGTCGATGATGAGCAGCGCGCAGGCGCCGGGCACGAGCGTGAACTCATAGGGTTCGGCGGCGATGGTGAGCGTGGCGCGAAGATCCATGGCGTCAGCCCAGGGCATCCAGCAAGGCGCTTGCGCTCGCGATGGCGCCGAACACCCCGCCCTGCATGGTGATCATCTTGAGCGCCGCCTCGTGGTTGCCGTAGTCGGTCGCGCCCACGCAGTCGGTCAGCATCAGGCACTCGTAGCCGCGATCGTTCGCCTCGCGCATGGTGGTGTGCACGCAGACGTCGGTGGTGATGCCGGCGAGCAGGATGTTCTGGATGCCGCGTCGCCTGAGCAGCATGTCGAGATCGGTCGCATAGAAGGCGCCCTTGCCGGGCTTGTCGATCACGGGCTCGCCGTCGATGGGCGCCAGTTCCTCGATGATTTCCCAGCCCGGCTCGCCGCGCACCAGGATGCGCCCGCAGGGGCCGGCGTCGCCGATGCCGGCGCCGATGCGCTGGCTGCGCCAACGCTTGTTGACCGGCAGGTCGGCGAGATCGAGCCGGTGCCCCTCGCGCGTGTGCATGATGTGGAAGCAGCGCGCGCGCAGCGCCGTCAGCACGCGCTTGATGGGTTCGATGGGCGCGCGCGTCAGCGCGAGGTCGTAGCCCATGGTGTCGACATAGCCACCGATGCCGCAGAAGTCGGTCTGCATGTCGATGACCAGGAACACCGTGTTGTCCGCGTGCAGCTCGCCGTTGTACGGCCAGGGATAGGGGTCGGCGTTGACGTAACGCTGCATGGGGTCGCGCTCCGCGGGTAGGTCCCGAGAGCTGGCGAGCAAGCGCTGTGCCAGCCTGCGGATACACGCGGAGAAAAGCGAAAAACCCGGGATTTGCGGCTGGTTCCCGCGCCGCGCGGCGCGTGCGGGCGAAGCTTGGGCGCATCGGCGCGCCCAGACTCGGGGCGCGCTGCACTGCGCGGGCGCTCAGCCTGGCGGGGTGTCGTCCTTCACCAGCGAGCGAAAGCGCTGGATGCATTCATCGCAGATGTGCGCCGTGGCGGACTTCACCATCGCGCGCGCGTCGCTCAAGGGCTTGTCGCAGAACGAGCAGCGCGTATTGCGCGCGCGCGGACTCAGGCTGCGGGTCGCGGCCGTCGGGCGGCGCGGCGGCTTGGGCGCGGGGATGATGTGCGGCTCGTCGTCGTCCATGGCTGCAGTGTGCCAGTTTCGCGCATCGCCCGCAGCGCGAGGACCGCGACTCATTCGTCGTCGGGTGGCAGACCCATCCGTTTGCGCAGGCGCTCCGCGAAGGCGGCCCCAGGCGCGGGCGCCGAGGGCTTCTGCTCGAAGTCCTCGCGCCGCACGATGCGCCGATGACGGCCGTGGGCGTCCACCGCCTGCGGCCGCACCGGCACCGGCGCCACCGTCGACGGCGCCGCCGGGCGATCGAAGGAAATGGAGAAGGCGCCATGACCGCAGCGCGGACACGCGCCGCCGCCCGGCGCGACATTCCACTCGCGGGCGGTGCTGACGGCGCCGCACTTGCGGCACTTGCAGCGGGCTTCGGGGAGCTTGCCTTGCGTCATGACGATCGACGCCTCAACGCTTGCCGCGCAGCGGGAAGCGGTCGAGCACGCGCACACAGGCCGCGACCAGCGCCTCGATCCCCGCCGCGTCGGTGGCGAAGCCGTAGTCGTGCAGTTCGGCCTGGTGATCGGGGGTGATGCGCAGCTTGCCGACCACCGCGCCGCCGGGCGCCGACCACAGCTCGAGCTTGAGATTGGGCGCCGAGCAGTAGAGCCCGGCCTCGGCGGCCTCGCCGGCCAGCAGCTTGCGACAACCCGCGACCAGGGTCGCGAGTTCGCTCGCGTGTATCAGTGCGCCCGCAGCGCGCACGCTGGAGTCGCTGGCCTCGTAGCTCGCCCGGACCTGCAGCCAGTTGCCGTCCCAGTAGTCATCGGACTCGGGCGCGGTGCGGGCGTCGACCCACAGCGCGAAGCCGGCGATGCGCAGATCGGGTTCCTGGGTGGTGGCGGTCATGGGCGGCGAGTCCTGGCGGGCCGCGAGTCTAACCGCTCGCGTTGGGGGAGGCGAGCCGGCGCATACTCGTTACAGCGCCTTGCGCATGCGGAGCAAGGGCACCGGCGCACCGCCGCGCGTGTCCTCGAAGGGCTCGACGGGCGCATAGCCGCAGGCGCGGTAGAGCGGCTCGCCCGCGAGCGTCGCGACCAGTTCCACCGCGCGAAAACCCTCGGCGCGCGCCGCGTTCTCGCAGAGATTCAAGATCAGTCGCCCCACGCCACAGCGCGCGTGGTCGGGATGGGTGTACATCGCGCGCACCCTGGCGGGATCTTGCGCCGGGTCGAGCAGCGCCGGACTGCGGCCCGGCGTCTGGTCGCCGCCGTAGAGCGTGGCGCGCCGGCTCCAGCCGCCGCAGCCGGCGAGTTCACCGGCGCGGGTCACGATGAAATAGGTGCCGTCGGCCACCAGCTGGGTGTCGAGGCCCATCAGCAGGCGGCTGGCGGCGATCTGCGCGTCGTTCAGGAAGGGCTTCTGCAGCTCGTCGATGGCCGCGCGCATCAGCGCCGACAGCAGGTCGAGGTCGGCGGACGTGGCGAGCCGGTGCGCCAGGTCCTGCATCGCTTCGCGCGCGCTCAGCCGACGCGCTTCAATTCGACCACCGGAATGACGCGCGTGGTGCGCGTCTGGTATTCCTGGAAGGCCGGCAGCACTTCCGCGACCTTGGCGTAGAGGTAGTCGCGATCGGCGCCGCTCGTCACCACCGCCTGCGCATTGAAAGTCTCGCCGTCCTTCTCCACCACCACCGCCGGGTTCTGCACCAGGTTGTGAAACCAGGGCGGATTACGCGGCGCACCGGCCATGGAGGCGATGATCACGAGCCGGCCGTCGATCTCCTGGTAGGCGAGCGGGACCGAGCGCTTCTCGCCGCTCTTCGCACCGATGGTCGTGAGAATGAGGCCGGGAATGGCCGACAGCTCGCCCGGGACCTTGCCGCCGTTCTCGCGCAGCGCGCGCATGAACAAGTCGTTTACCCGCTGCGTCTCCGAGCCCTCGAACTGCCAGCCGGCAGAGCCGGGACCGTTCTCCGCCTTCACTTCGTCGCCCATGCGGAGCAGATCGCTCCAGCCCAGGTTCACATCCGCTCCGCTCATGTCGCGCTCCCCGTTCTTGTGGTCGTGAATATTGTCTGGTGTGGTGATGCCAGTGCCGCGGCGCGCTCAGCGCTGCATCAGCACGCGGGCGTTGGCGCCGTCGTAGGCCGTGACCTTGGCCGAGGTGATGCGCGCGCTGGCGAGGGCCTCGTTGAAGGCCGGGTCCGGGATCTGCAGGTGCGCCATCAGGAGCGCCTCGCTCTCCCAGATCTCGGTCAGCCTGATCTCGCGCCCGTCTTCCAGGCCGCGCGAGAACGCGTAGTCGAGATTGCCGGCGTCGGCGCGGCTGCGTGCCGCGCGGGCGACGAGGGCCTCGGTGAGCCGCGTCGCCTCTGCTTCCGATTCCAGAACGATGGTGCCGAGCACGATGACCATGCGCTGCGCGCCTCCCCGTTGCCGACGCCACTCGGCGCCCTCCGCAGTATGGTGCGTCGACGCCCCGCCAGGCAACGCCGCGGTCAGGCGCGAATGGGCGCCGCGGCGCCCCGACTCTCCAGGAACCAGAGCCGGGCGACCATCGCGAGAAGCGCGACCGAGCCGCTCATCACAATGGCGACCAGCCACAGGCCGGCATGCATGCCCACCGCGCGCGCGCGCGGCAGCACCAGCGCCCAGCCGATGCCGATTGACAACAGGAGGTCGAGCCACACCTGGGTACCCCAGAAACTCTGGGTATGCACGGGCCAGAAGCCGACCGGTCCCTCGAGACCGATGGTCCACACTGAGTACACCAGGAACAGGCAGGACAGCGCGAGCGGCGCCTGCCATAGCGCGCGGCCGCCCGATGACTGACGGGCGAGCAGCACCAGGGCGACGACGAAGCACAGCGCACCGAGCGCCGCGAGGATCGAATTGAACAGCATGGTCGGTCTCCTTGGATTGGAAAGTGACTCTTCAGCGCGCCGCGCGCGCGCGCTCCGGTCCGAGCAGCAGCGCGCGCATGTCGCCGCCGGTCTGGAACGTGAGCACCAGCAGGTAGGGGGCGAGGAAGCCGGTGCCGCCCACGGAGGCCACGAACGCGAGCGCGAGACCTGCGCCGGAGAAGCCGTGACGCCACGCCACCCACAGCGCGGACAGCATCAACATGAATGTGAAGTCGAGATTGAACTGGCCCGGCCAAGCCATGCGCGCGATGTCGGCGAAGAACACCGGCAGAAGGTTCCAGCCATGGGCGCTGCCAACCATGAAGGTGTAGGCGTAGAGGACCGCGATCAGCACCGCGAGGAAAGCGCGGAAGGGCAGCATGGGCGTCGAGCTCCGGGTTGGGATGGCGGCAATCTACGCCGCTCGAGCGGGGCGCACGATTACGTGGGAGGTCAACGATGCCGGCCGCCGCGGGCGCCGGCGTCGAGTGGAGGATCAATTCGGGCGCGCGTGCTTCCAGGTCGAGCGCGGCACCGCGTCTTGCTCAGGCCTAACCAGTGACCGGCTCACAGATGAATACGGGAATGTCCCTGTCCGTGCGGCGCTGGTAGAGCGCAAAGGCCGGGTATACCTGGCAGCACAGCGGCCAGACGTCCGCCTTTTCGGCTGCGGTCGCAAGCCGGGCGACCAGGGTGCGAGTCTCCGATCCCTTGGTCACTTCGAAGGCAGGGTGCTTCATCAAGTTGTGATACCAGACCGGATGCCTCGGCGCGCCCGCGAGCGATGCCACCAGGACGATGCCGTCCTTGTATGGCACGTACATCAGGGGGAAGTCCTTAGCGCGTCCGGTCTTCGCGCCCTTCATCGTGACGATACACACCTCGCCGCCGCCCATCCTGTTGAAGAGGCGGCCGCCACTCAGCCTGTACAGAAACACGTGAAGCCGCGTGAACAGTCTCAGGCCGGGCTTGATGAGGCGAAGTTGGGATTCACTGATCGGACGGGCGGTTCCCATGCGGCACTCCAGGCTCGGATAGTTCATGCATCCGGGACAACGCGAGTTCAGTTGTTCCGTCCAAGGAACCCCCTCTCACGTGCGGGGCCGAAGCGCGCTTCGCAACCAGGCATACAACACCGGCGGCAACACGAGCTCCGCGCCCATGAGGCCCATGACCAGTGGGGCGGGCGCGCCACGCAGCCCCCATGAGACCAGGCGCGCGCAACCGGCCAGGAAGAAGACCAGGAACGCCGCCTCGAGTATGGGGCGGAATCGCTCGAGGTCTCGAGCACAGATAAAGAGCGCAACGCCGTAGAACGCGAACGACACACCATAGAAGCGGTTCTGGCTGTCCAGCGATGGTTCGTTCAGGGCCGCCGCCGGGACCACAGCGCCCAACAGCTGGTCGGCGCCGAGCCCGAGCAGGAGATGAACGGACGCTACAGCGAAGAAGACCAGGGAGGTCAGCTTGAGGGCCAGGGAAAACGGCTTCATGGGGTCCCTCCACAGGGGGCCAGCTCAGATGTCCTTGCTGGACGTGACTTCGTAGGCCGTGAACTTGCGCTCCAGCAAGCCGCAACGCCTGGCCGCAGTCCGCCAGGGCTCGATGTGGGGCGCCTGCAAATGCCGCTCGAGGCTCTGGTGGTCTGGCCACAGTTCCGCGAAGCGGACCAGGCCCGGGTCGAATGGATCCTCCGCCACGTCGTAAGCGATACATCCATCGTTCGCATAGGTGGCTTCGACAAGTGCCTTGAGATGCGGGCGCAGCTCGGGGAGGCGCTCGGGGGGAAAGCGAAGAAGGCCGATCACTGCGATTGCGGGAGTCACGGGCGAGGCTCCTGTCATTACTCGAGTCGTGGGCGGGTGGTGCGTGTGGGCTCAGCGGTTGGGCGGCGCGGAGACGTGCGTTCGAACGGCCGGTGACCCGGCCGCTCGGACGCGGCCTTCTCATCTGCTGCCATGCGTGGGCTCGCTTCTCAGCAACCCCATCGCGATACAGCGCGCCGTGATCTCTTCATCGGTGTATCCCAGCAGGGTGCCCTCGATGCGTTCAAGGGATTCGTTCCACGGGCACTTCGACTTGGCAAAGGATTCGCGCAGCAGGCTCATCGCCGCGATTCGCCAGGCTTCCGAACTCAGTGCATAGAAGACATAGCGTATATGGGCGTTCCTGCCCAGCGTGGTGGAATAACCTGACTCGAGCGTGATTTCGCCGCGCACGAATCTGCCGCTTTCGATGTGTTCGGCAAAGGCCCTCTCCGGCACGAGGACCTCGTTCGGCAGCTCGGAAATCTCAGCGAAGAACATTGCCAGTGGTTTTCGGCCAGCGAGCATCAAGGACAGCTCACGACCGGTATGATTTGAGGCGAGTAGATCCATGACTGCTCCCTTCGAAGACCCTGGGGTGACGTCGAGCGGTCAGACACGCTCCAGTACGACTACCGGGATCTCCCTGCTCGTGGCTTGCTGGTAGTTGGTGTACGGCGGGTAGACTGAAACCATCTGCGCCCAGAGGCGCGAGCGCTCCTCGCCGGCCGCAACCCGAGCTCTTATGGCGTAGTGATGCTCTCCCACCTGCACTTCGGCATTCGGGTCGGCAAGCAGGTTCAGGTGCCACGCCGGATGGGTGTCGGACCCGCCCTTGGAGCCGATGACCACGTAGCCGTTGTCGGTTTCTCCGTAGAAGAGCGGCATCGTCGTGCGCTTTCCGCTTTTCCTGCCCGTCGTGGTCAGGAGCAGACTCGGGACCAGGCCGGCAGCGCCGACGGCGCTCGCGTCGAAATAGTGGCCATCCTTACCGTTCGACTCTATGTACCGGCGGAGATGGTCCTGAATCCACCCGGGTACGTGACCGGACTCCAGCTCCTTGACCGTGGCTTTGACATCGAAATCTTTGCTCACCCTGGTTTCCTTCTCTTCGGTGTGGGGTTGTGGGCGCCGGCTTCGGCGGGGAGATTACTCGCCGCGCCCGAGGCTTGGAACTACCCTGAAAGCGAAGCGGCACGCTGCCTGCGCTCCTGGTGCATACACACCGTCTTCAATCGCTTTCCGTCGCCCACGGCCCGATGCCGGCGATTCTGTGGACCGAGATGCGCATGGTGTAACCGCTGGGCGAACTCGGCGAGGGAAATGCGGAGTCGGGGCCCAGGTAAAGGTCGGCCAATCGCCTGACGACCTCGAACGCGCCGCCCTCGTACACCTTCGCTTCTCCGTAGATCACCGCATACTCCTGCAGCCCGATGGCGTTCTTCGTGGTGGCGGCGATCGACAGCGCGACGCGCGGGTTCCTGCGGACGTTCTTCAGCTTCACGTGATCCCTGAAGTGGCCCGAGACGATTTCGTCGCCGTCCGCTTCGTACCAATTCACTGTCACCTGCGGCGAGCCGTCGCGATTGAGCGTCGTCAAGTGGCAGGCCGGGGCGCTCGCCAAGAGATCGCGGAGTGACTGAGGAAGCTTCATGTTGGCCTCTGCGTTCGAATTGCCATGCCTGGAGAATAGCCCAGATACCGCCGACCGGCCGGTGCCCGCCGTGACGGTGAGGGGCGACGAAGCGCCCGGCGCGGCGCAGTCCGCTGCAACGGCGGGTCAGGCGGCAGCCTTGGAATCAGGCCTGGTGGCGCCCCATAGCACCATGGCGACCCAATGCATCCATGTCATCCGGGCGAGTTGCGCGGGCATGCCGCTGTACATCGTCGTGTCCGAGAACCCGGTATATGCCATCGCTATCCCGCCTGCGATCGAATTTGCTCTAGCTTCAGCACTGGCGTGCATCCGTGGGGGGCTCATCAATGAACGTCACTGGCGATGCTGCGCGGCTGTGCTCGGACACATACGCCCACACGACCACGAAAAGGGCCACGTCGACCAGCAGACAGCCCAGGGGATACCAGGGCTCGATATAGGTCGCTCGGTGATGGTGCCAGAGGTCCCAGGCGATTCCATGGGCGGCGATCCCGGCACCGAGAACGAGTACGGACCTGCGGTACCCGAGCACCGCGGTGGGGACAAAGACGGCTGCGCCGAGGCTTTCCAGAATGACTGCTTTGGCGTCGCCGCCCCTGGCAGCGCTCCACAGATAGACGAAAGGCATGCCGGCAAGAAAGAGGGCCAGGAGACTGCGCCGCAGGGCTTCAGAAGCAGGTGCGAACACGTGGATCGCCGAATAGAGCGCCGTCGACAGGGTCGCGGCCACCATCGCGCAGTAGGCTGGATTGAGGAGGTAGTCCAGCGGCGCGGTTGCGGGGGTCAGCAAGCCGAGCCAGCAATAGGCAATGACGCCCCAGAGGACGAGCAAGGCGAGCCTTTCTCGTGTATGGGCTTCGGTCACCCGAGCTGACCTGCGCCGCCTAACGCGCCGTCGAGCGGCGTCGCGGCGCGCAGCGCCGAAGCGTCCACGCCAACGGCCGGCCAGCTGTCGACCTGTGCACCATGCGACCGGAATCGACCAGCGAGAAGCCACCGATGACCACGCTCACACTATACGACACCGCGCTTTCCTGGAATTGCCATAAGGTTCGACTGCTTCTGTCCCTGCTCGGGGTTCACTATGAGCGCGTACCCGTGGACCTGTTGAAGGGCGAGCACAAGACCCCGGAATTCCTGTCCATCAATCCTTTCGGCCAGGTCCCCATGCTCGAGGCTGACGGGCGTCTGATCCGGAATTCTCAAGCCATCCTGGTCTGGTTGTCGAGGAAATACGACGACGGTCGCTGGCTACCTGGCGACCCCGACGACGAGGCGGAAGTGAATGCCTGGCTCGCGGCGGCTACCTTTGAGCTCCGGCTGGGCCCGGACGACGCCAGGCTGGCAAAGCTCTATCCACTCCTATGCGTCAACGCGCAACTTGCCTGTTCGAGAACGGCTCATGCGCTCGAGCTCTACAACCGCAGGCTCGCGAGCCGGAACTGGTTGGCGCTGGCGCGGCCGACACTGGCTGACGTCGCTGCGTTTCCCGCGATCTCGTAAAGCGGCGACGCCGATGTAAGTCTCGAACCGTATCCTGCGGTGATCGCGTGGCTTGACCGCGTCCGTTCTCTGCCGGGATTCACAGGGCTTCTCGACTGACTCTCCGGCAGCTGGCGCGCCCTAGGACCGCGCCGGCGTGCGCAGCACGGAGGCGTCCCTTCTCACCCGTTCCTACGTCTGCTCAGAGAGCGCTTTTCGGCTTCGCGGCATTGGGATGCCGCCACAGCTTGATGGCTGACCAGAGAAGAACGGCTGCCAGTGCGATACGGAGTTCCGCGACCGGCACGCTCACCGTGAGATAGCCGCCGACCAAAGCACCGGCGACCGACCCGAGGCTCATGGGGAGCACCAGGTGCACAAGCATCGATTGTGACCTGAAGCGGCCTGC